>SXRM01000035.1 GCA_005792545.1 Pseudomonadota bacterium | reverse complement strand
TTGGCCGCGTATTTGGTCAGCTCCGCCGAGCGAATGTCCATGAACAGCAGCTGCTCAGAACGCTCGACGAACGGCGCGTACAACTCGCCCATGACGGCGCGCGCGCGGTCGCTGTCGGTGCCGATGACCACGCGATCGGGGTGCATGAAGTCGTCGAGCGCGGCGCCCTCTTTGAGGAATTCTGGATTGGACACCACGATGGTGTGCACACCCTGGCGGACCTCAGCGCGCTCGCGCAGAATTGCGGCGACCTTGTCGCAAGTTCCGATGGGCACTGTCGATTTGAGGATAACGACCGTGAATCCCTGCACGTGCTTGGCCACATCGGCGGCCACGGCGAGCACGTGGCTCAGATCCGCAGAGCCGTCTTCTTGGGGCGGCGTGCCGACCGCAATGAACACCGCATCGGCGGTCGCGACAGCCTCGGACCCCTCGGTCGTGAACGACAGCCGGCCCGCAGCGACGTTGTCGAGCACCACGCGATCCAGGCCTGGCTCGTAGATGGGCAGTTCACCTTTGCGCAGGCGATCGACCTTGCCAGCGTCGATGTCGACGCAAGTTACCACGTTACCGCTGTGGGCAAAGCACGCCCCCGCGACCAGCCCGACGTATCCGCTGCCGATGACCACGACGTTCATGCGACCCCGCGCAAGCGACGGGCTTGCGGCGGCCTCAGTGTAGCCCGCGAAGGCGTTGCTGTCACACGGCCTTGATCCATGAGGCAGCCAGCAAAACGGCCATCAATTCAGTGCCTGCGACCCGGTCAGCTGTCGTCGACCGCCAAAAACACCACCGCCCGCCCCAAGTGACCTCGGAGCGGGCGGCAGCGTGAGCTAGCTTTGGCGAACTACTCGGAAACGTCACCACCGGCCGGCATCTGGCCGATGCGGAAGATGACAAATTCCGCGGGCTTCACCGGGCACATGCCGATTTCGCAGATCATCTGGCCGGCGTCGATCACCTCGGGCGGATTGGTCTCATCGTCGCACTTGACGAAGAAGGCCTCTTCCGGGGTCTTGCCGAATAGGGCGCCCTGGCGCCACAGGCGGAGCAGGAAGGCGCCGATGTCGCGGGTCACGCGCTTCCACAGCCGGTGGTCGTTCGGCTCGAACACCACCCACTGGGTGCCCAACTCGATCGACTGCTCGACCATGTTGAACAAGCGGCGGACGTTGACGTAACGCCACGAGGCATCGGAGCTGATCGTGCGCGCGCCCCACACGCGGATGCCGCGGTTGGGGAAGGTGCGGATGCAGTTGATGCCCTTGGGGTTGAGCAGGTCCTGTTCGCCGCGGGTGATGTTGTACTTGAGGCCAATCGCGCCGCGGACGATTTCGTTGGCGGGAGCCTTGTGCACGCCGCGCTCGGAGTCGCTGCGGGCGTAGATGCCGCACATGTAGCCGGACGGCGGCATGAAGATGTTGCCCTTGAAGGGGTCGTACACTTCAACCCAGGGGAAGTAGTACGCGCCGTACTTGCTGTCGCGCGGCTTGGGCAGCTTGTCGACGCCGCCCTTCTCGATGACCTCCGGGCTGTCGAGCACGGCGAAGCGGTAGCGCATGTTCTCGCAGTGGCTGAGCACGGCGTCCTGGATCACCGGGTCGGTCTGGCCGGGGGCGGCGACGATGTTGACGTCGTCCACGTCTTCCAAGGCCTTGAGGCCGGTGCGGGTGCCGGGGCCGTTGTCGGTGCCGATGTACAGCGCCGCCTTGCTGGCGAGCTTGGGCTTGCCGTCGGCCGGCGGGGCCTTGCTGATCTCGTCCCAGTTGCCGACGTTGATGACGTAGGCGCGGGCGCCGCCGTTGTTGAAGAAGCCGTAGACCGCGTGGGCGAGGTACTCCGAGTTCTGGAAGTCGCCGAAGTGCTTGGTGAACTGCGACCAGTTGGTGCAAAAGATGGGCTCATTGACGGGGCCGACGGTCGCTTCGCCGAGGAATGCGACGGTGCTGGTGCCGACCATTTCGAGCGGCTTGGTGCCGCGATCGACTTCTTCCACATAGACGCCAGGAGACAGGTACGTCGTTGCCATGTTGTTGAAACTCCACCTGAAATGCCACCCGCTTCACCGTCCGGCCAGTGCACGAACTCAAAAAGAGCTCTTTTGCCTGGTTGCGACGTGCGACAGTGGCGCGGCTGCCGACCCCCCTGACGCCTTGCCAGAAGCAGTCGACCAGCCATTGCGCGGGCTTGCGGCCCACGTTGGTGCACACCGAAACGCCTTGTTGCCCGTGCGCAACGGGCTGGCGGTTCGCGTGCGATCTGGTGTCGCGGCGGCGCCTGGTTAGCGCTGCACCGCGATCTCGCGACCGATGACGCGCCGGACTTCGCTGCTGCGCCGGTCGGACTCGACACGAAAGCGCACGAAGTAGAACAGCGCGGGTCGCATTTCTTCGTTCATCGACCGCCAGAACGACATGGTGTCGTTGTGGTCGGAGGTCAAGTTCGGGTAAATGTTCAGTTTATCGTCCGGGTAGAACGAGTCGCCCTTGAGCAGCTCGCCCGTGACGATGGTGTTCTCCAAGAAGGTCTTGACCACCAGGCCGAGCAGCAGATTTTCTTCGCCAGGTGAATTGCCCCACACCGACACGCAGAAGTGCGCGTTCAGGTAGACGGGAGCGTCGCGAAAGAACTCGACGACATTGCCGGTCTTGTCGTGGGTCGACACCAGCGACTCGGTGCGCTCGCGGTAGTTGCCGTGAAAGCCGATGTGAAACAAAAAGGCGTTCACCATCGGCAGGTTCTTGATGTTGTCCTTCTTGGGTCGGTCGGTCGAGACGCTCACCGTCGTAAAGCCGTTGGACTTGAAGGTCTCCTTGAGGAGTTCCTTCAATGTTTCGCCAACATCGCGAATGACCTCGAACTGGCTCATCGGCTCCCAGACCCTGCAAAGGGAGTTGGGGTGTACGCCTAACCGGCGCAGGTGTCAACGACCGAATTTCGCCCTGCTACCACACCAAAAGCGAGCGCACGGCTGCATCGGTCAACTTGCTGCGGCCATTGAGGAAGCCGAGCTCAGCCAGAAACACGTAGCCCGTCACGCTACCGCCAATGCGCTTGACCAGATCGGCGGCCGCGCGCGCGGTTCCACCGGTGGCCAGCACGTCGTCGACAATCAGCACGCGCTGGCCTGGCGTCACCGCATCGGCGTGGATCTCAATGGCGTCGCTGCCGTACTCCAGGGCGTACTCCAAACGAACTTTTTCGGCTGGCAGCTTGCCCGGTTTGCGCACCAGCGACACGCCGCGCCCGGTCGCGTACGCCAGCGCGGACGCGAACAAGAAGCCCCGCGACTCAATGCCCACCGCGACCTGCCAGTCGATGTCGGCCGTTGCAGCGACCATGTCGTCGATCGCGGCGCGCAGGCCTGGCCCGTGCTGCAACAGCGGCGTGATGTCCTTGAACTGGATGCCCGGCTTGGGAAAATCCGGCACATTGCGGACCAGATGCGTGAACTGCTGTACAGGCATGGCTTTTCCTCGCTTGGTCAGGGGCTGGCGAGCAGGTCGGCGACCCGCTCCAGCTCGCGGTGGCGCGTCAGATCGTCCCCGAGCGGCGTCACCGACACGTAGCCGTCGCGGACGGCGTTGCAGTCGCTGCCCTCTATATCGGGCATTTTCACGTCGGCGCCGCCGATCCAGTAGTAGGCTCGACCGCGCGGATCGTTGCGGGCAATGACCTCGTTGGCGTACAGCCGATGGCCCATGCGAGCCGCGCGAATACCACGCCAAGGGCCGCGATCAATGGGCGGCAGGTTGACGTTGACTGCGCCAGCCTGCGACTGCGCCACACGAAGCAACATCGGTAGCATCTGGTCGAGCAGCGGCTCAAGCTCGGCCATGCGGTCCTCGCTCGACGTGCAGTGTGAGATCGCCAGGCTCGGCACCCGCCAATGCGCGCCCTCGAGTGCCCCCGCCACCGTGCCTGAATACAGCACGTCGTGGCCGAGGTTCGGGCCCGGATTGATGCCAGATAGCACCACGTCGGGCTGCAGGTTCAGATGGTGTAGCGCCAGGTAGATGCAATCGGTCGGCGTACCGTCGCACGCCAGCCAGCCCGGCTGGAATTCGCGCAGCCGCAGCGGCTTGTACAGCGTAATCGCGTGTGACACGCCCGAGCGCTCGGTATCGGGCGCCACCACCACGACTTCGCCCAGCTTGGCCGCGACCCGTGCCAACACGTGCAGGCCCGGCGCGTGGATGCCGTCGTCATTGGTCAACAGGAAACGCACTGAGGACTCCAAGTCAGCCGGCCGCGGTGTAGACCACCGCGCGCAGGTTTGTCAAAGCCGGGGTGGCGCCCAATGCAGGTGCAAGCCGTCATCGCAGGCTATTGATAGGTAAGCGCTATTCTACAAACAGTGACCAAACTACACGATCATATCCCCGACGGAGCCCCGAGTCGGCCACACTGGACGCGAGCTGGCGACCCTCCCAGCTAGCGAGTCCTGACCGACGGCTTTGGCCCTCGGTCAGGATGAATAGTGACGCAGCGCCCGCCACAGGTTCTCGCCCTCGTTCGCCAGCGTGTCGGTGTTTTCGCAGTATGCAAGCAGAATCGCATCCAGCGCTGCTTGCGCCACCTGCGCCGCAGCCTGGCGCTCGGCAATCACTGCCGCCAGCTGGTCCTCGAGCTCGGTCTGCATCACTGTGCAGTTCAGGTCGATAGCTGCGAACTGCTCGGGCTTGGGATGCGGCCGGCGCCGCCCGCCCAGCTGGGTCTCCAACGACTGCCGCCACTGGACCAGGGCGTCGATGACCGGGGCGGTCAGGCCTGGCAGACCCACCAACCGGTGGCGCTCGATGTCGGCGGCCGACACCAGGCCGCGAATTAGCAGTGTCCGCCGCCGTTCGGCAGTAATGACCGTGGGCAAGTCAGCGTCCTCGACGCTCGTCGCTTCCAGTTGCGGTCGGATGGCATCGTCAATGGCGTCGGCCGACAGCCGATCCCACTCCCCCAGTCGATAGCGCACGATGGCGTCGTGGCGCTCGCAAAGCTCTTCAAAAGCGGCCAGCAGTTGGCGGTCGCGGATGCGCCGCTGGTGGGCCTCAGCCAGCCAGGCGTCGGCGCCCGACAGCACTGCGCCGTGCAGTTGTTCCATCGCCGCAAGGCGATCGAGCCACGGCCGCCGCGCCCACCACGACCACGCGCTGCCCATGCCCCACAGCGACAAGCCGGCCACCGCCAGGGCCGTCGCCGGCCGCTGTTCACCCAGCGACCACAGGGCCGTCGCGCCGAGCACGGCCAGATTGCCGACGACGCGCACGTGCCAGCTGTCGCGGTGCGGCGGCGGGCCCAGGTTGGCTACCCGTCTTGCCATCTGCACTGCGCGATCGATGTTCTCCGGCGCTTGCAGCGAGGAGGGCTCCGGCGGTCCGGCCGTGCAGGTCATGGACGTTCGCAGCCACTGAAGTTGCTCTGCACGTGGTGACCAGGTCGAGACATAGCGGTCGCCGTCTTCGCGCAAGAAGTACGCGTAGTGCAGCGTCGCCTCGATGAGGCACCACGGGCAGCGCGACAGCGTGGGCGGGACGCGATGCATCCCGTCGATGGCGCAAGGCTCCAGCGCCGTGGCCATGGCGTCGAGTTCGACGGCCCAGGTGTGGGCGTCGGGTCGGTCACCCTGTTCTTCCGGGTCGCCAAACGCCTGCTCGAACAGGGCCCGCAGCGACCCGGGCACGGCCGCCATCGGCAGCAGGTGCTTGAGTCGCTGTGCCACATCCGGGTAGTCGTACTGACAGGCCGCGATGGCCGCTGCCATATCGCCGGTCGCACCGCCCGAAAACGGGTGGCGACCCATGAACACCAGCTTGAACAGCAGGACGGCAAGGCCAAAACGGTCGTGATTCTCGTTGCGGACAACCGTGCGGAAGTCTGCGCCCTGCAGCTCGGGCGGCGTGTAGTCGACGACGCCGACGCCCGTCAGGTAGGTGCGGCCTTCAAGCGCGATCTGGAAGGAGTCGCAGTCCACCAGCTGCAGCGAACCGTCGCCTGCGACCAACACGTTGCGCTCATTGACGTCGCCGACCACCACGCCGTGGTCGTGCAGCGCCGCGAACATGCGCGCGCAGCCAGCCGCCGCTCGGGCGAGCGTCTCCCAACTGGCCTTGGGATAGGTGCGCTTACGTTCTTCGGGGCTGTACAGCTCGTGAACTGGCCGCTGGTCGTGCAAGCGCCGCATCAGGAAGCCGCGCAGTTGACCGGTGTCGTCCGTCAGCAAACGCTCGGGCCACGCGCAGTGCTCGCCCAGCGTCGGCGCTTCTTGCAGCAACGCGACCATGCAGCGCAGCTTTTCGCACCGCTCCGGATCAGGCGCGCTGGCATAGACCTTGGCCACGCGGTCCGGTTGGCCCTCGACCGCAAGGACCGTGCCTTCACCGCCGCGGCCGATTTCGTCGGTCAGGCGGATCCACTGGCGGCCGTCGTGCAGGCGCATGTCTAGCGGGTGCGGGCGCCGGCGCGCCCTTTGCGTACGGCGAAGACCAGGGTGACGTCGTCGTCGGTACGGTCGGTCACGCGCGGCGAGCGCAGCAAGGCCTCCAGGTGCGGCGTCAATTCGCCGACATCGCGGACTTGCATCTCTTGGGCGACGTTGTCGAAGAACGGCGCGAAGGCCTCGCGGCGCTCGAGGTCCAGCGTGAGCGGCGTGAGCCCATCGGTCATGACCGCGATGGCCTGCGCAGCCGGCAATTCCGCCTGGCTAAACACGATCTCGTCATCGGTCACGAATTGCGTCGAGTTGGCATACTCGCCGCGCATCGGCCACGCACCCACCTGCCAGGGCTCGCTTGGGCCTGTGCGATACACCATTGCGCCGTCGCCGACGCTGACCACCACCGTGCGAGTCGGGTCGGCAACGACCAGCGTCATCGTGGTCGACAGCTGCCGAATGACGCCTTTCTTGCGGGCCGCGGCTTGCTGCAGCTTGGACCGCACGGCGTGCAAGATGCGTCCGCCATCGACAGTCGGCAGGCGCTCTGCGGCGGCCGCTTGAATTGCCGCTTCGACTGCCAGACGTGCGCCTTCGCCGCCCCACTCCGCGCTGCCGGCACCGTCGGCGATCGCGCAAACCCACACAGTGCGACGACCGACGCGCAGGTCGGCGCAGGCTACCGCATCATCGCAGTTGCCTTCGCTTTTGCGACTGCCTGCGGCCTGGCCTCGCAGTACGGCAAATTGCGCCCGTGGCTTGGCAAGCGCCTGACGCGTACGTGCGCTGGCTGCGCCGCGGACAACGTCCGGGATGTACTGGTTCATGGGGTCGGCGATTTCAGCCAAGGACACTCGGGGTAGAGGGGCGGGAGCGGGTTCAGGCCGCGCCACATCGCGCGCCTTGCAGCCGGCCGAAGTTGGCCGGGCAACCTCAGATGCGGGCCCAACCCTCTGGACTGGCAGGATTTTGCAGCGGAATCTCGTCCGCCACGCCGGAGTGCGACACGGACTTAAGTGAATTGGACAGCCACTGGAACATTTCGCGGAACATCAAGCCGCGCAGCTGCAGCGGCTGGCGAATCGAGACCTGGCGTAGCACCTCGAAATTGGCTTCACCGACACCGACCGCGAAAAAAGCAGCCTGGCGGCTTGCCTCAGTTTCACGCACGGCTACGCAGGCAGCGTGCCAGTCGTCGTTCGGCTCGCCGTCGGTCAGCAAGAAGATCCACGGCCGGTAGTAGGCGACACCGTTGTCGCGGTACACCTGCTTGCGCGTGCGCACCAGATCGAGCGCCATCTGTACCGCGGCGCCCATCGGCGTCAGGCCGTCAGCCTGCAAGCGCGGCGGCTCAAAGTGTTCGACCGCAGCAAAGTCGCACGCCAGCCGGCAGCTGCCGCCAAAGGTGATGATCGCCAACTCTACGCGCTTGCGCGCCAGCGGGTCGCCGCCCAGTTCGTCGCGAAATTGCTGCAGGCCGCGTTGCAGTTCTTGCAGTCGCGTGCCGGCCATCGAAGCGGACACATCCAGCACCAGCACGCAGGGGCACCGCGGCTCCGGATTGGCAGCAAATTCGACAGCGCCGAAGGGCAGGCTGCTGGCCATATCAATCCTGTCGGGCGGCCGCCCGAACGCGCCCGCGGGCCGCTACGCTAAGGGCCAGCATCACAAAGGTCAAGGCACAGCAACGTCGGACGCAGTCGCCCTCAGGCAAAAAACGCGAACACAACCCGGTCAAGCGCCGTAGCGGGCAACAGGTCTCGCCCGCTGCGCTGCGTCAGCCTTGCCAACTCCACGCGAATGCTGGCTTGCGCGGCGGCAGCATTGGACCGCTCGGCGACCTGCGCTAGTGAGGATAGAGCCGCGCCGCGCGCCGCGTGCAGCCCGAGCGCAGAGAACGCCGTTTCCGCCCGCGACAACCACAACGTCGCTTGCGCGGCGTCACCCAGCGCCGCGTGAATCTGTCCGCGCAGGGCGCACGTATAGCCACCCAGCGACATCGTGCCGCGCGGCCGCAGCACATCGACTGCCGACTCGGCCAAGGCTAGCGCGGTGTCGAACTGGCCGCGGCGATACTGGACTTCGGCCTGCGCGAGTGTGGCGCGACCCACGCCGATGTCGTCGCGCGCGTCCATCGCCGCTGTTTGCGCCACGTGCAGCGCATGATCGGCGAAAACCAAGTCGCCGCGGTGCTCGCTCAATAGCGCTGCAATGGACCAGAATTCTGACCAGGCGATGCCCTCCGGCCTGGGGGGCTGACTGCGCGCATAGCGCGCCGCGCTGTCCAGTTCACCCTGCATCAAGAGCACGCGCATGCGCAGGGTCGCCGCCGTGGCGCTGTGTTCTGCCGGCAGCCCGCCGCGCGCCTGTAGCCGCTGCAGGGCAGCATTCGCCGTTGCGGTCTGTCCCAAGCCAAGCTGGACCCAGACAGCACCCAATTCCAAGCGCAGTCGCAGCGGGTCGTCACTGGCGAGCGGCCAGTCCGCCACCAGACCCTGCGCTTCGGCTAGCGGCTGGCGCGCCGCCGCCACCCAGCCGCAGGTCATGTCCCACTGCAGCAGCACCAGCAGCGCCTCCAGCCAGTGGCGAGGGTTGGTGGCCGTCGCGGTGAGCGCCGCCGCCCGCGCGATGTGGTGGCGGCGCAGGCCAGCGTCCTTGACCGCGAGCGCGCTTTGCATGGCCAGCCGAGCGGCATCCTCAGTTCGTCGCGCCGACATATACAGTCTAGTCGCCAACTCGCGCGTCGCTTCACTGCGGGGACCGGTGAGCTCGACAGCCGTTGCCGTGCGCCCCATCACGTTGCGTAGGGTTTTCTTGTCTAACTGATTCAACAGCGGTTGGCGGTCCACCTCGGGTCGCAGGCACAGGTCGCTGTCTACACCCGACGCCATGCCCTCGGCGCGCAACTGCGCGACCAGATCGGCCGGGACCTCACAGCCAAGCGTCAGCAGCATCGCCGCCGGATAGCTCCCCGGCAAAAGCGCCAGAATCGTTGTGACAAGCTCGCGCAATTGCTGACTAGTCTGCGCAAAAGTGCACAGCGGGATCGCCAGTTGAGCCGTCGTTTCGGCGTCAGGTCCGCCTTTGCCGTCGCGCAGATGACCCAAACCAAGGCCCCGCAACAGCGCATCGGCAAAATCGCCAGCCGAATCAGGCCGGCCCTCCGGATCGGCGTCCAACGCCCGCGCGAGCGCCGCCACCGCGGCCTGGGGTAGCCCACTGGCCGGCCGATCACGGGTACCGATGCGCGCCGGCTCGATCCAGCTGCACCGCTCTGGCGGAACGCCAAACATCCATTCATGGGCAACCGCGGCCAGCGCGAAGATATCGGCTTTTGCGGACGGCGCCCTCAGGGCAAGCTCTGGCGCCAGGTACGCCCTGGTGCCGTGCGTAATTGGCTTGCCGGTCGTTCCGTCCGCCCGCGAGCGCGCCAGCCCAAAATCGACCAGCGTCGCTTGCATTTGACCGTCGGCGGTTTGTTGGCGCAGCAAAATATTGTCTGGCTTGACGTCGCAATGCAGCACACCCAATTCGTGGGCCGCGTCCAGCGCTGCAGCCACCTGGGCGATCCAGGCGCCGATCTGGTGCGGAGCGATGGGGCCTTGCTCGATGAGGTCGCGCAGCGACCGGCCCTCCACGTACTCCATTTCCAGATAGACCGCGCCCTGCGCCTCGCCGACGGCGTAGATGGCGACCACATTGGGGTGCGCGACCTGGGCGAGCGCGCGCGCCTCCAGCAACAACTGCCGTGCCGCATCGGTAGGGGCGTCGTTGGCGTATAAGGCCTTGACGGCCACTCGGCGATTCAGCGTCTGGTCCTGCGCCAGGAACACCTCGCCCATACCGCCTTTGGCGATTCGGCGCTCGAGTACCAGGCCTGGGCGTACGCTGTCGCCTGGCGCGAATGGGGACTTGAGATGCGACAATGCGTTCATCGATGCCTTGGGGGGACGGCCGGCCCCAAGTCTGCACGACGACGGCCCCGGACCACCAGATGGGCGTATGGCGGCGGCTTGGTTTGCCACGCCGAGGGCTAGCGCCCGCGCACCAAATCGACTACAACAGCGCCCTGCTTGTCGGAGGGCCAATGGCCATCTCGCTTCGAACCTTCATCGTTCTGGACAGTTTGCAGCCGCAGCTGGCGTCGTTCATCGGCAAGACGGCCAAGGGCTTTCTGCCGCTGCCGAACATGGCCGCGCTCTACGTCGAAATTGCGCCGGGCATCGCGGTCAATCGCGTGACTGACGTCGCTTTGAAAGCCACTACGGTTGCGCCGGCGATTCAGGTGGTCGAGCGCGCTTTCGGGTTGCTCGAGGTCCACGACGCTGACCAGGGTGCGGTGCGCAGCGCGGGTCGGGCGATTCTGGAAGACCTCGGCATCACCGAGGACCAGCGCATCAAGCCGCGCATTGCCACCAATCAGGTCATCCGCGCGATCGAGCCCTATCAGGCCCAGATCATCAACCGCGACTCCAAGGGGATGATGATTTTGCCGGGCGACAGCCTGTTCATCCTCGAAACCGAGCCGGCTGGCTACGCGGCCTACGCTGCCAACGAGGCCGAGAAGGCCGCCAACGTCAAGCTGGTCGAAGTGCGGCCGTTTGGCGCGTTTGGCCGCCTGTGGATGTCTGGCTCAGAGAGCGAAATCGACTCAGCGCGTGCCGCGGCGATCGCAGCGCTCGAGGGTGTGCAGGGCATCGCCGGAAAATGAGCTTCGCTGCAAAGCGAGCTGTGTCGCAACCTGTGTGCGGTTCAACCGCCGCGCCAACCCCACCCAACTAGTGTAGTCCAAGCAAAGGAGTTCCAATGTCTGACGCTCTGGGAATGATCGAGACTCGCGGCTTCGTCGCGCTGGTCGAGGCGGCCGACGCCATGGTCAAGGCCGCCAAGGTCGAATTGGTCGGCTTTGAGAAGATCGGCGGCGGCTATGTGACCGCCATCGTTCGCGGCGACGTCGCCGCAGTTAAGGCCGCCGTGGAAGCCGGCCAGCGCCAGGCTGAGCGCGTCGGCGAGTTGGTGACCGTCCACGTCATTCCGCGCCCCCACGCCAACGTGGATCTGGTGTTGCCCCTGGGCCGCGGCCCGGCCAAGAGCGACAACAAGATCGTCTAGTCCCGCGCACGATCGCGCAGGCGCGCCTGCGAGCTGCCGTTGGGGGTGGCTCCGCAGATCTGCAAGATCGCATCCATTTTCCGACGGCGCATCGCTGCGCTGGCGGAGGTCAGCATGCTGCTCGGTCAGGTCGTCGGTACGGTCGTGGCGACGCGCAAAGAGCCCGAACTGGCTGGACTGCGGTTGCTGGTGGTTCGCGAGCTCGACGCCGCGTACGCCGCGACCGGCAAGGCCATTGTGGCTGTCGATGCGGTGGGCGCAGGCGACGGCGAAGTCGTTCTGTTCGCTGCCGGTTCGTCTGCTCGCTTGACCGCTGCGACCAAGGACCGGCCGGTTGACCATGTGATCATGGCAATTGTCGATTCCGTCGAAGTCGGTGGCAAGACTGTGTTCGAGAAATACCCGGAGGCCGCGTAGGTAGTACGGGTCGGTTGGCACGCCCTGATGGCTCCGTGAAGCGATTCACAGGTCGGGCGCAGCCGGATGGAGCGGCGGCCGTTGTCGGCAGATCGGAGTGCAGATGGACGAAGCCCGCATCAACGCCATCGTCGCTGAAGTCGTCCGCCGCCTGGGTCCGGGTGGCGCTGGTCCGACCATTTCAGCGCCGCGCAACCAGGCCGGCCGCAACGGGCTGTTCGACGACATCGACTCGGCCGTGCAAGCGGCCCGCGACAGCTATGAACAGCTCAAGCGAACGCCGGTGCACGTTCGGGCCCGCGCCATCGACAACATGCGGCAGGTTACCCTGCGCAACCTCGAAGAGATGTCGCGGCGGGCCGTCGAAGAGACCGGCCTGGGTCGGGTGGCCGACAAAATCGAAAAGAACCGTCTAGTTGCGCTCAAGACGCCCGGCATGGAGATCCTGCAACCGGCGGCCCACACTGGCGATCACGGCTTGACGATCGACGAGTACGGCTCGCTGGGTGTGATCGGCTCGATTACGCCGACCACCAATGCCACCGAGACCATCTTGAACAACGGCATCTCGATGATCGCGGGCGGCAACACCGTGGTTTTCAATGTCCATCCCAGCGCAAAGCGGACGCTGGCCTGGTACACCAAGATGCTCAACGAGGCGTGCGTCCAGGCCGGCGCCCCCGACAACCTGATGACCATGATCACCGAGCCCTCGATCGAGAGCGCCAACGCGGTGATGAAGCACCCCGGCGTGCGTCTGCTGGCGGTCACGGGCGGCGGTCCGGTGGTCAAGGCCGCGCTCAATTCGGGCAAGCGCGCAGTGTGCGCTGGGCCCGGCAATCCTCCGGCCGTCGTCGACGAGACGGCAGACCTAAAGATGGCCGCGCGCCACATCATCGACGGGGCGTCCCTCGACAACAACATCGTGTGCATTGTGGAAAAGGAGATTGTCGCGGTCGCCTCAATCGCCGATGCCCTCAAGCGCGAATTGGTTGCCGCCGGCGCCTACGAGGTCAAAGACCGCGAGCTGCAGGCCCTGGAAAAAGTCCTCATCGAAGACGGCCACGTCAATCGCAAATTCGTCGGCAAGAATGCCGGTGTCATCCTGCGCGAGATCGGCGTCCAAGTGTCTGACGATTGCCGCATGGCCTTCGCCGAAGTCGACGAAGCGCACCCATTCGTGCAACTGGAGATGCTGCTGCCAGTGCTCGGCTTCTTCCGCGTGCCGGATTGGGAGGCGGCGATCGCCGCTGCAGTGCGCGTCGAGCACGGGTTCTTTCACACCGCGACCATGCATTCGATGGCCATCGATCGCCTGGACCGGATGGCCAAGGCCGTCAACACCTCGATCTTTGTCAAGAATGCGCCCAGTTTCGCCGGCCTGGGCCTGCGCGGCGAAGGCTACACCGCGTGGACCATTGCCGGCACCACCGGCGAGGGGCTGACCAACGCCCGCACTTGGACCAAGCAACGCCGGTGCACCCTACACGGCTATTTCCGCATCGTCTAACCACACTTAGTGCCCGTGAAAAATCTACTCGATTTTCCAGTGGGCGCGTTTGCTTGTTCCGCGGGCCGCAAGCTCGCGTCTTTGCAAGCCGACTCGCCGCTCCACAGCTTGGCAGGGCGATCGAGTAATTCCTGCACATCCCCTTAGCGCACCTGAAAGCGGTGAATTTGACCACTCTCGACGCCCGACAAGCAGGCCCCAAGGCGTCGCCAACGCTGTGCGCGCTGGAACTGGTTGACGTGCCTGCCGGCCTGTGTGCATTGGACACGCTGGTAAAAGAGGCCGAAGTTACGGTCTATTTCGCCGGCGACATCGATCCCGGTCGCTTTCTCATCGTCTTTGGCGGTGACCTGGCCGGCAGCGAAACGGCCCTTGCGCGCGCGACCCTGGATGCGGGTCGCGACGTGGTGGAGTCGCTCTTGCTGCCGTTTGCGCATGCGCGATTGCGCGCTGCGTTGGTCGGGGAGCTAAGCTCCGAGGCAGCCACAGAGGGTCTGTCGCTCGGTATCCTGCAATGCCACAGCCCGACCTCGATCCTGGCGGCCGTCGATCGGGCGCTCAAGGCAGCGGAAGTCAGCGTCGTGCGCCTGCGGTTTGCCAGCGAGCTGGCCGGGCAGGGGCACTGCGTGCTTTGTGGCGACCAGCATGATGTGGAAGCTGCGCTCTCGGCCGCCGAAACGGGCGCACCGGCTGGTGTCGTGGTGCGCAGCCGACGAATCGCACGTCCTGCACCCGAAGTGTATGCGGCCGCGGCCCAGCGCGAGCCTTGTCCGCGCCGGCTGCGCCCGCTAGAACCCTAGTCACCGAGGTCCCGCCGTTGAGTACCGCCATGCGCATCGCGCCCATCGCCGACGCCGTCGCCGACATCGCTGCCGGTCGCATGGTGATCCTGGTTGACGACGAAGATCGCGAGAATGAAGGCGACCTGGTCATCGCGGCCGAGCGAGTTACGCCCGAGGCCATCGCCTTTATGGCAAAGCACGGTCGCGGTCTGGTCTGTCTGGCCATGGACGCGCCGCTCGTCGACAGGCTTGAACTGCCACCCATGGCGCCGCAAAACGAAGCGCGGCTGGGGACCGCGTTTACCGCCAGCATCGACGCGGTCGACGCACAAGGCTCGGGCATTTCGGCGCGTGCGCGCGCCCACACCATCTTGCGGGCGCTGACACCGGGTGCCACCGCGCGGGATTTTCGCATTCCGGGCCATGTCTATCCGCTGCGGGCGCGGCCAGGCGGCGTGCTGGTGCGCAGCGGGCAGACCGAAGGCAGCGTGGATCTGGCACGCTTGGCTGGCCTGGCGCCCGCTGGCGTCATCTGCGAGGTGATGGGCGATGACGGGGCGATGAGCCGCCTGCCGGCGTTGCTGGACTTCGGCGCGCAGCATGGCATCGCCGTCGTTACGGTCGCCGATCTGATCGAGTACCGACTGCAACGCGAGCCTGTCGTCGTCCGTGAGGCACAGAGCACGCTTTCGACCGAGTTTGGCAGTTTTCAAATTGTGATATTTCGTTCGCTCGTCGATGGCAGCACGCACGCGGCGCTGGTATGCGGCGACATCGCGGGCGAGGAGCCGGTGCTCGTGCGCGTGCACCGCGGCAACCCGCTAGGGGACGTGTTCGGCTTCACGCTTTCGCGCGGAAAACGCAGTCTTTCAGCTTGCTTGCGTCGCATCGCAGCCGAAGGCCGCGGGGCGCTCGTCTACTTGGACGCCGAGCGCGACGGCACCAACCTCGCAGACGTGCTTGGCACCTACATTGAGCGCACCAAGGGGCGGCCGTGGCCCCCGATGGCAACTGTTGGCGCCACCATGGATTTTCAGGAATTCGGCATCGGCGCCCAGATCCTGCGCGCGCTGGGCTTGCGCCGGTTGCGCGTCATGACCAACCAGCCGCGGCGTCTGCGCGCAGTGTCGGGGTTTGGCCTGGACATCGCCGCGTGGGAAGCCGTCCCAGAGTCGCTCGATCCATGATTATCGGCCGTCGTCCTTCGGCGTGGCATGTTGTTGCGGTGGTCATCGGCGTCGCCATGTCCTATGGCTGTCAATCGTCCTGCGCCGAGGTAGTCGTTCGCGCCTGCGATCCGAGTCGCGGCGACCCCTCAACTTGCGGACGGTTGCGCGCGAGCGCCAGTGGAGCGACGCCGACCGAGGCAGCATGCAGCGCAGCTGCGCACTACCTGCGCGGACTTGAGCGTCATTAGGGCTTGGAAATGATTTGCTCAATCATTTCTCCGGCCCATTTGCTTGCTTCGTGGGTCGCCAGCTTGCGGCCTCGGAGGCCGACTCGCGGCTCCGCCTTGTGCAGAGAGTGTTCAAGCCATTGTTTTCCAGTCCCTTAGTTCGATTCGGCGAACACACAATTTCAGTTGGTGCTTTGGGCCGGCGGCCAGTGGCATGGCCACGACTATGCGCAGCCGCCTAGGTTCCGGCTTGCTTATCGGCAAGCGACGTCGGACTTCCACCGTTTTGCGCGCCGGCGCCGAGCCGGACGACGCGCCCCAGCAAATCGGCCGCCCGGGGTGCGGATCGCGCTTTGGGGTCTACGGCGAGGCGCGTGGAACCAGTGAATACGCATGGCGTTCAGGTTGGACCCGGCGGCTTAAGCCGCAGGCTTGCTGTACGAAGCCCGGCCTGCGCCGGGCTATTTTCCCTTGTGATGATCTAGCCTTGCGGAGGCAAGGCTTTGCACCCATAGGCCGCGGCTTCAGCCGCCGGCAGTATCTACCAGGACCGTGTGGGTACCATGCCAGCGATCGCCCCCGTTTCAGGAACCGTACCCGGCCGCCCGTGATGCGCTCGCATGTTTTGGTGTAGTATGCACAAGGCGCTGGTCGCCCAGGCGATTGGGCGTGCGCCAAGGCCTTGAGATATTGACGGTTTTGTGTCGCGCACAGGCGGCGTCGCAATGACGGCGGGGTGTCCTTGACCACGATGTTCGGCCGCTACGAGATGATCGACAGGATCGGTCTGGGCGGCATGGCCGAAGTGTGGCTTGCGCGCGTCGCAGGCGTCGGCGGCTTCTCCAAGACCGTGGTCATCAAGAAGATTCTGCCGAGCTTCGCCCAGAACAAGACCTTCATCGACATGCTGCTGGCCGAGGCCCGCCTTTGCGCGGTACTGCAGCACGCAAACATCGTCCAGGTCTACGAAAATGGCGAAAATGATGGCATCTTCTACATCGCCATGGAGTACGTCGCCGGCTATGACCTGTTCAAGGTCCTGTCGCGGGCGACCCAGACCCAGCAGCGAATTCCGCCCGAGATCTGCCTGTACATCGCCGCCGAAGCGGCAAAGGGCCTGCACTACGCCCACAACGCGCGCGACCACTATGGCAGGCCGCTGCACATCATCCACCGCGACGTCTCGCCGTCGAACCTGATCTTGTCCGAGAGCGGCGAGGTCAAGATCATGGACTTTGGCGTGGCGCGGGCGACACCGCCCGGCGGTCAACGCGAGAACGCAACCCGCAGCGGCGTTCTCAAGGGCAAGCTCGGCTACATGAGCCCGGAGCAGGTCACGGGCCGGCAATTCGACCACCGCAGCGACATCTTTTCGCTCGGCATCATCCTGTACGAGTCGTTGACGCTCAAACGCCTGTTCCTGGCCAAGACGGACCTGGAGACACTGGTCAATATTCGCGACGCGCGCCTCGAGCATAAATTCAAGAAGCACAGCTACATCGACGAGGACTTTCGCAATGTGCTGCGCAAAGCGTTGGCGCGTGAGCCGGCGGACCGCTATCCGACGGCGCTCGCGATGCACGACGACATCCAGCAGGTGTTGTTCGACAGGCGCCAGCACGTCTCGGGCAGCGCGCTGACCCGGTTTCTCACCGAACTGTTCGACCCCGCCAAGGGGCAGAGCACGGGTACGGAGCCGCCACCTGTCGTGGCCCCCCCGCCGGAACCCGCGCCGCCGCGTCGGATTTCGGACCAGGTTGCCGGCGCTCAAGGGGCTCCGGACGCGCTTGCGCAGACCAGGCCGGCAATGCCTTCGCCCACTGTCTTGCAACAGCAAGATAGCCTTGTGCAGCCCCCGGCAGCCAATCAGCAGCGCAATTCGCAACTGCCCACCTATTCGCCTGCATCTAATTCGCTGTCGTTCACGCCCCAACAAGTGCGCAAGCTGCGCGAGCAAGTCGAGCAAAACCATGCCTCCCAGGTTGCGCTGCCAAGCATGGTCGCCGTGCCACAGCGCGCGAGCGCTGCGGCGCAGACGGTCGCCAGCGTGGAAGCGCCGACCGCAGCACCAGCGAGCAACGATGTTCGGCTGGATGCTCAGCGCGCCGGTGCAATCACTGCCGACATCGACGACGATCCAGAAGCCGTCTTAGAAGCCGCGGCGCGTGCCTTGAAGGCGCGTGGTCCGCGTTCAGATTCGATCGGTATCGCCGAGCCGCCGCCCAAGCGGCCGAAAAAGCTGCGCATTACGCTAGTGGAGCCACGTCCTGGTGCGGCCGCCGGAGCGTCAGAAGCAGACGCCCAATCAGACGCCACGGATGCCGAAGAGGTGGACGGCCCAGTTTCGGCGCCCGCAGCGGTGTCGGCAAAGGCGCCCACGGCGCGCCTCGGTTTCCCGATGGTGGCTGGGACTGCGTCCGGCAAGCACGCCGTGCGCCCGCCCCAATCGGTCGTAGCACCGGGACAGGCAGCGCGCGAGAGCGCACCCCGCGGCCAGCTGGACACGGACGAACTCGGCTATGAGAGCGGCGCACACTCGCCGCACACCGATCCGGAGCCCGAGCGAGTCATGGCGGCGGAGATCTCCGCAATACGCCGGGCGGCCGGCACGGACCTCGGCGGCGGTGCGCGGCACGACGCTAGCCTCTCGATCGCAGCCGATGACGACGAAGCCTCCGATCTGGCATTGGAGGTGGCTGTCTCGCCAGCAGTTGTGCGCCGAGACCCCGCACTGGCTGTCGCTGCGCCGGCCGTTGGCGCCGCAGCCACGCCCGGACGACCGGCGACGCCCATCCACTTTTCCGTGGTCGAAGGGGCCAGCGCGATCGCATCGAAGTCGCGAAGTTCCGAACGCATTCCGGTGTCTGTTGTCGAGCCGTCCCGACCGCCTTTTGAGGTGCGCGAACCGACGCTGCCGCCCTTTGAGGTGCGCGAACCGACGCTGCCGCCCTTTGCGCCGGAGAACGCCCGCACGCCCTTTGAGCCACAACTGTCCCGCAACACAGGCGAGATCTTGGGTGCCGGCCGGTCGCGACCCAGTGGGCGGGTGCCGGCCGTCCGCGGCTCCGACAGAGATGCGCGTACCGACTCGCATGCCGCATTCATCGTGCCGCACGACAGCGACGTCGTCGACGGCGCAGTGTTGACGGACCGCGGCACCGTGCCGGCCTTTGACGGCCGTGGCGAAGCACAAAGCTACAGCGTTGCCGGCGTCGTCCGCGCCAACGAACGCGGCGAATTTCGCGTGCGCTTGTCCGACGGTACCGAACTGGGCCCGATGACTGCCACCGGGCTGGAGCAGTTGCTGCGCGCCGGTCAGGCGTCACTGGATGACTTCGTGGCGGTGGGCGAGGGTTCCTTTCAGCCCATGCGCTCCGTCACGCAGCTCAACGCGATGGTCACGGTGCTGATGGACCAGCGGCCGCCGCCGACGCTGTCCGGGCCATTGTCGCAGTGGGTGTTCGTCCGATTGGTGTACAAGCTCGCAGCGGATCGCACCACGGGGACGCTGGAGTTGCGCCGCGGCGACGCCGTCAAGTCGATCTACTTCCGACGTGGCCGCACGCAGTACATTGCGTCGAATCAGCACCAGGAGTTGCTTGGGCCGTTCATGGTGGCCAATGGCTACGTTTCCCAAGTCGACATCGACATGGCGATTGCCCGCAGCAAGCAGTCTGGCACGCGCCTTGGGGACCTGCTGATTGGCCTGAACCTCATCAAGCCATTCCAGCTCTATCAGGTTCTGGAGCGCCAGATGCGCGCCAAGTTTATCGACGCGTTTGGCTGGGACGCGGGCACCTACGCGTTCTACGAGGGCGTCGAGCCGCCCCAAGACATCGTGCCGCTCGACATCGACCCGATTTCCGTGCTCGCTGAGGGCGTGCGCGAGCGCGTGTCCCTGGCGGTGCTGGAGCCGATGTTCTCGGACAAGCTCGATCGTCGACTGCACAAGGTCAAGAACCCGCTCATTAATCTGGCCTCGCTCAAGCTCCAGGCGCGCGAGTCCAAAGCGGTGACGATGCTGCATAGCGCGGAGACGCCGCGCCAAGCGTACGAAGAGTGCTTTGCCAATCGTCAGCAGCGCCTTGCGTTGCTGCACGTGCTGTTCTTGATGCTGCAGACCGAACTCATCACGTTTGACGCAGATCGCGCCTGAACGCCCGAGCGTCGTGGGCATGCAACGGGGCTTGCCGTCGGCAACATGGATCGCCACCCACGTCGGTTGCATAGTTCATCCGGGAGCTCATCGTTGCTTATCCACACGCTCGCTGCGGTGTCGGCGGTCCGATGATCGTGCTGGGTCACCGCGGCTACCCGCGCAAGGCAGTCGAGAACACCTTGGAATCCCTGCGCATTGCCTGCGCCGAGGGCGCCGACGGCGTCGAATTCGACGTGCAGTTGACGGCGGACGGCGAGCCGGTCCTGTTCCACGACGAGTCGCTCAAGCGGCTCACGGGCGTGCCCTTGCGCCTCAGCCGGCTGGACTGGCGCGAATTGCGCGAGATGACTGTTCAACTGCAAGGCCTGCGCGCCCAGCCGATCGCACACCTCGACACCGTGCTCGACTGGTGGGCGCCAACGCGGATGGTGCTCAACGTCGAGCTCAAGGTGCCGGCGCGGTCCGCGCTTGCCCGAATCGAACAGCTGGCGCGAGCAGTAGCCCGGCGCCTGCGGCTGGCTGGCCATGACCCGGCGCTCCACAGTCGCGTGGTGGTTTCGAGCTTTTCGAGTCCGGCGCTGGCGGCGCTGGCCGACGCAGCTCCGGAACTGCAGCGCGCCGCCCTTATCGACGAGCGCCCGCTGACCGATTTCTGGGCGCTGAATCAGCCGCAGGCGACAGATGCCATCGCCCAGGTGCACCCGCCGATTCGGCAATTGACGTCGGACAAGCTGGTGCGGTGGAAAGCGCTCGATTGGCCCGTGTGGCCGTGGACCGTCAACGATGTACGCGACTGGGAGCGCACGGCGCAGTGGGCGCAAGCCGACCTGGTGCATGGCGCCATCACCGACGAACCGGGCGACTTGCGGCGTTTTCTGGAGCGCCATGCCCCGGCGCTGCGCAAGCCCAAGGAGGCGGTGTGAAAGGATTTTGTCCCGGCTGTGACAGGGCTGTCGAGGCCGCGCCCGACACTGGCAAGTGTCCGCAGTGTCACGGTGTGCTCGCGCAGGCGCCCGAATTCGAGCCGCTGCCCCAAGCCCAGCGGCGCGTGCCCTGGCTTGCCGTGCTGGCGGGCGTCGCTGCCCTGGCCGCGGTGGTCGTTGCCGCGATGTGGCGGACGGCAGCGCACAAGCCGGCCCCAGCGTCGGCCCCGGCCCAGGCTGCACCTGCGGCTGACTTTTCCGCGGTGATGCGCGCCCACGAATTGACCGGTGAGCGCGCGATTGCGCCTGGCACGGCCGACGCTGCAATGGCGCAGTATGCCAGCCAGGCCAAAGATGCCGCGGCCCTGACCCAAGCTGTGCGCGGCCTGGTCAAGCCGGGTGGCTTACAACGGGTCGCGCTCGGCCAGCGCAGAAAGCACGCGGTGCTGAACACGGCAGAGCTGTGGTCGGCGCTGCGCGAAGGCAAGGCCCAGCCGGTCCATCCGATCGAAGCCGCATGGCTCGTCAAAGGACTGCTGCAGACCAAAGGCATTGCCGCCCAGTTTGTGACGGACGGCGCGGGCGTGCAGACGCCACTGCTGCTAAGCCGGACGCGCCTTGGCCTCAAGCTCGCCGACGGTACGGTGCTCGAGCCGCTGGAAGCTGCAGCCATGACTGCGCCCAAGCCCGTGAGCGACGCGCAAGCTGCGGCGATGTGGCTGGTGCTGCGCGCCAACGTGCTGCGGCTGCGCAGCGAATACCAGGCAGCTTATCGCGACCTGTCGGCGGCCGAAGCGATCGCGCCGGACCTGGCAGCCGCGCGCTTCGTACGCGGGGTCGCGCAGCTCGACCAGCGCATGACGGATCAGGGCATCGCCACTTGCGAGGCGGCGCTGGGTCAGCAGCAGGACCCGCTGGCGCGGCTGTTCCTGGCCGAGGTGGCGATGGCCAACGACCAACCCGTCAAGGCCCTGCAGCGCTGCGACGAAGCGCTGACGGCAGCGCCGGGCTTGCCCGAGGCGGTGGTTACCAAAGCGCAAGTGCTGATGGGGCGCCTGCAGACCTTGCCTGTTGATCAGCGGCCGGCGGCGAGCAAAGAGATCGCTGCATTGCTTGACGAGGCACTCAACGCGAACCCGGTGCCGACCGGCGCCCGTGCCTCCAAGGCGCAGTTGCTCCTCATCGACAAAGAGGAACAGGCGGCCGAGAACCTGCTGCGCTCGGCCGTGCAGACGCACAAGGAGATCGAGTCGGCCTTGTTATTGGCCGAACTGCACACCGCCCACAAGCGTCACGCAGACGCGGCCCAGGTGCTGCAGGATGTGGATGCGCCCCTGGACGACGCTCGCATTGCGCTGGCGTGGGTGCAGGCGCTGATCGCCGACGGCAAGCGCGACAAAGCCTTGGAGCTCATGGAAAAGGCCTTTGCTCAGGCCCCGGACAACCGCACAATTGGCCTGTTGCGTGCCCAGTTGCTGGCCGAGGGCGGCAAGACCAAGGAGGCGATCGCCGCCCTGGACGGCTTGCTGACAGGCGAAGATAGTGAGCAGATTGCGCTTTTGCAGGCGCAGTTGCTAATCGCCGACAACCAGACGGAGCGCGCAGCCAGCGTGCTGGCCAAGTTGCGCGACAAGCGCCCTGCCGACAAGAAGGTGGCCCTGCTGCTGCTGGTGGCGCTGGCGCGGGCGGGCAAGTTGGCAGACGCCGACAAAGTGGCCAGCGCCGCGCTGAACGACAAGCTGGTCACGCCCATGGATCTCGCCGAGACCTGGCTGCAGGCACAACAGCTGCAAAAGGCCATTGCGGTCTTGGAACCAGAGGCGGCGGCGGAAAAGCCCGACGCGCAGACCGCGGCGACCCTGGCTGTGATGTACGTGATGGGCGGTCGCAAAGCTGACGCGGTGGCCCTGCGCGATCGCGTCGCGGTCAAGCTGGGTCCGCAGGCCGAGGAGTTCCGCAAGACCATCGACGAAGCCATCGCGGCCGCCGAGCAAGAGAAGTCCAAGGCTGCAGTGCCTGCTGCGCAAGGCGCCCCGTGACCGAGACGCAGGCGGCCTTAGACGTCCTGCAAGACCGCTGCCTGAGCGCCGGGATGGCCTGGGAGCCGGCCTGGCGCGAGCCGCTGCAAAGGTTATGCGAGGTGGTTGCCGACGGTGCGCGCGCAACCAATCTGGTCGGCGATGCGTCGCCGGCAGGCGTCTGCGCGCATGTCGTCGAAGCCCTGGTGGTCGCTGACTGTGCGCGGCAACTCGGCATGACGCCCCTTTCGGTCGGCGATATCGGTGCCGGAGCGGGACTTGCCGCCTTGACTTACGCGCTCGCCTGGCCGCAAGCGCGGGTGTTCGCCGTGGAGCCGCGCCGACTGCGCGCCGACTTTATCCGTGTCGCGGCGGTGGCATGTGAGTTGGGTGAACGCGTGGTCGTCGTCCAGCGCTCGCTGGGCGCCGCCGTGGCCGCTTGTGAACTGCCACCTGCGCTGGATCTCGTCGACGCTCGCGCGGTGTGGCCGGCGCCCGAGTGGATGGCTCGCGCAAAGCCGCTGGTTGCCACAACTGGCTTGATTGCGCTGCACTTGCGCGGCGCCGATGCCGGAACCGAGGCGCTGCTGGCGAGCGAGCGGGTGCTTGCTCACAAGTCAGTGCCGGGGCCGCGCGACTACCTGGTGGCCCTGGCTCGCCCCTGACCGATCGCCTGGCTGATCACAACAACTGGCGAACCTTGACGTCGAGATAGCGCTGCACCAGCACCGAGCTCAGGTTCTCGGCGCGCTCGTGCACCACGATTGCCCCGGCCTGCCGCAGGTCAGTGGCAATGCGCTCACGCTCGAGGACATGGCTGGCCGCCGCTCCGCGCACATACAGGGCGTCCGGGTCGGTCCAGGCTTGGGCAGTCGCCAGCGCCTCCAGCGACTCGTCACGCAAGGACACCACGACCGGCAGATGCTGCGGTTGCAGGCCGCGCACCACCCGCACCAGTTCGTCGCGCCGGGTCGGGTCAAGTACCTGGGTAAACAGGACAACCAACGACCGCCTCGCCAGGCGCGTGCGCAAGGTTGCCAGACCGATTTCATGCTCCGCCTCGACGAGCGATGCATGCAGGTCAAACGCCGACCGAACCAACCTTCGCATTGCGCCCGGCCCTCCCTGCGGCGCGAGCCACGTGCGCAGTTGGCTGTCGTACGCCAGCAGGCCCACCTGGTCGCCGGCCTGGACAGCCAACTGGCCCAACCACAGCGCCGCGTTGAGCGCGCGGTCGAAAATCGGGATACCAAAGGACTCCGCCGTCATCCATCGGCCCATGTCCAGCGCAAACACGATGCGCTGATCACGCTCCAGCTGATATTCGCGCACCATCAAGGCGCGACGCCGCGCAGTCGCCCGCCAGTCAATGCGCCGCACATCGTCGTCCTGGTTATAGTCGCGCAGGCGCTCGAACTCGGTTTGACCGCCGCGCTGGCGGTGGGCACGCGCTGCCGCCGCCTCGCGACCGGGCGCTAGCCAGGCCTGCCGCGTCCGCAGGGCCATCAAGTCGGGATACACCCGTACCGCCTGCTCAAGCGCGAACCCACGCTGCTGCTGCCACAGCCCCATGCGTGACGACCAGCGCAGCCAGACCTGGCCCAACTGGCGCTCGCCCCGCGACAGCGGCTTGAAGGCATAGCGCACGACGGCTTGGCTTGCCGGCGCCATTTGCACGGTTTTGGGCAGGCCATCGACCTCGATGTCGGCGGCCGCGTCGTCGCGCAGCCAAACAGTGAGCACCTCGCCGCGGCTTTGGGTCAAAGTCAGTTGCACGGAATTGCTGCGCCCGATCGACAGCACGGGCGGACAATCGCGGCTGACCTCGATGCGCACGCTGCGACGACTGGCGGCATCGCCGATGGCGACCACCAACAAGGCGACGTCCAAGGCCACCAGCGCGGAGACCGCCGGCAAGCTGGCCTGCGCATCGTGGGCCACCAGGGCCCAGGCACCGGCAATCACGGCGGGTACCAAGCCGCACCCAGCCAGCGCGACAAGGCGGTGGGTCGGTATCGGCCACGCAAAGGTCGTCATGCGACGAGCCTAGACCGCCCGGCAGCATTTTTCTACGGCTTGCACCAGCGTCCGATGTTGCCCAAGGCTTCGTCGCTGCCCCACAGGTTGCCAGCGCCCGCCGTCCGCGAGGTAAGGTGCGCAGCCCAGCACGGACTTGGGGTGCGCCGCTGCGCGAGGTTGGCGCGAATTTTGCACCTGGATTGGACGGGCACGGGACTACGGTCCTTGGCCCCGACCGGCGCCCGCAGCGGCAGCCCGAGATTGCAAACCCCGCGGCCGCGCAGCCGCTGTACCACAAGCCCAAGGAGGCCATCATGTTTCGCTCGATCCTGCCCGCGTTCGCCGTTGTCGCGCTGGCGCTGCCCGCCACCGCCCAGGCCGGTGGCAAAGAGCTCTTCGCCGAGCAGAAATGCACCAAATGCCACACGGTCAAGAGCGAGGGCATCGCCGCGACCGAAGAAAAGGAGAAGATCGTTGACCTGTCGGGCACCGGCAAGGACCACGACGTCGCCTGGTTCAAAAGCTGGCTGAACAAGGAAGTCGAGATCGACTCCAAGGTCAAAAAAGGCGAAAAGGTCAAGCACAAGCAGAAGTTCAAGGGCACGCCGGCCGACCTGGATGCCATGGCCGCTTGGCTGAAATCCCTGACCAAGTAGTCGACCGACGCGGCTCCTTCGGGGCCGATCAAGATACCGCGCCGACAGGTTCCCCCAGACCTGCCGGCGCGGCCGGTTTTTGGGCTCCCGCGGCACTAAGCCAGCTACTCCGGTGTCCGGTTTCACCGGCGTTGCAGCCCAGCAAGTGTATGACGGTGTTCCGTTTCGCTGGCCAGCCGAAAATTCGGCGGCCCGTCCCTGAAGTTCGGCAGGGGCTAATCGTGTGACTCAACGCTGGCGTCCGCGTCTGCCGACCGTGCTGGGCTCATCATCTGCCGAAAAACCGGCACCGGTCCGCCGACGTATCTGCCCGGTCCCCAACAGGTGCAGAGGTCACCTGCACTGGTGGCTGGGATTCGCCGGCCATGGCCTCTGCTTGGCCCGTTCGAAGCCGTAGGGACGCCTGGCTGCCGCTTTGCAGTCACCACTTTCGCCACCTGGTGTTGGTTGGCCCGCATTGTGCAGAGCAATCGCAGTACGCCGATCCGCGCAATGGCAGGCGTTGCCCTTATCGCCCGGCTGACCCATGGCAGTGATTCGCATAGCCAACCCCAGCGACATCGCCGCAGCCTTCGGCCCCGAGACTGCGCCTGGCGAGCAACTGGATCGCGTGGCTTGGATGATTCGCCTGCGCTGGTGGGCGGCCGCCTCGATGGCCGTGCTGGTCTCGCTGGCGGGTGTGGCCGGCGTCACCGACCAGACCGGCAGGCTGCTCGCGTTGGCGGTGGGCCTCGCGCTGGCCAACCTGGCCTTTTCGCGCGCCGTCGCCACCGTGACTAGCGCCACGCCTACAGGGGTCATTGAAGACCTGCTGGCGCTGCAGATTAGCGTCGATGTCGGCACGCTGCTGGCTGGTCTGCACCTGGCCGGGGGCGCCGAAAACCCCTTCGTGCTGTTGTCATTGGTGCAGCTGTCGCTGGCGGCCATTGTTTTGCCGCTGCAGCGCGCTGTCTGGATCGCCGGTGGTGCCTCGCTCTTGTACGTCGCCATGACCGGTGCTGAAGCCTCCGGGCTGCTGCCGCACCACGGGTTGAACTTCGGCGTGTTGAACCCAGCGGCACCGACGGCAGCGGCGCTGTGGCGGTCGCCGATCTACGTCGCCGGTTTGGGCCTTGCGCATCTGGGCGCGGGTCTAACAGTGTTGCTGCTGGTTGCAGCGCTGGTCGGCCGAATCCGCAAGGCCGAGCGCGGCCTACGCGAGCAGCAGGCGCGTGCGGCGGAGCGCGAGCGCTTGGCGCGGATCGGTGCCCTGGTTGCCGGCGTCGCGCACACCATCCGCAACCCGTTGCAAGGGGTGATGAGTTGCGTGGATCTGCTACACCAGGGCTCCACACGATCGCCACAGGCTTCGGCTGAGATTATGGAACTGCTGGCCGAGGGCGTGGCCCGCATCGAGTCAGTAACCAGCCGATTGTTGACGCTCGCGCGTGAAACGCCCACTGAGCCCGCGCCCATCGACGCCTTGGAACTGGTGCAGGATGCACTGCGGGTCTGCGAACCCAAGGCGCGCACGCGCAATGTAGAGTTGGTTTTGTCCAATCGGTTGCCCGCGCTCACCCAGTTGCTGGTGTGCCCCAATCGGTTGACAGAAGCCCTGGCCAACGTCATCGACAACGCGGTCGACGCCACCGCGCCAGGCGGACGGGTCGATGTCAAGTTGCTGGCATCGCTCGGGTCGCGGGTCCGCATCGACGTCCAGGATCGCGGCTGCGGGATCGCCGACGCCGACCTTGCCCACATCTTCGAGCCGTTCTTTACGACCAAGGCCCTCGGCGAAGGGACCGGCCTCGGCCTTGCCATCACCCGGCAAGTCGTCGAAGACTATGGCGGCGAGTTGGGCGTCGCCAGCCAGATCGGCGAAGGCACCCAATTGACGATCACGCTGCCCCTGCATCCCAAATCGAGTACAAGTGACTGATACTCATAGACAGCCCCTGCGTGTGCTAGTCGTCGATGACGGTCGACTGGTGCGTGAAGCCACTGTACGCCAGCTTCGCGAAGCCGGATTTCCCGCCGACGCCGCCGACAACGGCTACCAGGCGCTTGAACAGGCCGCTGCCGGGCATTGGGACGTGGTGCTCAGCGACCTGCGCATGCCGGGCATGGATGGCCTGACGCTGCTGCGCCACCTGCGCGCGGAGCATCCCGAAGTCGACGTCATCGTGATGACCGCCTATGGGTCGGTCAAGACAGCCGTCGAGGCCATGCAGGCAGGGGCGGCCGACTACCTGACCAAGCCCTTTCATTTTCAAGAGTTGGAGCATCGCCTCGGCACCCTGTCGGAGTTGCGCGGGTATCGCCGGCAGGTCGAGGACCTGCGCGCGCTGCTCGGTAACGGCGAGGCCAACCACGGCATCGTCGGGCGCTCGCAAGCGATCCTGGAAGTCTGCAAGCTCGTGCAGATCTTTGCGGAACACACCCTGCCGGTGTTGATTACCGGCGAGACGGGCACGGGCAAAGAAGTGGTTGCTCGGGCTTTGCACGACGCTGGGTTGCGCCGCAAAGGCCCGTTCGTGGCTATTCCGTGCGGGGCGATTCCCACTGAACTGGCAGAAAGCGAGCTGTTCGGTCACGAAAAGGGCGCGTTTACCGGCGCCACGTCGTCGCGCGCGGGCGCGTTCGAGCGGGCCAATCGCGGCACGCTGCTGCTCGACGACGTCGACGACTTGCCGCTCGGGATGCAGGTCAAGCTGTTG
>SXRM01000300.1 GCA_005792545.1 Pseudomonadota bacterium | reverse complement strand
GCGCGACTGGCGTGATGGTGGCCGGCAAGACTGCGGTCGTGTGCGGCTACGGTGACGTCGGCAAGGGCTGCGCGCAGTCGATGAAGGGCTTTGGCGCTCGAGTCCTCATCACCGAGATCGACCCGATTTGCGCGTTGCAAGCCTCAATGGAAGGCTACGACGTCGTCACCATGGAAGACGCGGCGCCGGTCGCCGACATCGTGATCACCGCTACCGGCTGTTGTGACGTGGTCACCGGTGAGCACCTCAAGGCGATGAAGGATCACGCGATCCTGTGTAATATCGGTCACTTCGATAGCGAAATCGACATGCGCTGGTTGGAGACAACCGCAGGCGTGCGTGAAGAAAACGTCAAGCCGCAAGTCGACCTGTTTCACTTCGACAACGTAGCGGGCGCCGAAGGCAAGGCCCTGATCGTGCTGGCGCGCGGTCGATTGGTCAACCTGGGTTGCGCGGCGGGGCACCCGAGCTTTGTGATGTCGTCCAGCTTCACCAACCAGACCCTGGCGCAGATTGCGCTGTGGACGCAGTCATTCGCGCTGGGAGTGCACGTGCTGCCCAAGCACTTGGACGAAGAAGTCGCGCGGCTGCACCTGGGCAAGCTCGGCGCCAAACTGACGGTGCTGACCGACAAGCAGTCCGAGTACTTGGGCGTGCCGGTGCAAGGGCCGTTCAAGCCAGACCACTACCGCTACTGATTCTCGCACGCCGCCGCAGCATCCCGGACGGCGGCTCGCGCACTCTCCGGAGTCCCCCATGAATTCCGAATGGTTGTCGAGCGGCGTTGCCTCGATGGCGTCGTCGTTGCAAGGGTCGTCTATTCTCGCCATCGCCGCGCAGGTACGGGCCTTGGTCGCTCAGGGTCAGCAGATCTGCAACCTGACCATTGGCGACTTTGACCCCAAGCACTATCCGCTGCCCGATGGACTACTCCATGGTACCGCCGCCGCGCTGCGCGAAGGCCACACCAACTACCCGCCGGCCAATGGTATCCCCGAACTGCGCAAAGCCGTCCAGCACATGTACAAAGCGCGGCTGGGCTGGGAGCCCAAGCTCGAGAACGTCCTCATCGCTGGCGGCGCGCGGCCGGTGCTGTATGGGTGCTACCGCGCCGTGGTCAACCCCGGCGAAAAGGTGGTGTACGGCGCGCCAAGCTGGAACAACAACCACTACGCCCACATGGTGGGCGGCATACCCGTCGAGATTCAGGTCGGGCCAGAGGACAACTTCTTTCCGCGGCTGGACGCCATTACGCCGCATTTGCACGACGCGGCCCTGGTCGTGCTCAACTCGCCGCTCAACCCGTCGGGCACTTGCATTGACCCACAAACACTTGCAGGGCTGTGCGACGCCATCCTGGCCGAAAACGCCGAACGCGAACGCCAGGGTCGGCGCCCGCTGTTCCTGTGCTACGACCAGATCTACTGGATGTTGACATTTGGTGACGTGCACCATGCCGATCCCGTGTCACTGCGGCCGGCGATGGTCGACTACACGGTGTACGTGGACGGCATCAGCAAGTGCTTTGCAGCAACAGGATTGCGCGTGGGCTGGACGGTCGGACCGGCGCCGGTGGTCGACGCGATGAACAAGGTGCTCGGCCATGTCGGCGCATGGGCGCCAAAAGCCGAGCAACTCGCGACTGCACGGCTGCTGGAAGACGTGCCCGCGACCGACGCCTATTTGAATTTCATCCGCGGCGCGGCTGGCGTGCGGCTTGCGATGCTGTTCACGCGGCTGACCCAGTTGACCGAGTTGGGTTACCCGGTGCGCGCGCTCGAGCCGCAAGGTGCCATCTATCTGTCGGCCGAATTCGCGCTCGAGGGCTGGTCTGCGGGCAAGCGGCTGTTTCACAGCGCTGCCGACGTGCGCACCTGGCTGCTCGAAGAGGTCGGTCTGGCGATGGTGCCATTCCGGGCCTTTGGGGCGCCGCACGCGCCCCACTGGTACCGCCTGAGCGTTGGCGCGGTCGGCGAGGCCGAGCTAGCTGCGATGCTGGATCGCTTGCAAGCCGCACTGGCCACGCTGAACCGGCCGGCCTGACCGGCCCGCGGAGGCGTCGTCGTGCCCTGGCTGTTTTCGTGCCGCCACGGCTGCGAAGCCACGCTACGCATCGAACTGGCGCGGCTTGGCGTCGGCCTGTCGCAGACCGAGGTGGTGGTGCCCGGTCTGCTGCGCGCGCACATCGCCGATCCAGCGACCTCCGAAGCGTTGCGTCGCTGGAATCCCGTGTATGCGTTGCAGGTCCTTCCCGATGTGCAAGCGATTGCGGCTCTTAGCGTTCGCGGCCTGGCCGAAGCCGTGGTGACACTGCTGCCTGCGGCATGGGATGACTGGCCCGGTCGGTGGCATGTGCACACGATGGTGCCCGGGCGCTTCAAAGGGCAGCCGCAACCGGCTGGGGCGCCTCGCGCGGCGCTTGTCCGCGACGCAGTTCACCAAGCGTTGGCCCGTCGGCAAGCGGGCAGGGCGGCCGCGCCGGGACCCGGTCGCATTGTGCAAGTGCTCCTGACAGCGCCGGATACGGCGTGGGTGTCCTATTCACCGCTGGTGAGCGAGTGCGGTGCGCTGCAATGGCCGAGCCCATTTGTCGCCGGGCTGGCCGAGCCCGCCGATGACCCGGCGGCGCCGAACAGCGCCTTTCGCAAGCTGCGCGAAGCCTTGGCGTGGCTGGGCGAACCTGTGCGACCGGGTGACGTTGTTGTCGACTTGGGGGCCAGTCCCGGCGGCTGGACGCATGTGCTGCGAAACCTCGGTTGTGCTGTCACGGCCGTCGATCGCGCCCCGTTGACGCCCGAATTGTCGGCCGATCCCCTGGTCACGGCGGTGCTGGGCGATGCGTTTGCGTGGCAGCCACTTGCGCCTGTCGCCGGCATGGTGTGCGACGTCATCGCTGCACCGGAGCGCAGTTGCGCGCTGCTGGAAAACTGGTGTAGGCAGCGCTACATGCGCTGGTTCGTGGTCCACCTCAAGTTCAAGGGCGACCCCGATTGGGCGGCGGTCGAGCGCGCCGTTGCCAGCGCCACTGCGGCCAGCTACGCCTGTCGGGCGCGCCACTTCTTCAACGACAAGAACGAGGTCACGGTGCTTGGCCTCGCGCGAGAGTAGACGATGACAAACAAGCTTCGTGTGGGCGTTTTCGGGCCGCATGGTCGCATGGGGGGCGCAGTTTGCGAGCTTGTCTCGGCGTCCGAGGACTTCGTGCTGGTGGTACGCATCGTCGAGCCCGGGCAGTCCGGCGGTGCGGAACTGGCCGCGGTTGATCCGACTGGACTCGACGTCGTGGTGGACTTCACCGCGCGCGAGGCGATCGCGGCAAACTCGGGTTGGTGCGCACTGCATCACGTGCCGTGGGTGCTCGGTACCACGGGCTTGAACACGGCGGATCAGCTGGCAGTTCGCGCCGCCGCCGAGCGAACCCTGGTGTTCGCGGCCAGCAATTTCTCGATTGGCGTCGCGCTCCTCGCCGATCTCGCTGCCCGTGCGGCGCGGGTGCTCGGCTTGGACGCCGACGTCGAAATTGTCGAGGCCCATCACCGGCACAAGCGCGATGCGCCGTCCGGCACCGCCCTGACGCTGGCGCATGCAGTGGCCCACGCGCGCGGCCAGGACCTGAACCATGTGCGGCGCGACGGGCGCAGCGGCCTGTGCGGCGAGCGGCCGCGCGGTGAGATTGGCCTGCACGCGCTGCGTCTGGGCGATGTGGTAGGCGAGCACGAGGTGCAGTTCGCTTGGGCCGCCGAGCGCATCTCCGTGCGCCACGAAGCGCGCGATCGCAAAGTGTTTGCCCTTGGTGCGTTGCGTGCCGCGCGCTGGCTGGCGGCGGCCAAGGCCAGCCACCTGCATGGGCTTTTCGGCATGTCCAACCTGCTCGATGGCTGAGACGGGCTGCAGCAACCGCACTTCGCGCGCCGCTCGTTTGACGGCAGGGCCACGCGGTTGCAGACTCGATACGGGTCGCCGCTTGCGCGCTGTGAGACGCCAGGCGGCAGGGCGAGTGGCTAGCGCTCCTATGCCGCACAAACACTGGGCCCTGTGTTGGTTCGCTTTCGCGGAGCAGTTGTGACCCTTCCGACCCCTGGCAATCGCGACGATTCGATCCGAATTGGCCTGCTCGCGCCGTTGACCGGTCTTGCGAGTCTGTACGCGCGCGACGTCGTTGACGCTGCGCGTGTCGCCTGTGCGTTGATCAATAGCGCCGGCGGCGTCCTCGGGCGGCAGTTGGAACTGCTCGTCGCGGATGACGGCACGCACCCGCAGACGGCGGTTCCGGCAGCCATGGATCTGGCGAGCCGGCGCTGCTGTGCGCTCATCGGCAACTTGATGTCCCACGCCCGAATTGCGGTGGCCACGCAGGTGGCGGAACCGATTGGCATCCCGTTGCTGAACTTCTCCTTTTACGAGGGCAGCATCGGCGGGCGGTTCTTTTTTCACTTTGCGGCCCTGCCAAACCAGCAGATCGATCGCATGATCCCGTACATGGCCCGCAGGTTTGGCAGCAAAATGTTCTTTGCTGGCCACAACTACGAGTGGCCACGCGGTTCGATTGCTGCCGCCAAGTCGTCGCTGTTGCGTCTGGGCGGTGAACCGGTCGGCGAAGTCTACTTGCCGTGGGACTTCGACCAGGCCGAGTTGGACCGTATGTTGGGCCAGTTGGAACGAACGGGCGCCGACGTATTTGTGCCGTACTTCGCGGGTTCCGATCAGATTCGGTTGCTGAACCGACTGCACGACCTGGGCTTGCCTGGCAAAGTCGCCGTCGTGATGGGGCATTACGATGAAGTGATGGCGAGTCAGTTGCGGCCAGAAGTCAGACAGGGCCTATTCTCGTGCAACACCTACTTCATGAGCCTGCCCGGTGCTGAGAACCAGGCGTTTTTGCGCCAGCTACAGCAGTTGCCTGAAGTCGCCGGGCTGTGGCCGCACGGCAATGGCGTCGCCACCAACTTTGGCGCTGGCACGCACGTCTGCGTACAGGCCCTGGCACAGGCCATTGAGCGCAGCGGTTCGACCAGCCCGACGCACCTTATCCAGGCGCTGGAGCGGTCGCGCGTGCTCGGCCCCTATGGCTGGGTCACCATGGACGCCAACACCCACCACGCGCACGTCAATACGTGGCTGGCCCGCTGCCGCGCCGACGGTACCTTTGAAACGCTGCAGCACTTCGGCAGTCAAGCGCCGGAAATCCCTCGCCGTTATGGCGAGGCCGCGAAGACACCGCGCAGCCCGATGGTCACCGGCCGGTTCCCTTCGCTCCCGCATGGCCTTGATCCAGAGGCAATTGCTCATGCCATGGCGCACAACAGCCACGCCGCCCTGATTGCTTGCGACGAATGGGGCCGGATCGCCGCCGCCAACTCCGGCGCGCACGGGCTTTTTGGCTATCCCAAAGGCGAACTCGTCCACCTGCCGCTGTTGGAACTGGTCCCGCCACACCTGCGCGCCAAGCATGCCGACAACCTGGTGCGGCTGCTGGCAGATGAAGCCAACGGTGCCCTCAGCGAGGCTGCCGGCCTGGACGCGGTCGGCTACTGCCGCGACGGGTCGTTTGTATCCCTGTTGATGAGCTTGCGGGTGGCGCGAGTGGGCCACGCCCGCGTCGTCGTGCATACCCTTGTCGACATGACCGAGCGCGTGCGCTTGGAAACGGAACTGCGGCGGCGCGCTTCGCACGACGCGCTGACTGGTTTGCCCAACCGCGAGTTGCTGTTCGAACGCCTGGGCAAAGCGCTTGAGCGGGCGCAGCAGTCGGGGTCGCCGGTTGCAGTGATGTTCATTGATTTGGACGGCTTCAAACTCGTCAATGACGTGCACGGTCACGCGACTGGCGACCTGATTCTGCGCACCGTTGCCGACCGCCTGGTAGCGTGTGCGCAACGCGGCCAGACCGTGGCGCGACTGGCTGGCGACGAATTCGTCGTCGTCATCGAGCACGCTTTGGACACAGAAGCAGTCGGCGAGCAGGCCAACCGCATCCTGGCCGCGATGCGCGAGCCCATTGTGACCGAAGCAACGACGGTGGCGCTGAGCGCATGCGTGGGCATCGCATGGGGTCGCAGAGGCCACGTTGATGCTGAAGCCGTGATGCAGCAAGCTGATTCCGCGATGTATGCCGCCAAACAGCGTGGCCGCGATCGCTGGCATGCCTATACCTCGCCTTTGCGCGACGCGGCGCAGGCTCGACTTCGCATTGCCCGCGACCTGCACGGCGCTCTGGATCGCAGCGAACTGAGCTTGCTGGTGCAGCCCATCGTGTCGATGGCCGACGGCAGAATCATCGGCGGCGAGCTTTTGTTGCGGTGGTCGCGCGCGATCGGTGACATCGGACCTGCCGAATTCGTGCCGGTCGCCGAGAGCACGGGCGAAATCGTGCCCATTGGCGCGTGGGTGCTGCGGCAGGCTTGCGGCGTCCAAGCTCGCTGGCGGCAAGCGTGGGGCGATACCTCACCGTACCTGGCCGTCAACGTGTCGGCACGGCAGCTTGCTTCGGCAGGCCTGGCGAACGAGTTGCGCGAATGGGTAGCCGGGGTTGGTGCGGATGCTTGTAAATTCGTTATCGAACTCACTGAGACAGCGCTGATGCGCGACATTGAGCAGGCCAATTATGTCGTGCAGGACTTGGCGCAGCAGGGTATGCGCATCGCGGTGGACGACTTTGGCACCGGGTACTCGTCGCTCGCGCGCCTCATCGAGATGCCGGTGACCATGGTCAAGGTCGACCGCCGGTTTGTCCGCGACTTGGCGACCAGCGAGGCTTGTCGCACGGTGACGACCGCCGTCCTTGGCATGGCGCGCACGCTGAACCTGGAAACCGTCGCAGAAGGCGTCGAGACCGAAATGCAGCGCCAGCACTTGCTGGCTAACGGCTGCCACCAGGCGCAAGGGTATCTGTTTGGCCGACCCATGGACCTCGACGTCTTTTTTGCCCAGGTTGCGGAGCAGCGTGCCGCGATGGAATCGTGACGAGTCGACCCGCATAGTCGCAAACCGTGTGAGAAACAAATAGGTTCTTCTTCGTTGCGGCGAGATTCGCGGCTCGCAGCCAGCGATTTGTTGGCACGGGTCGATTGCAATTGTCCGACAATTTCAGTGAATGTGCGCGCTCGGATTGTGTCAATTCCAGACGTTGCCGTTGAGCCGAACCACCGGCGGCCTTGCCGAGAACAGGCTGCGCCTGCACAATAGACTTGCCCGTCCGCTGAGGGCGCGCTGCCCGGGCCCGCCCATGCACCTGCCACAAACCGCTGAATATGCCCTGCGCGCGATGACCTACATCGCCAATTTGCGCGAAGGCGACTCGGTGCGCGCCCGCGACCTCGGCCGGGCGATCGGCGTACCCGCACCCTACCTGTCCAAGCTGCTGCGGCGCATGGTGGTGGCCCACCTGCTGACTTCTCGCAAAGGCCATGGCGGTGGCTTTGCGCTGGCGCAACCGCCGACGTTTATTCGCTTTCTTGATGTGCTGTCGGCGTCGGACTACGACATCAATCCCAAGCATTGCGCGTTCGGCTGGGGTTCCTGCAATCCCAACAATCCTTGTCCGATGCACCCGACTTGGACCAAGCTCAACGATGCCCTGTGCACTTGGGCGGCCACCACGACATTGGCTGACGTGATGACCGGTCAGGGCTTGCCGGCGCCGGCCGACGTGCTGTCGGGTCGCGTGCCACCCGCAGAGGCTGTCGTTGGCCGGGACGGGCCTCTGGCCACTACGCGTCGCGGCCGGCGACCGCTACAGCGCGGCCAAGTCGACGCGCGCGCTGCGGAATGAGATTGTCGTTTCGCTCTCGTTGTTGCGCCTGCGCGCTCAGCCAACCTGGACCCGCACGACTTCGACCAGCCGCTTGAGTGCTGACTCGACCACGCGGGTGTCGGGGTGTCGCACGATGGCGTAGCCGTCGCCCTCGTACGAACTGGACGGCGTGGCGCCGACGCGAGGCAGCTTGGATTCGATGACCAGCTTGCCCAGTTCGCGCTGCGCTTTTTCGATGCCGTGTACGGCCTTGATGCGGCCGCGGCCCTGGCCGCGAAAGAAAGCCGCACCCACCGCGTACTTGCGCCGCAACGCCGGCCACTGCTCACGGACCATCAGGTGGGCCCACGACTGGTAAAAATCGACGTCGTTGGCATAGCCCATCAAGCTGCAAATCTGGGCGCCTGGCGGACGTGCCGCGATTTCGCTCACCGCCACCGACCCGTCCGGCCGCCGAAACCATTCCATGTGTGTCAGGCCGGTGGTTTGGCCGAGGGCCTTGACCGTCGCGTACCCGACCCGGGTGATGTCCTCGAAAGCCGGAGCATCGACCTCGCGCGGCAACAGCACGCACCACTGAATCCACGGATTGCGGACGACATCCAGCGGATTGGGCAGGTAGCGCGTCAGCGAGTGCCAGACCGGTTCACCGCGGATGCACACGGTCTCGAAGCTATATTCCTGCCCGGTTACGAACTGCTCAATGATGGCCGGGTTTTGGTCGCCGGGCCTGGCTTGCAAGAGCGCCTCTGCCAGCTGGCGGTCGTCGTCGACTCGAAAAGTGGTCTTGGATCCGGCGCCGGCCAGGGGCTTGAGCACCAATGGATATCCGACTTTCTGAGCAAACGCCCACGCATCGGCGCTGGAGCGCACCTCCTGATGCTTCGCACAGGGCAGCCCTGCCGCGCCGAGCACATCCTTCATGCGCGCCTTGTCGCGAAAGCTGCGCGCTGCCTCCGCAGGCAGTCCGGGCAGGCCCATGACTTCGCGCGCCTCGGCTAGTTGGACCTGAATGTGCTCGAGCGCGCCGAACAGCCGCGACACCTTGCCGTGCTTCTGCTCCAGCGCCTTGGCGCCGAGCACGATCTGGCGGGTATCGAGCGCGTTGTCGACCTGCGCGAATCCGAGCAGCGCGCGGCGCAGGTCATCCGGCACCTTGTAGGCCGGTTCTTGCGTCAGCAGGCTGCAGCTCACACCTGCTTCGTTGGCCACGGCGCGTACGAACCGCAGCGTGGTGTCCATGAAAAACGGGGCGACGAAAACTACGTGCATCGCAACCTCCGGCGGAGCGGTTCGCAGCAAGTGCGGTCAATTCTGAGGGGCAGTCAACTCGTCGAGGTACTTGGGCAACATCTCGCGCCATGTGACCCAGTCGTGGTGCGCCTCGCGCCCCCACGGGTCAACGCGATTTGGGATGCCTTTCTTGCCCAGCAGGTTGGCGACCTGCCACGACTCCCAAGGCGCTTCCCACTTGCCCTCGCCGGTCGCCAGCAGCACGAAGCGCTGGCGCAGGGCGGTCAGCAGTTCGGACTCGCCGAGGTAGGCCAGGTAGTGTAGCGGCGACACCAGGTGCAGGTCCTGATTATGAAAGCCCTGGAAGAAGCGGCCCAGGTCATAGGTGCCGCTCATGCAGATGGCGTAGTCGAATACATCGGGGTGACTGCTGATGGCGAGCAGCGCGTTGTAGGCACCGATCGACGCTCCCGCGCACACCAGCGTGACCTTGGGGTCATTGCAGTCGGTCCGCACGGCGGGCACCAGTTCATGGCGGATGTAGGCCAAGAACTGCTTCTGCATGTGCGCTTTTTGGGCCGGTTTTTCGCTTGGATCGAGCAGTGTCTTGCCGCCAACCGAGTCACACGAGTACACGCGGACCCGCCGACTGTCGAGCAGCGGCTGCAGCGCCTTGATGAGTTCAAACCGTTCGCACTCGTCGGCGTCGCCGCCTGCAGTCGGGAACAGCAGCACCGGTCGGCCGGCCGAACCCCAACGCGCCACGTTGACGTCCTGGCGCAGCCGCGGCGACCACCATTTGGCATTGGTCTTCATCAATCCGCGGCCTTGGGCTTGGCCGCCTTCTTCTTGCGGCCGGCGCCCGCATCGACATCGCGGTCGGCTGCCGGTTCCGTACCCGCCGCGCGCGCGGCGATGCGGTCGTCGCGCTGCGCTTTGGCGGCCTTGATTCGCTCGACTTCGGTCTTGCGCCAGAACTGCACCAGACCAAAGTAGTGCTCAGTGAACTGTTCGACTTCATGGGCCGGAAACAGCGCGGTGACCTTCTGGCGGATGATCTCCTTGGCCCGCTCGGTGCCAAAGAACTCCCACGCGACCTCGTCCAGGTTTTGCAGGTGGGTATCGCAGAACTCGACGAAGCGGTCGGTCTCGAAGCGCTGGTGCGCAATCTTGGCGTATTCCTTGAGGCGGTCGTCGAACGACAGGTCCTTCTTGGCCACGGCGTAGTACGGGTCCCAGTCCAAGGTCTTACGGAACTGGCGCTTGGTAGCGGCACAGTAGATCGACCACTTGATCATGTTCTTGACCATGATCGGGAAGTGAAAGTGCAGCGATGTCACCTGGAAGTCCGGGCAGGCGTTGGCAAAGTCGATCGGGTAGAACACGCCGTCTTTGCGCAGGCTCTCGCAGCTGTTGAACTCCCATTGAAAGAAGCTGTTGATGGTCAGGCACATATCGCTCAGGCGCTGCCACTCTTCGCTGGTCAGGTAGTTGAAGGCCACCTCATAGCGGGCGTGCAGAGGCGCGTCGGGGTTGTAGCGCACGCACCACACCTGCGGACCGATGCCGATGGCGCGAACGAACACGTCGAACGGATGCACGGCCTTCTGCACGTGCATCACGCGCTGTCCAGAGTTCTCGTACGCAGCGCGCAACTGCTGGGCATCGTTGATTTTGGTCACCCCCACCCAGGCGCCGCCGTCGTAGGGCTTCATGAACACGGGATAACCCAGCGCATCGCCGACCTTGGTCAGGTCGAACAGGCGCCCGTAGCGTTGCAGCGTCGGCTTGACGTCGTTGAGATCCGGGCTGTAGTCCTTCGGCGGCACCATCCACGTTTCGGGCACCGGCAGGCCGAGGTGCGTCATCGCCGCGTAGGAGGTGTGCTTCTCCATGGACTGCAGCGACCACGGATTGTTGAGCACGTACAGGCCGTCCATGATGACGGCCTTTTTGATCCATTCGCGGGTGGTGTGGTACCAGTGGGTCAAGCGATCGATGACCACGTCGTACTGCACAGGCTGCCGCAGGTGGAATGGTTCGATGGTCACGCGCTCCACCTCAAACGAGACCTTGTCGCCGTCCAGCGGCAGGGTCAGGTTCAGGCGTTTGACGATTTCTTCGTAGCATCCCGGCCAGCAGATGTCGGCGCCGAGCGAGAGCCCGATTTTGCGGGTGACGTTGGCCATGATGCAGGGCTCCTTGATTGCGTATAGCGGGTCGTTTTCAGGCTGCGAGCGGTAGCGCCGCGGTTGGGGCCCGCAGTGTAAGCCAGGACCCGCCCGTGAGGGAAGACACGAAGGGGGGCTTTGTTCAGGCCGTTGAAATAGTATCGGAAAAACGGGCCGGCCGGTCGCTCGTCAGCCGCGATTGCCCGGGCTACACTGGCCTCGCCGGCAACGGCTGGCGGGGCAGGGCATGAGGCGACGACATGGCGCAGAGCTTGCGGCCTGGGCGCTCACCGCGCTCGTCGGCGGTTGCGTCGACATCGACGAATTGGCCGACACGGCTTGTCCGCCGCAGGGCTCGGCACTGACGTGGGACAACTTCGGCAAGAGCTTCATGGACCAGTGGTGCGTCCATTGCCACGGCGGCCCGAACGGCTACAGCTCGCGCGCGCTCAACAGCCGCGAAGCTGTGCAGGCGAATCTGCAGCGGGTTTTCGTCAATGCAGCGGCCGGCAACGTGGCGATGCCGCCAGGGCCGAACGATCCGCCCCGAACCGAGCGCGACAAACTGGCGCAATGGCTGTCTTGCGGCGCGAAATGACCGGTACGGCCTACTGCGCGCAAGTCCGGAACTGGTCGAATACCGCGCCAGCGCCGACATTGTACTGTCCGTCGCCTGTCTTGAAGAACAAGTAAATCGTGTGCTGGCCGGGCGCCAGCGAGGTGACAAAGTTGACGACCTGAGTCTGCCATCCACCACCCGGCGGCTTGTTGACCGGCGACTTGTCCAGGAGTTTGAGCGAGTTGCTGTCCATGCGGATGGCGAACTGGTCCATGGTCGGCGCGGACTCATAGGGATCGGGCAGGTAACGGTAGCGGAAGTCCACCCGCATGAATGACGACGACGCCGTGAACGACTTGCGGGCGACGTGCCACTTGGTGCCGCTGTCCGGGTAGCTCGGCAGATTGGTCGTCGCCGGCGGTTCGTCGGCCAGGCCGTAGCACATACCAAACTTCTTGAAGCTCGAGATGTTGGCGTCGGCCCAGCTGGTGGCTTTCCACAGGGTGCTGGCACCGATTGGCGTGCCAGAACCGACGTTTGGCACCGAGGTATCCGGGCCGGCGTCGACGATGAACTCCTCCCAGCCGCTCGCAGAGTCCAAGTCGTCGATGGCGGTGCAGGTCGTGGTGCAGCTGTCGAAGCCGCTGCAGTCCTCGTCCTTGCCGTTGCAGCCCGTGTCGTATTTCGAACCGGGCGCGTACATTGCGTTGCTGTCGTCGCAGTCTGTACCCCAACCGCGGGTGAGCCAGCGCGTGGCAGTGCGGGGGATCAGATTCATCAAGGGATTGCTGTTCGTGCTGAGCATGTTGACGAAGACGATGCGGCCCAACCCAAGGTTGCGCGACGACAGCAGGTTCCAGTTGCTGTTGCCGTCCGCGACCCAAGCGTGAGGTAGCCACTGCGACGACAAAGCCTCGCCTGACACAAAGGTTACGGCACCCAAATTGTCGCCCATCTTAAGCAAGGTCTCCGGGTAGTCACCGTCGCTGCATAAGGCCGATCCGGATGGCCCATATGCGGCGCTGGTGGACAATGCGAGCGCGCTTGAGTTGGTCAGGCCTCCAGGTCCGGCAAACGGCATTCCAGCGCTGGCCAGAGAGCCACTCGGGACGTAGCCCGTTTTGGGGTACAAGCCAAACAGCAGCAGGCCGCCGCCGTCTTGCACGAAGGTGTGCAGCGCGTCGCCCAGTGCGGTCGGACTGGCGTAAGTCGCCGAGCCGTCATTGACCAGCACGATGGTCGACCAGCGCCGCAGTTGTTGCGGCGAAGGCAGCGTGGTGCCGGCGGTCGCGTAGCGGATATCCACGCCTTCAAAGACAAAGTCCTTGTTGATGATGGTGCGAAGCGTTCCCGGCAAGCTAGACGACGCGTCTGCACCGGCCAGGATCAGCACCCGGCCGAGATCTGCGGCCCCGTAACTACCTGGCTTGGCCGAGTACTTGCACGACGCGCCGGAGGTCATCGGCATGGTGGCGTCACAAAAGCCGTCGGTGTCGTCGTCGCACTTTTCATCGACATTGCCGTCGCAGTTGTTGTCGTGCCCATCACAACTCTCTGCGTGGTTGGGCGCTACACCAAAACTACTGTCGTTACAGTCAGCGCCGTATTTGGCTTCCGCGGAGAACTTGCCGCTCGGTGCACACCAGCATTCGCTTTGCGAAGAACTGCCGCCGCCGCCTGCGTAGAAGCCGTCTTGATCGGCGTCCAGGTAGTATTCCGTGCAGGTCTTGGCGTCCTTTTCATTGGTCGAACCATTGCAGTTGTCGTCGTTCGGCGTCGAACAGTTCTCGACGGCGTTTGGCGACACGTCCATGTTCTTGTCGTCACAATCGCCGCCTTTCGCAGCGCTGAACTGGCCTAACGGCTCGCACAGACACTGCGTGTTGGCGCCATTG
>SXRM01000299.1 GCA_005792545.1 Pseudomonadota bacterium | reverse complement strand
CCGATGCGGTGGCGGCCTGATGGCCGCCGACTGCAAGCGGATTCCCGCCACCCATTCGAACCAGTTTGGCCCTGCGGCAGCGCCGGCGCTGCCGCCGCCAGGCAACTGCTGCCCGCGAGTGCGGTTCGCTGGGCTGTTACATTACCACAGCGCAGCGAGGCTAGCTTCTGCTGGCCACCTGGTCGCCGCACGTCCAGCAGGTCGCTTGCAACCCTGAGCTCGACTTCCGCCTTCGCAAGTGCCGTCTCGCAGGCCATTCCCCGGCTTGGCTCGGATCGCCGGGACTGTTCCACGCCTGACGCAAACTGTCGAAACCCCAACGACATCAATTCGCTGTCCGCTGCCGCCGTTGAACCCGACCCGCTAGCCGCTATCGTCGTCAAGCAAAAACACGCATTCAAGGGCAAGCTTGGCATCCATGACAGCCCCAAGGTGGGCGACCGCACTGGCGGCAATTTTCCCGACGACGGCAGTCGGGCCTGGTCAACCGCCCCGAACCACCGCCACAACCGCTTCGACTACCCTGGCCAAGGATTTTGGAGTCAACTGGGCCACTGTCGATAACATCACCGCTTCATGTGCGGTGAAAAGCCGTGCTGGCCGCACGAAGCTAACCCTGGACAACGACCCGGTTGCGAAGGCCGCCGCGTCCAGCACCACTGCGCGTTCATCCGCAAATGGGTTGCTCGTCACCATCACCAAGACCCAATCTTGCCGACCCGCCGCCGCAAGAACAACCGCCGGGCGGACCTTCGATTGCGTCAAATCGGTGAAGGGAAAGGCGATCCGAACTGCCGACCCGGCTGCAAATGCGCCCACGCCTCGTCCTCCTCCGGCCGATTCCATTCTGAAAGCGCAGTCTCGGCGACGGCCATCAGCAATGGGGTTTCGTCGTCGTCCAGGATCGTCACCAAAGCGCGCACCGGTCGGCGCAGTTCGATCGGCTCTGCAAGCCGCACATGCCCACCTGGTTCGATGACCGCTTCCACTGAGACGTGCATGACGACTCCGGCCGCGCTTGGCGCGAGCTTTCACATAGTAGCTAGCCAGCCGCGTGCCGGCAAACCGCTGCCATTGTAGCGGATGCCCGAGGTGACGGAGGTCTCTGACGCGGACGCGACGGCCAGCCGCAGCCGCCTACAACCGCCTCCGCAACCCCTCGGCCTTGCGCTCAAACCCCGCGCCCAGGCCCAAGCCTACCGCCCGCTCGCACCACTGCACAGCAAGCTCCACGTCCCCCAGCTCCAACGCCGCCCGCACCCCGACGTCAAACAGCTTCGCCGACGGCAGGTACTCCCGAAACGCCCGCTCGGTATCCTCACCCGCCGCTTCGGTGTACTGCCACGCCAGCTCCAGCGCCTCGTCGCGCCGCTCGTCCAGGTCCAGCTCCGCACACGCCCCAGCCAACAGGTCATACACAAAGAACTTGACCGCGTTGGGCATGCTTTTGTTGTGCCCAAGCGCACTTTCGAGATACCGCCGCGCGTGGTCGGGGCCATTGCGCACGGCCTCCTGGTGGCCGCTCAGCACGTCCTCCAAAATCTCAGGCGTGCGCTTGCTACAGGTGTCGGTACGTCGCGACATGCGGAGTCAGCACCCGGCCTACGGCGTGCACCCGGCCAACGTCACGTGCACGCAGGTCGAGTTGAAGGTGTTGCACACATCGACCGTGCACTTGTTCTTGTCGTCGCACTCGGTGTCGGCTTTGCACTGCTGGTTGGGGTTGCAGCCGGCGATCGGCGCGTTCAGGCACGTGCTGTTGCTGGGGTTGCAAATGTCGCTGGTGCACACGTTGTTGTCGTTGCAGTCGGCGTTGGCGGTGCACTTGGGCGTCGGGTTGCAGTTGGGCAGGTTCTGGTAGATGCAGGTGCCGTTGAACGCGTTGCACACCTCGAACGTGCACGGGTTCTTGTCGTCGCAGTCGGCCGCGAGCTTGCAGCCGGGGCCGCAGCCGTTGATGGCATTGTAGGTGCATAGGCCGGTGATGGGCTGGCATTGGTCGTTCGTGCACGGGTTGCTGTCGTTGCACACGGTCGCCGTGCCTGCGCACTTGCCGGTCGCGCATTTGTCGCCGGTGGTGCACGGGGTGTTGTCGCTGCAGGCGGTGCCGTCGGCCTGGGCGGTGAACACGCACTTGCCGCCCGTGCACTTGTCGAGCGTACAGGCGCTGTTGTCGTTGCAGGTCAGGTCGCTCAGGCAATTGGCGCAGCCGGGGATGTTCTGGAACTGGCAGTTGCCGCCGCCGCCACCCGGGAATCCGCCGCCCTGCGGGTTGCAGGTGTCGTTGGTGCATGGGTTGTTGTCGTTGCACACGGCGGCCTTGCCGGTGCACTTGCCGTCCTTGCAGCCGTCCTCACTGGTGCACGCGTTGTTGTCGCTGCAGGTGGTGCCGGCCGCGACCGGTGGATTGACGCACTTGCCGGTCTTGGGGTCGCACTGGTCGGTGGTGCAGGCGTTGTTGTCGTTGCAGCCGACCTTGGCGCCCGGCACGCACGCGCCCGCCGCGCACTTGTCGGTGGTGGTGCAGCCGTCGCCGTCGTCGCACGAGGCACCCGTCAGTTGGGTCAGCACGCACTTGCCGGCGGTGCAGGCGTCGTTGGTGCAGGCGTTGCCGTCGTTGCAGTCGCCGGCCGTCGTGCACTGCGTGCCGCAGCCGGCGATGGCCGTTTGCTTGCACTTGCCGGTGGCGGCGTCGCAGCTGTCCGAGGTGCAGGGGTCGCCGTCATTGCACGGCAACGGCGTGCCAGCGCAGCCGCCGCCCACGCAGGCGTCGCTGGCGGTGCACGGGTTCTTGTCGTCGCAGGTGCCGCCGTTGATGCCGGGTGGGTTGGCGCAGGCGCCGTTGGGCGTATTGACCAGGCAGACGTTGAGCGTGCAGGGGTTGCCGTCGTCGCACGCCTTCTGAACGCCCACGCACACACCATTTTGGCAGGTGTCTTGCACCGTGCACGGGCTGCCGGTGGCGCACTGGCCGCCGGTGTTGGCCGAGAACGCGCACTTGCCGAACACGCACTGGTTGGTGGTGCACGGGTTCTGGTCGTTGCACTGACCGTTGTTGGTGCACTGGTTGCCGCAGTTGTTGACTTGCTGGTTGACGCACGCGCCGGTCGCGGCGTTGCAGCTGTCGACCGTGCACACGTTGTTGTCGTCGCAGTTCTTGGCGTTGGCCGTGCACTTGCCGCCGGCGCAGGTGTCGCCGTCGGTGCACGACAGGCCATCGCTGCAGGCGCTGCCGTTGGCGATCTGGCTGTAGGTGCACAGGCCGTTGCTGGCGTTGCAGGCGTCGGTGGTGCAGGTGTTCTTGTCGTCGCAGACCACGGCCTTGCCCGGCTGGCAGAAGCCCGACTTGCACAGGTCGCCGCTGGTACACGCATTGCCGTCGCTGCACGCGTTGCCGTCGGCCAGACCCGAGGCGCACTGGCCGTTGTTGCACAAGTCGACCGTGCAGGGGTTCTTGTCGTCGCAGTCGGTCACCACCTTGCACTTGCCGCCGCAGCCGATGATCGGCTCGTACAGGCACTTGCCGGTCTTGGCGTCGCAGGCGTCGACGGTGCAGGCGTCTTTGTCGTCGCAGACCGCGCTGCCCGAGCCGACGCACTGGCCGCCCACGCACTGGTCGACCGTGGTGCACGAGTTGCCGTCGTTGCATGGCAGGTTGCCGGCCGCGGGCAAGGTCGCGCAGGTGCCACTCGCGGGCACGCACACGTCGGTGGTGCACGGGTTCTTGTCGTCGCAGCTGACGGGCTTGCCGATGCAGACGCCGCTCGTGCACGTCTCTTGGGTGGTGCACGGGTTGTTGTCGGCGCAGGCGGTGCCGTTTTGCGCTGCATGGGTGCACTTGCCCTGGGTGCAGGCGTCGATGGTGCACGGGTTGCCGTCGTTGCAGTTGTTGTTGCCGCCGCCAGGGCCGCCACCGCCGCCGCCGCAGTTGGTGTTGCAGTTCTGGATCGGCGCGAATACGCAGGTGCCGGTCTGCGGGTTGCAGACGTCGAGCGAACAGGCGTTGTTGTCGTTGCAAGCGACCGCAGCACCCGCGCACTTGCCGGCCGCGCAGGCGTCGTTGAGCGTACACAGCTGGTTGTCGTTGCAGACCGTGCCGTCTTTGGCGGCGGGCGTGGTGCACTTGCCACTGGCGGGGTCGCAGGCGTCGGCCGTGCACACATTGCCGTCGTCACATACGGTCGCCTTGCCGGCCTGGCAAAGCGCGGCCTTGCACGCGTCACCGACCGTACAAGCGTTGCCGTCGCTGCACGCGAGACCATCGTTGGGTGTCGAGACGCACTTGCCGGCGAGGCACTGCTCTTTGGTGCACGCATTCTTGTCGTCGCAGGCGGCGTCGCTGGTGCAGCCCGAGCCGCAGTTGGCAATTGGCGTCGACAGGCACTTGCCGCTGGCCTTGTCGCAGCCGTCGGCGGTGCAGGGGTTGCCGTCGTCGCAGCTGGGGCCGCCGGCACCTGTGCAAGCGCCTTTCTGGCAGGCATCGAGCGTGGTGCAGGGGTTGGCGTCGTCGCACGGCGCGTTGTCGGGGCCGGCGACCGCAAAGCACTTGCCGCCCGCGCTGGCGTCGCAGCCGTCTTTGGTGCACGGGTTCTTGTCGTCGCAGACGACCGTGGTGCCGACGCACTTGGTGCCGATGCAGCCGTCGCCAGTGGTGCACAGGCTGCCGTCGTTGCACGGTGCGCCGTCGCCAGGGGTGTTCTGGCACTTGCCTTGTACGCAGGCGTCGGTGGTGCACGGGTTGTTGTCGTTGCACTGGTTGCCGCCGCCGCCGGGGCCGCCGCCGCCACCAAAGCAGTTGCCGGTGCAACCCTGGATTTGCTGGTTGATGCAGGTACCGGTCGCCGGGTTGCAGCTGTCGGTGGTGCAGATGTTGCTGTCGTCGCAGTTGACCAACAGGCCCACGCAGCTGCCGCCCTTGCAGGCGTCGCCCGCGCTACACGCCACGTTGTCGTTGCACGTCGAGCCCTCTGGGGCCGCTACGGTCTTGCACTTGCCCGTGGCGGGGTCGCACGAATCGGTGGTGCAGGCGTTGCCGTCTTCGCACACCGCATTGGCGCCGGGCAGGCACTTGCCGCCGACGCACACGTCGCTAATCGTGCACAGGTTGCCGTCGTCGCAGCCGCCGTCGGCAGGCGCCGCGCCGCACTTGCCGGTCGCAGGGTCGCAGGCGTCCTTGGTGCACGGGTTCTTGTCGTCACAGTTGGCGGGCAGGCCCTGGCACTTGTCGGCGCTGCACTGGTCGCCCTGGGTGCAGGGGTTGCCGTCGTCGCAGCTGGCGCCGGCCAGGTTGCCAAAGGTGCACTTGCCGCCGTCGCACTTGTCGGCGGTGCAGCCGTTCTTGTCGTCGCACTCGGTGTCCTTGGTGCAGCCCTGGCAGCCGGGGATGGCCGTCGAGCTGCACTTGCCAGCTACGGCGTCGCAGGTGTCGGCCGTGCAGGTGTTCTTGTCGTCGCAGTCGGCGTTGCCTTTGCAGGGCGGCACGCAACCGGCGATGGCCGCCGCCGAACAGGCGCCACTGGCTGGATCGCAAGCGTCTTTGGTGCACGGGTCGCCGTCGTCGCACACCTTGACGGCCACGGCCGCACACGCGCCAGCCGAGCACCCCGACTTGGTGATACAGGCGTCGTTCATCGTGCAAGCGCTGCCGTCGGGTGCGGCCGCCGTTTCGCATTTGCCGGCCACGCATTTGGCGACCTGGCACACACCGACGACGACCTTGCCGCCGCACTCTTCGTCAATCTGGCAGGTGGCGCCGGGGATGACTTCGGCGGTGACGACCTGGTCTTCGGGCGGCGCAATCACATCTTCGGGTACCGGCGCGTCGGGATCGATGGTGGCGTCGACAGCGTTGACATCCACGGGCCCGCCGTCGGTCTGTGGGTTGCCGGCGTCGCTGCCGCCGGCATCGGTGCCGCCAGCCGCGCCATCTTTGGTGACGCTGCCGTCGGCCGTCGTCGCATCGGCGCTGGTTCCGCCGGTAGTGGCGGCGACCACGGTCACATCCTCGCCGCATGCGGCAAGCGAGGCAGCCAGCAGGCCAGCCGCAAGCAACGACACCAACGACGCGGCGCTGCGTGCGCCCGCCCGACGAATCACCATCATATCCATGAAAACCTCAATCAGACAGCGGCTATGCTCGCCGACAAGCGGCGCCCAGGGGTGCGGTGCCGCGAGCGGCATTGTACGCCCGGCGGTTGCGGCGGTCGAGGTACTACACAGGACTTCACGCGGCGGAAACTTCTAGGGCAGATTGGGCAATGACGCGGCTGCCGGCTCGCGGTTGGGCGTTGGGAAGAGGGTAGCTGAGCCGGCGCTGCGCCTGCCCCGCCAGCTGCGACACAACGCTCGAGGACTTGCAACCCCCTACGGCTTGCCGCCAGCGCCAACAACGGCGGGCGAATCACGGTCACTTCCCGCCGTCCGCCGTTCGCCGCCAACCGGCAACCGCCAATCCGCTCAGCCCAAATCGCACCGCATTGCCGTCGTGCAGGGCAGCGAGCTCGGTCATGGCCACTTGAACGAAGCGATCCAAGTCGGCAGACGCCACCGAACTTACCACCATCCCTCGCACTTGCGTCTCATTCGTCGGCTGACCGCTCGCGACTACCGCGCGGATCACCTCGCCGAGTTGTCGGCGGTACTTCAGACGCACCGGCTCGGGTGGCACCAACTGACGCTCGACTGCAGCGTAGTGCTGACAGCTGCGCTCGTAGGCCCACACGAAGACGTCGCGCATCAGGTCTACACGGCCCAGCTCGTAGATACCCAAAATCGCGTCGGTATACGCCTGTTCGGGCAGGTCCAAGAACGCCAGTGGCACCAGGTTGTGCCGAACCAGCGGCACGTTGGCGGCAAGGCGCGACACTCGCTTGTTCACGTCTTCGAAGGGCTGCAGGTACGGGATGTGCACCATTGCGAACAGCGCCTGCTCGAAGGGATCGGCAATCGCATTTGCGGTGCTGCACAGTAAGCCGAAGACCTGCTCCAGTCGCTGCGGCAGCGCCATCGGCAAGTACACACTGCCACCGATGCCGACCGCCCGCCGGCGCAGCCGCCCTGAAGCCGCCGGGTCCGCCAAAAGGCCATCCGACAGCAGGGCGTGCAGATTCAGTAGCGTAGTGGCGCCCAGGTCCAAAGTGGCACTGTGGTCGACCAGATACTCGATCGCCGCTTTGTGGTTCAGGATCATCTGGGCTTCGATGGCATCGTGGCCATCGGCCGTTTCGCCGTAGGCAATCAGGCGCTCGGTGTCCAGGCGCGTGTAGGTGTTGCCCTCCAGCTTGCTCGAGGCCCACGACAGGTCGATGAACAGTCGGTTCAGGATTTCTTTGGCAAACGTGCCCGCCACGTCGGCTGCGTGGGCGCCGCGGCCCAAGAGCGCCAGAGAATGCCGAATCGACTCGGGCAGATACCACGTGTGGCCCGGGCGGTAGGCCTCCAGCAACTCGATGCGGTAGCTTGTTGGCTCACGCAAGGCCAGCGGCCGGCGGACCGCCGCGGCGATGGTCAGGGCCTGGGGCGACAGCGGCAAGACCGCCGCATAATCAGGGCGATCGGCGGTCCGGGCGGTTGTTTGGTTGGCTGGCGCCTCGGGGGCTAGCGCGTAGGTGGTCGCGCGTCCCATGCCATGCTTGGTGGCTTTGCCCGCATCCACCAATGCAGCCAAGTGTCGCTGCAAGGTTCGCTTGGCTACCTGCGGACCGACCTCGGCCAGTAGGCGTGGCAGTGCCAGCCCGGAAGGGTGTTGCCCCAGTACGTATAGTAGTTTCGAGACAATTGGGTCTGAAGGGGTGTCGCGCATCGCGGGGTGAATCGTATCGCGCCAGAATTGTGGCGCGCAAAGTCAGTATCGCGCCAATCCAAGTGGCGCGCAACCAGCAAATCGCGACAAATCGCGCCACTGTATGTTTTCAGGCCGCCAAGCCGTTGCCCGACGCTGCCTATTCCACGGGAAGGGCAGGGCGATGGCACAGAGCGGCCGCAAGCTGGACGTGCGCCTGGACCTGGTTGTGACATTTGGCTGTCAGGTAGACGCTGGCCGCAGGAACCGCGGGTCGGCCAGCGCCTCGGCGGGGGTCGCGGTGCGCAACGGGCCGACCGCGCCCAGGACCAGCAAGTCCGGATCGCCACTGACCAGCCAACTGGCCTGCGAGACCAGAGCAGCCTGGACGAATTTGTCGTCGTCGGGATCGCGGCTGTATCGCGTGGCCCTCACCTCGCGGGTCAACTCCACCCAATGCGCGACGGCGGCCAGGTCGTGCAAGATCGCCTGGCGTGCCTCCAAGGACAAGTAGCGGTCGAACTTGGGCCGCCAGAGCCGAGACGACAGCTCGCTGAAGGTCTCGGCGCACATCACGGGCTGTCCGTCAGCAAGCACGCGCCGCACGACCAGTGCCGGCGGGCCACCTGGCGCCAAGGCGGCCGAAATCCAGACATTGGTGTCGATGACGACCCGCCCTTGGGCAGAGGGTTGGCGGTCAGTCATCGGCGAGCAGTGCCGCGAGACCTGCTTCGGTCAGTCCGGCCGCGGCAGCGCTTTGCGCGGTGGCTGCCAAGGTGGCAGCGAGCCGATTGGCGTAGAACTGGCGCATGGCTTCGTAGTCTTGGGCGCTCACCATCACGCACACCACACGGTCGTGGCGCGTGACCCGCACAGGTTCGCGCTGGGCCTTGTCGATGAACTCGCCGAAGCGGGCCTTGGCTTCGTTCGCGGTGACGGTTTGCACAGTGGAGGCCTCCGCGCGAATCGCGCGATTTAGGCAGTTTAGGTGATTGTGGTCCGCGGGGCAAGGCTAGCGGCGTTCGCGCGCTGCGCTTGGTCCGGTCGAGCCCGGGCGTTCGCGCAATCCGTCGCTTTAGAGGCGACCTGCGACGCTCAAGGTTCCGAGTACGGCCTTCATAACAACTAGACATATTTGTGGATTGCCGAAAAATCTGAAATTCGGCATCAGCGATGCCGAATTTGGCGAAATCCGGCAGTAGCTCCCCTGAATTTCGCCAGCGCAAAGCGACCGCAACGAAGAAGTTCCATTTCTTTGACGCTGGCGTGGCCCATGCGGCCCTCGGCCGCCTTGACCTGCAGCCGCACACGACCGAATACGGCACGGCGTTGGAGCACTTCGTGTGGCGCGAACTGCGCACCGCCATCGACTACTTAGATGGCGACGTCCAGCTCGAATTCTGGCGCTCGCTGTCGGGGCTGGAGGTCGATTTCGTGCTGCAACGCCGGGGCGTGCCGCTGTGGGGTGTCGAGGTCAAGGCCGCCGACCACGTCAATGCCCGCGATTTGCGCGGCCTGCGGGCGCTCGCCGAAGAGTTTCCGACGATGCAGCGGCTAGTGGTGTGCCGGCAGCCGTTCGCGAGCAAGCTTGACGATGGCACGCGAATTTGGCCCGTGGACCACTTCTTGCGTGAGTTGTGGCTTGGGAACGTGGTGCAGCGTGGGGTGCGAGCGGTGGATGTGGGGCGGGTGCCCTCGTCTTCGAAGCAGCACAGGTAGTTTTCAGCCTGCCAGTTTTGAGGCCCTTTCCGTGCAAGGGTTGGCCGGCACTAGCCGCCGCCCACCTACCGTTGATGACCCGGTGCTGCTTAGTTATAATGCTGTGAGAACGGTGTTCGTTCCGAGCGTCCCATGATCAAGAACCTGACCCCCATCGGCAACAGCCTCGGCCTCATCATCGACCGGCCGATCCTGGAATTGCTCAACATCACCCGCGACACGGCGCTGGAAATCAAGACGGATGGCGAAGCGCTGATCATCCGGCCGCAACGCAACAGTCGCGCCGAGCGCGTCCGTGCCGCCGCGGGCCGCGCGATGGATGCCCACGCGGGCGCTTTCGAGAAGCTCGCGAAGTGACAACTGAATTTATCAGCGTGGACGAAGTGCTGGCGTTGCACGCCCAGCAGTTGCAGCGCTTCGGCGGTGCAGCGGGTCTGCGTGACCACAAACTGCTGGAATCGGCGGTCGCGCAGCCGCAAGCTACCTTCGACGGCGCGTTTCTCCACCACGACCTGTTCGAGATGGCAGCAGCCTATCTGTACCACCTTGTGCGCAACCATGCGTTCGTCGATGGTAACAAGCGCACTGGCCTGCTGGCGGCCCTGACGTTTCTCGACCTGGACGGCGCGCCAATCCAATGCGGCACGGATGCGCTGTACGACATGACCATGGCGGTTGCACAAGGGCGCCTGCACAAGGCCCAAGTTGCCGAAGTGCTGCGCAGGCTCGCGTCTGCGCCGTGAGACCGCCATGGTTCTGCTACGGAACGCGAACTTCAACTGTGGGTGCCGAGGGGATTCCGACGCCATGGTTGTTTGACTGACCTGGAAGATGCCGTCGCTTTCTTACTTTTTGCATAGTTACCGGTGCTGATTCCAGCGCGGACGAATGCCTCCTGAGCGGGCCACCAGATCCGAGCACGCCCCGATGCCACGCCACATTGACCGGCGCGCCCGCCACCGCTACGCTCGCCCCGTGCTCTTCCCCAGCACGCGCGCCCGCAAACGGATAACCGGTTTCGGGCGCACCAAGGCGGTCGTGTCCTTCACGGTCGCAACCGGGGAGAGCATGGCGAAACGCACCGAAACACCCGCGCACCGGCCGCTGAATCTGACCGCCGCTCAGACACTGCTAGGCAAGGCCGCGCCCGCCATCGCAAGCGCCGCCACCCACGACGCGCCGCTGCTGCTGTGCGGCGAAACCGGCACCGGCAAGGGCCTTGCCGCGTTGGCCGTCCACGCGCAAAGCAGCCGCCGCGGGCAACGCTTCGTCGTGGTCAACTGCGCGTCGCTGACCCCAACTCTGGCGGCCAGCACGCTTTTCGGCCACTGCCGCGGCGCGTTCACCGGGGCCGATGCCGACCAGGAAGGCAGCTTTGTCGCGGCGCACGGCGGCACGCTGTTCTTGGACGAAATTGGCGAACTGCCGCTTGCTGTCCAACCGCAACTACTGCGGGCGCTGGAAGCCGGCGTCGTCGCTCCGCTGGGTCGCCGGAACGAACTGGCGGTCGACGTACGCATCGTCTGCGCCACCAACGTCGCTCTGCCGGCAGCAGTCCACGCGGGCCGATTTCGCGGTGATCTGCTCGAACGCATTGCCGACGAGTTCTTGACCCTGCCACCGCTGCGGCAGCGACGCGATGAGTTGCTCGCGCTGGTCGCAACCATGCAAAACCAAGGCAACAATGCCCCCCCCACTCATACTCCGCGAAGACGCATACTTGCGGATGCGGGCGTACCATTGGCCGGGCAACCTGCGCGAGTTGGACAAGACCTTGGCGCGGGTGGTTCGCCGGCGCGAGCCCGGCGATCGAAGTCCGGTGCAGGCAAGCGAACTGGTGTTCGGGATGATGGCGGCGGCACAGGCGGCGACGCCGGTCGGACCGGTTGCCGTGGCCGATCCGCACCCCGGTTCCGCGCCGACCTCGCCGGCTGACCTGGCGCGTCCGCCGCGGGCGATGCGGCTGGATGCCTGCGCAGTGGCTGCCGCGCTCGACCGCCATGCCGGCAACCACACGCGTGCAGCTGCGGAACTGGGCGTGGAGCGGACGTCGCTTCTGCGCTGGCTGCGCAGGCGCGCGGGGTGAGCAAGCGCGCAGCGGCATGGTCACATGTAGCCCCGGGCCGGGTCACGTGGCCGGCGAAGGGCGGTCACGGTGACGGTCGCGCAGCACAAAACTGGTAAGCACAACAAGTTCAGTTGGTTACATATCGGCCATCCGCTGGCATGGTTCTTGCTCAGGGTTACACATGTCGCCCTGTTGGGGCCGGGCGGCGGAGGTTCTGCGCATGTATCCTGTTACCGCTGTTGAACTCGCAGTCGGCGAGAAACTCGTGGCCGAGGCGCTGTCGCCATTCACCCTCAACCTGATCGACTGCGCAAACAAGCTTAGCAACGTCACCACCTTCGATTACACCGTCGATTGGGACGACGGCGACATCACCTCGGGCGTGTACGCGCCCGCCACGCCTTCGACCACGCACACTTGGACGTCGCCGGGCACCTACCGGATGCAGGTGCAGACGGTAATTGGCGGAGCCTTGCAGTCGTTTTCCTGGTGGGTCACCGTCGTTTGGGCGCGGGCGAGCACAACTGGTTCAGGTGCTGGAGTGGCCACGCCGTGGGTCGCCGCGGTGCAAACGTCGCTTCGCGACAACGGCACTGGGATTCGCCATGTCCTTGCGGTGGCGCCCAAGCGTTCGAATCCGCGCGAAATTGGCGGCACCACGCTGGCCGTCGGTGACTGGGGCGCGGCAGCCGCAGGGACGCTGACCGTCGCCAATCTCGAACGGGCTTGCGACGACGCCCTTTGCCGCCTACAAGCGGCATATGCCAACGGTCTTGGCCGTATGCCAACCCCGCGCGACCGGCTGCCGGCGGCGTTGGCGTTGAGCTTTCCACTGGACCAGTTGTGCTTCGGCTCAAACGACCCCATCCGTACCGCGGCAGCCATTTTCGAGTTGCAGTGGCGTGAGGCGGCCGCAGATCCTGCCGGTGGCCTGCACTGGCCCTTTCTCGCCGACGCTGCAAGCGACCTCGTCACGGCCGGCAACGGCGCCTTGCTTGCCGACCTCGATCCGGAACCTTGGGCAGTCGGCGCCTACATCGGTGCCGGGGACAAGTCCGTGCGGATGGCCGAGGTCATGCGGTGGAATGAGTACGCACTGCGCGAGTTGGACGACAACCAGACCGCCGCGAACGTGCCGGTATGGTCGTGGCGCCGGCAAACGCAGCAGGGATTGCAACCGCCGCCGCAACCGGACTGGGCGGCGGCATGGGCCTGGGAGGCCGCACAGGTCGTCAGCCAGGTGGCGTCGCGCTTTGTACAACTCGCGACAGACGACATCGCCAACTTCGAAGGTGCAACGGCGCTTCTGTTCGCCAACCCGGCCAATGGCCAGCTTTGCCTGCGACTGCACGGCGGCGCTTGGCCGTTCTGGGCGGTCCTGCAAGTGGGGCCGGCCGGCTCTGCAAGCGCGGAGATCGCCCCAGAGCAGATGGCGCTCGAAGCCGGTGGCGCTGGTGGCCAGTTCGTCGCCGGACGGGCAGTCGCTGTGGGCAACACTGCTACCTTGGCCACCACCATGCCGCCCTATGTATGGGATGTCGGTCGTGCGGTCCAGGCGTTCAGTCGCGCGGTGGCAGCAGAAAGCCCGGTTGTGGAAGACCCGGCCGAGCGGTTGATGAGCCTGCAAGACGGCCAGACCGTGACCTCAAGGCAGATGCCGGACGGCACCCTGCGCCGCTCGACCACGCGCCCAACTACGGTTGGGGCCGAAACCTGGACGGTGGTGGACGTCGTGCGCTCGGCAATGCCACTGCCAGATCCGCAGAAGATGCGCTCGGGCATGCGCCCGCACGCATTGCTGAACCTGCTCGCGTCGGTAGGCAACCAAACTGTCGGGCCGGGTGGCTCGGCGGGGCTCAATGTTGCGATTCGGCCGCGGTAGCGCAAACAGGGCGACAGGAGGCACGGGATGAAGAACACGATTGCATTTCCACGGGATGAGATTACGGCCAGCGATGTTGCGGACACCGACGAACTGGGCAATCCGCTGCAAATAGGCGCGTATCGCGGCATTCAGGTGGCGGTTGACGTCTACGCGCTGGTTGGTGGCGCCACGATCACGCCGGCCATTGAGGCCTACGTGCCCGCGCTTGGCGTCTGGCAGCAGGTGTTGGCTGGCGCCATGATTGCTGCGGCAGGAAGCGTCGCTTTGACGGTGCTGCCAGAGATCACGCCGGTCGCCAACCTGCGGGCAAGTCAGGCCATCGAGGACCGGTTTCGCGTGACGCTGACCTACGGTGCCGGCACTTCCGCGACCTTGGCCGTTGCTGTTTCGATGGTGCCGTAGCGGAGGAATTTCCCGATGAACGCCCAAGGCAAGACCGACGCCGACGAAATCGGCCCAACCTGCCCGCAAGGCATCCCGGCGCACGTAAACCTGTGCCAGCCGTTCGGCAAGCCCGATGCGGCGGTGCAGCAGGTGACGATGATCTCGCACGTGCCGTTGCCTGGCTTGATCTCATGCCAGGGCGTCGACGCCACGGTTGGCGGGTGCGCGGTCAAATGCGAAGTTGAGACGTGCCTGTTGGTCGAACACGCACAGCAATGGCGCCTCGACCAGTTGACACTGGGCGACTTCGTGGCCGAAATTTCGCTGGCGCCCAATGAGCAGCGCGAGCTCGAGACCTCTCGCATGCAGCGGTCAATCGTGGAGCAAAGCCGGGAGGATGTTACACAATTTGAGCTGACCAAGGAACTGTCCACGACCCAACGCGAAGCGGCGACGGTTTCGGCCATCGCTTCCAAGGTCAACGGCTGGCGCGCTACGAACGCGATGGACTTGTCTGTTGGTGCAACGATTCCCATCAAGGCGGTTCAGATTAATGTTCAAGGAAAGTTCAGTGCGACAACAGAAGTTCAGAGCCAGGTGACCAATACGACCGAGCACCGAACGGAGCATGTGCACGAATCAGTCGTCAAGGCGGCCGAAAAGCTGACGCAACAAACGAAAATCATGGTCAGGTCGTCCACCGAGACCGTGTTCAGCGCTACAGAGCGGCGCACTTTGCGCAATCCGTCACAGACGGATTCTTTGCACCTGTACGCGTACGAGGTGCGCAAGTCCTACACGGTCGCTACGTGGCCTCGCCGAGTCCGACCTGCGCTGCGCGTGCGGGTGCTGCCCATGCAATTCGACGCGGGCTTCGTCGCTGAGAACCCGGGGTTCTTGACGGAGTCCGTGTTCGACGCGCAGATTCGGGCGCATGTCGATGACGCTTGTCGTGCTGCGGGGTCGACGGTCATACGCAGCAGCGAAACCGCCGCACTAGATGTGCTGGAGCGACTACTCTTTCACGACTTCGATCCCGATTTTGTTCCTGATGGCGATGATGTTGCCGACGGGAGCGCCGTTTTCGATCTTTCGTGGCCACGGCGCCAACTATTCGACAAAGTTCGATTGCTTTTCAAGAAGGACCACTATGCGCGGCTCTTCGACGACCCGCATGCAATCTTCAAGCAGTCGCCGGTCCCTTCGGTCGAAGACCCTGCAAAGAACCCTGGTGGCAGTGGCGCCAAAGCCGCAACCAAGGGTGCCGTCGACAACACGCTCCAGATTGTTCAAGCGGTCAAGACTGCGGCCATGCTGGACCCCATCGCCGGTTACATAGGCCAATTTACGAACTCACAGAAGGATCTAGTTGCAGCATCAACGGCGCCTGCCGCGGCGTTAGGCCCGCCACCGTTGCCGCCGGAAGACGGCGCTTTCGGTAGTCGTCGCCCCTCATCCGACGGCGCCACAAACGGCGACAGCGGGATGTGGGAGTGGATGCAGACGAGCGCATCGGGCTTGGTGCTACAGTGGCGCTATCTGTTCTGGCTTTGGTTTGCAGGCAAGACGGGTTCCAACGGGGCAGCCGCGACGTTCTGGCGCGAAAACCGCAGTGAACTGCTGCGTCGCTACGCGGAAGTGATCGCAAGCCAATTCACAGGGGCCGCGCGGGCTATTTTGGTTGACTTCGGCGAAACCACCCAACTGGCCCGCAGGTTGGATGCCTACTCGATGATCGCGGAGACCGCCTTCGGGCCACCTGGCTCGCTGCCCTCGCGCAATGGCGAGCTTGCTCTGACCGCGGTCCTGCGGCACCTTCAAGCACACGCAGCGGCCTATACGGAACGCTATATGCAATGGCTTGAAAAGCACATGGGCCGCGCCGGCGTTGCGGAGCTTCTGGATGCCGCGGTTGGGCAGGCCAACTGGGGGTCAGTTGACTATCTCAAGTCGGGTGAAGATCGTGGGATTCGGTGGTTTGACATGCCGCAGGTGCGCGGCATTGGCCGGGAGTATTTCGTGCCATTGACGGCGCCCGCCGATGCCAAATCTGACTTCGGAACGTTGCTCCGCCCTGCGATCAAAGTGATGCAGTCGCTGACCGCGGGTATGACTGCCGGCGAGCAAGCGGTCAAGGCCGCAATCGCTGGTCTCGGCCCCGCTGAAACGGTTGATGAGCAGATACCCTGGGCCCCGAAAGATAAGCAAGTGCAGGACCAAAAATGGGACCATGGGGGCCAGACCACGCCAAGTGTTCCTGTGCCCAAAGTGGTGGTAACCAAGGGCGTCCATGTCCTTGCGGATGGTGTGCATGTGGTGGCTGCGGCGAGTAAGTGTTAGGTGCAGCGGACACTGGGGCCACCAAATATCGGTGCGACGCTTGTGTTTGATTGCGGCCGCTTTCGCCTTGGGCTGCTCAGCCGGAAAGGACAAGATGCGAGGAGACAATTGGACCAAGTATACGCGAATTGTCCGGTTGGGCGAGCCGACGCCGTGGCGTGAACTTGGTCATTTTGGCGTTGAGCGGGCACAGCAGATGCCAGTTGAGGCTGACGACCCGGTCGTGGACCAACTACAGGTTGAAGCTCGCTATGTGCCCGAGCGCAAATCAATAGTCGCCGTGATTCGCAATTTGAGCGACCGCTTCGCGATGAACTACCAGGATCCCGGTATGGAGCGGGCGTACCTTGTTGATAGCTTGAGAGTGCTCGTGTTCGGCACGATAGGCCAATTAGGCCCCACGACACCCACAGTTCACCCTTACCAAGGTGACGGCTACTTCCGCGGGCTGCCACTCCGGCCGCGTACCGAATACTTGAGCGAGTTCGCGCTCGATTCATTCGACTCGAGGCTTGAGCCACCCATGAACCCAAAGGTTCCAGAGCATTGGTGGTCCGGCCGTTTCATAGTGGAGGTGCATGTGCCGTATGCCCCAGTGGGCCGCGACGACAGAAAGCTGACGTCCGCGCAGGGGGTATCTGTCGCCATCGATCGCGTCGATGTCCAACCATCCAAAGCGCGGGACTGAAGGCCGTGGGGAACGAGACAAAGGACATTCGGGTATACGCGAACCTCATTGATGTCGCTGTAGCCAACTCGGCAGCGGATGTCACCGAGCTGATGGACCGGAAAAACCCTTGGTTTGGCCGTTGGGTGGCTGCCTCTGCCGATTGCTGCGGTGCGGCATTTCCCTTCGCTAGGGCACAACTCGACCTTGAGCCCAAGTTGCAGCAAGCGCTCGCCGGGTCGGCAACAACACTCGACCTTGGCCTGGGCGGCAAGCTTCAGTTGGACTGGCCGGATGGCTCAGATCTCTACAACATTGGGCAGCGCGGCAACAGTTCGGCCCGAGCCATCACGCTTGAAGAGTGTCGTCGGCGGACGCTGCTCGCGGTAGCGAGTCTTGCGGCCAATCCGGTAGGTATGGAGTTGCTCGAAAGCGTCCTCACACTGCCCAAGGGTGTGGTCGTACTGCACACCACATACGTCACTGAATTTAAGAAATTCATGGATTTATGGCGGACCGTGCAAGACTGGCGCGAGACTTCCATGAGCTCCGCTCAGGAGATTAGGCGCTCCATTGGTCAACAGACTCAGCTCACAAGGGACCAGGAAGCCGAGCGGCGAAGCGAGTGGCAGCGGGATCGGGCCATGAACCGCATTCCGCTTAAGGATCGCCCGGCGCATCCTGCCTGCGCATTTGAGCTGCCCCCAAACCCAAGTGACGTAGCCGAATTTGCAAATGAACTGATGCTGAAGGTTGACGGCTGGACGCTAAGACATCAGGGGAATCAGACGAGCTTTCAAGGCGACACGGCGCAAGCGCTCGCCCACGGCAACCGCAAGATCGAAGTGCAATTAGACGTCGCGCTTGGCGACGGAACCCTGGTGGCAATGCCCCTGCCCGCAGCGCAAGCGCGACTCCAGCGCGAAACGAAGCCACAGATCTTGAAGTCAGCCGAACGGCGCCCCGAGGCTGTTGGCCCCGACGGGCTAGCCGAGGTTGTCGGGTTCGCGCCCATGAGGCTCTGCGTCGTCTTGGGGCACGAACTCATCCACGCGCGACGGTTGTTCTTGTGCATCGACGATCCGCGGCCCATTCGCGACGACCAAGCAAGCGCATACCCGCGACTCGAGACCAACAAGACAAAAGCCCTCGGCTTCCTTCTCGACAAGCTCTACGCGACGACGCGCCTGGAAGAGGCGCTGGTCACCTACGGACCCGACAGGGTTCAGCGCGACTTGACCGCCAGTTCGGCGCGCGCCACTGACGTTGCCGGCCTCCAGTTGGTGCCAAGCACCGACCGAGAATTCGGCGTGACCGAAGCCCGGCTCGTTGACGCATACCAGGGTGAACAGCTCCGCGCCTACGGCCTGGGCTTCTGGCGAGCAGTGGCAAGCCCGAAGCCGCCCGACCTACCCCGGTACCCCTCGAAGCCGGTTGACTTGCCGGCCTCGTCGAGCCCTACGGCCAAGCCGTAAACCAGCTTGGAGGGCGTCTCTTGCGATCAACGCCGGCTGCCAATGAGCTACCCCAACCTCGCGGACAGCGCCACGTTGGAAAAGAGGACCGCGGATTTGCGGCCCAGGCTGCCAATGGCCAGTGGCACGGCGTTGGAGCTTCGACGGCCTCCGAACCGGCTGGCAGTCAGACTTGTACGGGTGCTAAGCCAACGCCAGCGGCGTCGACGACGCTCTCGGCCAGTTCTCGACCAGCCGCAGTCAATGCGATGTTCAGCTTGGGGCACTGTGTTTAGGCTAGGCGCTGACCAGCGTCGAAAAGCGTGGTCATGCACGTGGTGGTGCCTTGGGCTGGCGCTCGGATCCGCCTGCGCCGGGCCGCAGGTCGAGAAGTACTATTGGGAGGACTGGACGCTATACACGCGAATTGCAAGGTGAGGGGATGCCACTCCGTGGATTAGCCTGGACGAGTTTGGACAGAATTCAGATTGCGCCCGCCCGGTATCGCCCGATGAGCCCGTCGCCGATCAACTGCACGTCGAGGTGAGATTTGTCCCGGCGCGCAGATCGATCGTGGCGGTGATTCGCAACGCCAGCGACCGCTATTCAATGGCCTACCTGCATCCAAGACAGTTTGGCGCCTATCTTGTCGAGCAACATGCGGCCGTTGTCATCGGCGCGCTCGGGCCAATTGGCCCAGCAGCAGGCGCAGCCCACCCACGGCAGGGCGCCGGAAAACTCCACGGCGTGCCAATCCTGGCCAGAACAGAGTGCTTATACGAGTTTGCGTTGACGCCAGCGCCGGCCTGGCAGCAGCTTCCCTATGCCTTGCACATCCCAGAAAAATGGTGGTCGTTGTACTTTGTAGTCGAGGTGCAGGTGCCATACGCAATCCTCGATGGTCGCGGTCGTGAGTTGCTCGGCGATTTCTTGGGCGTGGCCGTGGCGATGGACCGTGTCGATATTGCGCCGGTCAAGGCAGCGGAATGACGGCAAGTCTGGGGGCACGCCCCTCCGTCGGGTCAGCCGAGGCCGTGGAGGTGGCTTACACGTCGGCACTACCCGCCAAGCCAAGCCACCCCCCCAACCCCGCCAAAACCTCCCCCACCGGCCTCACCGCAATCTCCCCGTGCTGCTCAGCCCGCTCGCCCATGAACAACAGCGTGCCACTGGCCTCTGGGTAATCCGCCATGAACGCGCGCAGGCCGGCCAGGTCGCCTTGCCGCACGACGCCCGTGTGCTTGACCTCAATCGCGTGCAGCCCGCGCGGGCCGTACAGCACGAAGTCAACCTCATGGTCGGTCGCGGTCCGCCAGAACTGCACCTCATAGCCCAGGCGATACAGGTCATTGGTGGCGATCAACTCTTGGAGTACCAGCCCTTCCAGCGCCGCGCCATCGATCTCTGCCGGCCGGTCCAGCGGTCCTTTCGGGCGCAGCGCCCGAAAAACGCCGGCATCGAAAAAATAGAACTTGCCGTGCTGAACAAGTCGCCGCTTGGCGCGCCGCGTAAACGGATCCAAGGTCCGCGCCAGCAACAAGTCGTGCAGCACTTCAAGATAGCCTGCCACTGTCTTGCGCTCAACAGAGCACTCGCGCGCGACCTCGGCCGTGTTGAGCTGGGCACCCTGCGAAAACGCCACCGCGCGCAAAAAGCGGGCAAAGGCAGCAAGGTTGCGGGTCAACCGACGTCAACGGGTGCCGACCATGCCGCCCAATACTCGGCCACTAGACACCGGCGATGGCCTCATCGCCATCCAATAGCTTGACCTCCGCTTGGCTCCACACAACGTCACGCCTCCTCATCGTGCGCCACGTTCACCCGCAACCCCAAATTCGCCAGCGCCGCCGCCCAAAAATACCCAGTCGCCATCGGCACAGTCGCAATCATGTGCGCCATGCGATGCGCCAAGCGTTCGTCTGCTTGGGCGTGCGCAAACAGCCACCGCCACACGTCCAACTCGCCGCGGTCCAGCAACTGCGCCACCATCTCGTCGCTGGCGAGCACGTCCGGCGTGACCACGTCGCTGGTCCGGTTCCACAGCGCGCGGCTGCGCAAGGGCAGGTCAGCTGGCACGCCCGCCCTCCGCTGCAACCAACAACGACGCCGCCAACATCTGCGCCCAATGGCAGCCCCGGTGCAAAAGGTGCTGCCACTGGTCATAGGGGGGCCGCAAACCGCGGTAGGTCTTGAGGTCAATCCCAGCCAGATCCTGCGGGGCGCCGCGTTGCAGGCGGTCGACCACCTCGGCCAGAACGCTCTGGCCGTTATCTTGCGGGTAACATTGGTCCAAGGTCGCCAGCGCGGCACAGGCGTCGTCGCCCAGGCAATCCAGCAGCACGACCAGGTCCAAGTAGTCGCGCACCGTGTTGCGGGTCGCCAACAGCCAGGCCTTGACGCGCGCCGTTTCTGCCAACGTGGGCACCAGGAGCCCTTGGATCCTTTCGGTGTCCAGCGGCCGAACGCGGCGCAACTGGCGAATGCCCGTCGGGATACCGTCCAGGGATCCCAAGATGGGCACAGGTCGCTGCTCGCGCGCGGTTTGCCAGCCGGCCGCCGCTTCCAAGTCGGCCAGCACTTCCGCGAAGCGCTCGCGCAAGTCAGTCAGCACGTGGTCGCCGTCCATGCTCGTGCGGTGGCGGGCATGCAGCGCCGCAGCGGTGCCGCCCACGAGTACCGCTTCGGGCAACAGCCGCTGCAGGTGGCGCTCGGCGGCCAGCAAACGTTCCCAATCGTCCACGTCTTCCACCGCTTGGCGCACCGCGCGCCAGTGGTCCGCAAGCCTACCATGCGCGTCGGCCCGCGCGAAAACCGCAACGTTCACGCGGGGTGGGGCTGACGAAATTGGGGTGAGCGTCCTCCGGCTGCCAACAGCGCAACATGCTGTAAACACATGTGAAACTCCAGACCGGCTCAGGAGCCTGTGGCAATTGGGTGCGGACAGGCTTCCACGCCTGTCCGGCATGCCCAGAACCATTCACGTTTTGTGGTGGCCCCTAACCGGAATCGGCCTTTTGCGCAGGCCTCGCAGGCCGAGCTTTGTACCCTGCGCCTGCAGCTCGAGCCGCCGGGTCAAAAAGGAAATGTATCGTAATTACACCGCTTATCGACAACCGTCTCAGGGCTGATTCGGCAACCCAGGCCCACGGCCCACCACCCCTCGCACCCCAAAACCGCCCGTGCTACGCTGGCCGCCCGCGCCCAGCGCGCCGCGAGGTCCGCCATGCACGACATCGACTTCCACCACGTCGCTCGCGCCGCAATCTACCTGGTCGCCTCGCTGGGCGTCGTCGCAGTGGCCAAGCTCGCCCGCGACGGTCTGGCCATCCGCAAGGGCAAGGACCTCAACGCGCTCATCGCCAACGACGACAACACCGCGGTCGCCGTCGAGCAGGCCGCGTTCTTCGTCGCCACCGTTATTGGCCTTTTGGGTGCCCTGGTCGTGGTCGGCGAGACCGTGCTCGACGAGGCCATCGACTTTGGCGTCACCGCCACCTACGTCATCGGTGCACTGCTGCTGTGCGAGGCTTGGACGCTAAAGCTCGTGCTGCCCAAGCTCGACGCCACCCGCGAAGTGTGCGACCGCGGCAATGTGGCGGTGGCCATCGCGCGCTCTGGCGGCCTCATCGCCACGGCGTTCGTTGCGCGCGCCGCGCTGCACGATGACCACGAGACCTGGCACCGGCTGGTGTGGTTCGTGGTCGGCCAGGGCCTGCTGGTCGCGTTGACCCGCCTGTACCAGAAACTGACGCCCTACGACGACGTCGCCGAGCTGCAACACCGCAACATTGCAGCCGCATTGCCGCTGGCGGGGTTGCAGGTCGCCCTGGGTCTGGTCATCGACGCGGCGCTGCGCGGCGAAAGCGGCGGCTGGACGGCGGATTTGATGTCGGTGGGCCTGGACGTGGCGGTTGCCGCTGCGCTCTTGCCCGTGCTGCGCTGGATGGGCGACATGCTGCTGCTGCGCGGATCGACGTACGCCGACGAGATCGCCCGCGACCGCAACACCGGCGCCGGCGTCATCGAAGGCGCGTCGTACCTGGCCGGCGGATTTGCCGTCGCCTATTTCCTGGCCTGAGTCCATTTTGGATCCCGCGCGGATTCGCGTCTGCCGGACAGGCGTGGAAGCCTGTCTCCACCCACTGACAAGGTCAGCCCAAGGCGGTGACAATGACCCATCACGGGCGGTTTCGGTGTGCGCATTGGCCAGCCCTGGTGGTCTCCGTCGCGCTTTTGGCCGGCTGCTACACTTCAGAGCCGCCGCCGCGCTTGCGCAAGCTTGATCTCAGCGGTACGCCCTACCAGCGCGGTCTGCAACATGGCAAAGCGTTGTCGAGCGAAATCCGGTCGTTCTATTCGACAATGCTCGCCACGTCGCTGCTGCCCTACCTCAACCGCGAGCAGGCCGACATCAGCGCCGTGCTCAAGGCCTATGATCCCAAGCTGCACGCCGAGTACGCCAACGGCCAGTTTTCGCTGAAGTTGCTGACCGAGAGCGCGCTGGAACTCGAAAAATCGATCCCGCAAGACTACCGCGACGAGATGCACGGCATCGCCGACGGCGCGCAGGTGCCGTATGCCAACGTGCTGCTGCTCAACACGTTCGTCGACTCGACGCTGGCCACCCGCTCGGTCGCCTACTACCTGCGTGCGGTGCAGGGCCCCAAGGTCGAGCTGGTCCAGGCGTCCGCGTTCGCCGACAACCAAGGCGACTTGCTGGTGAGCGACGGCGTCGACAACGACGGCGACGGTCAGACCGACGAGAAGTTCGAGGCCCTGGTCGAATACGCGGCTCGACCCGACGCGGCGCTGGTCGAGGTGCCGACGACCGCCCAGTTTCGGGTCATGCTGCAAGACGCTGACGGTGTCGATCCCAAAAGCGTGCGCTTGCAGCTGGTCATCGACGGCAAGACCACGCTTTTCACGCCGGGCAGTGCAGGGTACAGCGCCCAGCTTTACAGCACGCCCAAGGGCGACGTCGAGAAGGACCGCTTGGAAATCAAGCTGGTGCCGCCAGGCGGCTTGCCAGGCAAAAGCGTCGTCACGCTCGCCATCCAAGCCAGCGACGCCAAAATCAACCCGTCGCCGGTGCCGGCCAAGGCGCGCACCATGCGCATCGAGCAGTTCACGTTCTCGACGGTCGGCTACGGCAAGAAGGCTGGCGAAATCGCCAACCTCGGCGCGTCGGACGGCACCACTTCGCCCGCCAGCACCGCGTTTGCCCTGCGCAAGTCGGCGACTGCGGACGGTAAGCCCCTGCTGGCCCACCACTTTACGCTGCTTGACGCCGGGACTTCGCACAAGCACTGCGTGTTGCAGATCCACCGGCCGCCGGGCAAGCCGGCGTTCGCGTTCGTGGGCTGGGCGGGCATCGCCTATGGATTCGCCGGGCTGTCGGCGCAGGGTTTGGCGGTCGCGGTCGCACCCAGCGACACATTGAACAATCCGCTGGTTGCTCGCTTTAAGAAAGAGCAGTTGAACACCAAGCTCGTCGTCTCTGGCGTACCGGTGGGCTTCGCGCTGCGGCGGGCCTTGGAAGAGACGACCACTGCAGTCAAAGGCGCGGAACTGCTGGTCGGCATGCCGCACACCTTTGGCTGGAACTTTCTGCTGGCCGACGCGGCAGGCGAGCTGCGCGCCGTCGAGGCCCACGCTGCGGTGCACCCGGAGAACAGCAAGCCCGTCGCCTATGGTCCCGAGGTGCGCGCGGACCTGGGTGTGCTGACGCCGTCGGTCAACGCCGACGACCTCGCGATTGGCGCGCACTTTCGCAAGAACGCCACCGACATCGACGAGCCGGTGTTCCTATTCAACGTGCCGCCGCAGCGGGCGTGGTCGAGCTACTACTACCCGTCGCTGCGCACCCAGGCCGCCCAGTTGGACGCCATCGGCAAGCAGTACGGCAAAGTGACGGCGTTGAGCGCGCAGGCCCTGCTGCGGACGCCAGCGCTGGTCGACCGCCACGACTCGATGCAGGCGTCGGTCATCGAACCAGCCGCGCGCAAGATGAGCGTGGCGGCGGGTATCGTGCCAGCGACCGACGGCGTTTTTGAGACCTTCACGTTGCCGGTGGTGCCATGAAGCGCATTACACTGCGTACCACCATCGGCGCGGCCTGTGCCCTGCTTTGCCTGCCGACCGTGGCCTGGGCCGGCAACACCACCACCCTGCCCTCTGGCGCTTTCATCCTCGACGAGTCCTTCATCGAAGCCGACACCAGCGTGCAGTGGTCGAGCAACCGCAAGCCGCTGACGCTTTTGCAAGGCATTGACCGCTACGAGCCGGGCGGCGGCTTGCAGGGCACCATTACCGCGGCGCCGTTCGTGCGCTACCGCTTCATCGCCAGCCAGGCTTTCGTGGGGCTGACCGACAAGCTCACCGCCGCGGTCGGCGTGCCGTTGGTCACCCGCACCACCATCGCACCCAACTTTGGCTGGACCCCCGGCGACTACCAGAGCACGCTCGGCCGCAAGTACAGCGAGGACGACTTCTGGCAGTGGGCCAAGTCGATGGGCCAGCCTAAACCGGGCGCGTTTGACGGCAACCACTACACGCTGGCCGATATTGTGCTCGGCCTGCGCTATCGCCTGCCCGACTTCGCGTTCTTGGAGGCCATGGGCGTGCAAGCCGCGGTCGCCGGTCAGGTGGCGATTCCGACCGGCGTCAATCCAGACCCAGAGAACCTGGTCGCCGCTGGCACCACGGTGTGGGAACTGAACAACTACGGCGACGCCGAACTGCACCTGGCCCTGGACCGCCCTATCAAGGTCGACGGGGTGCAACGGTTCAACTTCGGCATCGACGCCTGGTATTCGTGGTTTCGCACCCGCGAATACGTGACGCCCAAAGGCACCACTAGTCCGCTGTTGCTGACCTACGCGCCCTATGTGGGCGAGACCTACAAAGTCGATCCCGGCGACTTCCTGGCGATTATGGCAATGCTGGAGGTCGCTCCCTTGTTGGGGCCGACCTGGGCGACCTTCGCGAGCGGCCACAGCCTGGAAAAGGCCAACACCTTTCCGCCGTTGCTCAACCTGACGCTTGGCCACTCGTACACCACCGTCGGGCAGTCGCGCTACTACTCGCAGTCAGCGATTTGGAACTATGACCGCGAGAAGGTGTGGCGACCGGGCGACAAGAACACAGTGCGTCTCGGTGCCGACATCAGCCTGTTGCGCATGGGCCTGCCGTTGCAGTTCTACGCCCAGTACCGCAATCAAGAGTGGGTGCCGGGCCGCAACACTCGGGCCTCGAACATTTTCCAGTGCGGCGTGCGGATTATCGCCAAGTTCTGGTGATGTCCCAGGTTTTCGATGTGGCGCGGCTGCGCGCTCCGGCCTTGCCACTGGCGCGTGAATTACTCGGGGCAATTGTCGTCGGCCGATTGCCGGACGGCGAGGTCTTGCGGGCGCGCATCGTCGAAACCGAGGCCTACCACCAGCACGACCGCGCATGCCATGCCTTTGGCGGCAAGAAAACCAAGCGCAATGCCGTGATGTTTGAGCAGGGCGGCGTGGCCTACGTGTACTTCGTGTACGGCATGCACTGGGCGTTCAACGTGGTGACGGGCGAAGCGGGCGTGGCCGAAGCCGTGCTGATTCGCGGTGTGGTGCCGATGGAGGGCGCCGCGACGATGGCTCGACTGCGCGGGTTTGGCGACAAACGGCCGCTGCCCAAAGACGTGCGTCGCTGGTGTGATGGCCCGGGCAAGGTGGCGCAGGCGCTGGGATTGAGCGGGCGGCACTCGGGGATGGCGCTCGATGGCTCTGGCGATTTGTGGCTGGAGGTGGGCGAACCGGTGGCGGATGCCGATGTGCGGACGGCGCCGCGGGTGGGTGTGGACTATGCTGGGGAGGATGCGCTTTTGCCTTGGCGGTTCATCGCAACCGAGCCTCGACCGACGCGCGATTGCGCTTGACGCCCGGCCGGTGGCGCTGTATTGCGCATTGGCGGCGCGGCAATGCAACCCAACGCAGCTTGCGGCGTTCGCGGGAGGCGACATGGCAGCGATGGTCCGAGTCTCATTGGTCGCGGCGGCACTTTGCCTCGCATCGTGCGTCACCAGCGGCCCAGGCGGGGCAGGGGGCGGAGGCGGCGGTGGCACTGGAACGACGCCAGCCGTGGTCGTCTCCGGCGGCCCGGTCGGCGCCGACTGCCCTAAGGAGGACCAGATTGGCTGTGCGCCCGGCGCCACTGCCAAGGTGCGCTGCAAAGCCGGCAAGTGGGTCAACGACGGCGACTGCACCAAACCGCAAAGCTGCGTCGAGACCAAAAGCGGCGATGTGGTCAGCGCCACGCAGTGCAAAGTACCGCCGACGGCGCGGACTCAGCGGGCGATTGCGTGCGTCAAGGCCGACTTGTGCATCCCCGGCGTGTCGATGTCCGAGTGCATGGATCCACCGACGCTGTCGATGGCGACCACGATGGCCAAACTGGTTGGCATCGTTGAGCCCGGCGACCTCCTCCTGCAGCAACTGGAGGCCCAACAGGGTTGCTTCGCCGCCGCCCAGTCGTGCGACGCGGTGCTAAGCTGCCTCAAAACCGGCAACCACAGCTGCGGCGCCGACACCACGGCGCAATGCGCCGGCAGCAAGGTCCAGCTTTGTAGCAAGGGCGTATCGGCGGTTGTTGACTGCCAGAGCCTTGGGCTGCCTTGCGGCACGGTGGGCGTTGCCCCCAAGGCGCAAGCGTTGTGCGCCAAGTTCGGCACCTGCTCGACGCCAAAGACGTTTGTCTGCAATGGCAACAGTGCCACCGTGTGCGTCGGGCAGGCAGGCCAGAACTTTGCGTTTTCCATCGACTGCGGGGCAGTGGGCGCGACGTGCGACCCGACCATGCCCTTTGACGACGACCCCGACATCTGCAAGTTCCCGGGTGCTGCAGAGGCATGCGATTCCAGCACGTTCAGCGAATCCTGCGTCGGCAGCAAGGCGCGCGAGTGCAAGGGCGGCAAAGTCCAAGTGCTGGATTGCGCCGGTATGGGCTTTCAGTGCGCGACCTATGCGTCGTCGGGCGACCCCAAGGGCAAGCTCAACGCCACCTGTCTGCGCTTTCCGGCGTGCGCGGGCGGCATCTCGACGTCGTCAGACAGCAAAGAAGCGGTGTTCTGCGACGGCGCCGCCGGCTACCGCAGTCTTGACTGTGCGCTCGCCGGCATGAAGTTTGAGGGCTTTCAGTGCGTGTTCCCGACAGCGGCCAAGCCTTGACTGACGGCCGGAAGCGGGCTGGGACTGCGGACGCGTCACAACCCTACCGCTCCGGCGAGACGGTATCCTAGCCTGCCGGTCTGCCTGCACGTGCACCGCCGCCCCACCCGCGATACGCTGCCAAACCGCCCGCCGCGCCCCCGCGTCCAAGCCGGGCGCCCGCCCCGGGCCAGGAATCCGCCATGCCGACCCACGCTCGCATTCTGTTTGCCCTTTTGGCCCTGTCCGCGTGCGCGCCAGAGCCTGCCTCGACGGGCCAGGCGCGCAGCCCGGTCGCCATCTCGCCGACCGCCGCTCCCGCACCCAACGTCGGCGGCAGCTACAAACGCCCCTACCGCGGCGGCGGCTACGCAGCGCTGCCCGACGGCGCCCAGGGCCTGCGCTTTCGCGTGAGCGAAGCCGATCCCGACGCCGCCAACACGCCGCCAGCGCCCCAGGCCGTCACCACGCCGCTGTCGCCGGCCGAGACCCAAAAGCTGCTGGCGCGCCTGCCCAAGATCGACGTCAAGGCCGACGACGCCCAGCCGTTTGCGTTGAGGGACAAATCGCTGCCAGCGCCGCGACCGGGCGACACTGTCAAGGAACCGTTTCCGCCGCCGCCCTCGCCCGAGCCGCCGCCTGCAGTCGAAAGTGGCCCTTTGCGCGTCCTGCGCCACGGCCCCGAAGGCGACGTGAACCTGGCGCCGCGGGTGTCGGTGACGTTTAGCCAGCCGATGGTGCCCGTCACCGACCATGCCACGCTGGCCACGCTGCCGGTGCCGGTGCAGGTGACGCCGGCGATCCCTGGCGAATGGCGCTGGCTCGGCACGCAGACCGCGATTTTCCAGCCCAAAGAACGCCTGCCGATGGCCACTGAGTACACGGTAGTCGTGCCCGCGGGGACCAAGTCGCAGACCGGCGGCGCGCTGGAAAAGGAACACCGCTTCGCCTTCCGAACGCCGCCGCCGCGCATCCTCAACACCTCGCCCGGCGGGCACGGCAACCCGCTGAACCCGGTGATTTTCGCCGAGTTCGACCAGGCGGTGTCGCCAGCCGCGATTGCAGCCAAGGTGACGTTGCACGCCGATGGCAGCGTGGTGCCGTTTCGCGTTCTGACCGCTGACGAGCTGGCCAAAGAGAGCGGCTACAAGTGGCGCGTCGAGGCGCTCAAGCAAAACGGCCATGGCGACCGCTGGGTGGCATTGCGCGCGCAAGCAGACCTGCCCAAGAACAGCTCGATTGTGGTGACCTGGGGGCCGGGCCTGCCCAGCGCTGAAGGCCCGCGGCTGTCGGCGGCCAAACACACCCAGCACTTCCGCACCTACGGCCCGTTGGCACTGACCGGCTCGCACTGCGGTTGGGGCGATCGGTGCCCGCCGCTGCAGCCGTGGTACCTGACCTTTAGCAACGCGTTGGACAGTAAGCTCTTTGATCCGGCGCTAGTTCAGGTAACGCCGCCCGTGCCCGGCATGCAGGTTATCGTCAGCGGCACCCAGGTGACGATTTCGGGCCAGACCAAGGGCAACACCAAGTACACCGTCCACGTCGGCGCCGACCTGACCGACGTCTACGCCCAAAAGCTCGGCAAGACCGCGACCGCGACGTTCAAGACCAGCCGCGCCGAGCCGGCGCTGTCCATGCAACTGGGCGCCATCACCGTGCTCGATCCGGCGCAAAAGTCGCCGCATCTGTCGGTGTGGTCGGTCAACCAGCGGCTGGTCAAGATCCGGGCCTGGCGCGTCGATCCGTCGCAGTGGTGGGCGTGGGGCAAGGCGCAGCAAGACCGCAGCGAAGACGACCGTCAACCACGGCCGCCGGGCGATCTGGCGCTCGACAAGCTGATTGGCATCAAGGGCGAGCCGGACGAGGTGAGCGAGACGACGCTCGACCTGTCCCATGCCCTCAAAGGCGACCGCGGTCACCTGATCGTGCACGTTGAGCCGGTGCCGCAGCCCAAGGAAAAGTGGCGGCAGACCCATTACTGGTCGTGGGTGCAGGTGACGCGACTGGGCCTGACCGCGGTGCGCGACGGCGAAGCCATCCAGTTCGTCGCGACCGACTTGCCGACTGGCAAGCCCGCGCCAGGCGCCAAAGTCGAAATTCGCGAGGCCGGCAAGACCCTGCAAAGCGGCACCGCCGACAAGGACGGTCGCTGGTTGCACACGCTGCCCGGCTCGGCCGACAAACCGCGCATGGCCGTGGCCATCCAAGGCAACGACGTGGCGATGCTGCCCGAGCGCGACCACTACTGGGCCGAGCACAGCGACTGGCACGGGGCGTCGCCCGGCAGTCATACCGTATGGCACGTCGTCAACGACCGCGGCCTGTACAAGCCTGGCGAGACGGCCAACCTCAAGGGCTGGCTGCGCACGGTCGTCCGCGGACCTAAAGGCGACCTGCAAGCCTGGTCGGGCGCCAGCACGTTGCACTGGAAGCTGCGCGACGCCCGCGGCAACGACGTCGGCAAGGGCACGCTACCGGTAGCGCAAGGCGGCAGTTTTGACCTGGCGGTGCCGCTGCCCAAGAACCTGCACCTGGGAACCGCGCAGGTGCTGTTCGGCCATGGCCCAGACCATTGGGACTTCTCGCACCACTTGCGTGTTGAGGAGTTTCGCCGGCCCGAGTTTGAAACGACTACGCAAGCCGATCCCGGGCCGTACACCATCGGCGACCACGCCCTGGTGACGACTTCGGCCCGCTACTACGCCGGAGGAGCGCTGCCCAATGCCGACGTTCGCTGGGACGTGCGCGCGACGTCCGGCAGCTTTACGCCGGCCGGCTGGCACGACTGGACCTTTGGCCGACCGACCCCGTGGTGGATGCGCTGGTATCGTGACGGCGGCGGCGCGCAACACAACCAGAACCTGCAGTCGCGGCTCGGCTCCAATGGCCAGCACGTGGTGCGGGTCGATTTCGACGCCGGCGAGCCGATTCAGCCGTGGGCAGTGACCGCCCACGCGACGGTGTACGACGTCAACCGGCAGGCGTGGACGACCCAAGCGCACCTGGTCGTGCACCCAGCGAGCCTGTATGCGGGCCTAAAGACGGACAAGGGCTTCGCGCAGGCCGGCGAGGCGCTGCCGATCGACGTGGTGGTAGCGGACCTGGACGGCAAAGCCGTGGCGGGCACGTCACTGTCGGTGCAGATGTACCGCAACAAAGACGTTCAGAAACAAGGCCAATGGTCCACAGAGCGCAGCGACGTGCAGACCTGCGAGTGGACCAGCGCCGCCAAGCCCGGCCAGTGCACCTTCACGCCCAAGGCCGGTGGCCTGTGGCACGTCGAAGCGACGCTGACCGACGCCAAAGCGCGCAAGAACCAGACCGTGTTGCAGATTTACGTCAGTGGCCCCGATAGCGTGCCCGACCGCAACCTGCCCGAAGACCAGGTGCAGCTGGTGCCCGACCGCCAGCAGTACGCGCCGGGGCAGACCGCCAAACTGCTGATCCTGGCGCCGTGGCCAGATGCGACGGGCGAGCTGACCGTGGCGCGCGAGGGTGTGCTGTGGCGCAAGCCGTTTGTCACCGGCGGTCGCACAGCGACGGTCGAGATCCCGATTGAAGACGCCCACACCCCCAACCTCGTGGCCCACGTCGCCCTGGTCGGTCAGGCGCCGCGCAAAGGGGCGAACGGTTTGCCCGATCCCAAGCTGCCGCCGCGGCCGGCGTTTGCGAGTAACGAAATCTCGCTGGCGGTGCCGCCCAACCATCGCGTCCTGCAAGTCCAGGTGGCGCCGCAGGATCCCGATGCAACGCCCGGCCAGAAAACCGCGCTGGTCCTGACCGTGGTCGATGCGCAGGGCAAGCCGGCGGCGAACGCCGAGCTGCTGGTGGTGATGGCCGACGAAGCCGTGCTGGCGCTAACTGGCTACCGCATCCCTAATCCTATTAGCGCCTTCTATCCACATCGCGGCTCGGGGCTGTCGCTGCAGGAGCTGCGCCAGTGGATCCTGTTGTCGGCAGGCCCCCAACTGGAAATTGAGGCCAAAGAGGAGGCGCCAGGCAAGATGCGCGACGAAGGCGGGCGCGGCGGTTACGGCTCGCGCCATGCGGAGATGGAAGGCGCGGCCGTCGGCGGCGGGTCGTACAAGAAATCCGTGGTTGCAGTCGGCGCCGCCCCACCTGCGCCACCGTCCGAGGCGAAGTCTGAACGCGGCCCGATGCGCGAGAGCCGCGCCAAAGCAAAGGCCGCCAATGGCCACGGCGCACCGATGGACGGTGCCGACGCTGCCGACGACGGCGAGCCTGGGCCCGCGATCGCCTTGCGAAAGGACTTCAATCCGCTGGCCTTGTTTGCGCCGATCGTCCGCACCGACGCGCAGGGCAGGGCAACCGTGCAGGTGACCCTGCCCGACAACCTGACCCGTTATCGCGTGATGGCGGTCGCGGCCCACGAGGTGCAGCGCTTTGGCCTGGGCGAAGCGACGGTGGTCGCGCGACTGCCGCTGATGGTGCGGCCGAGCGCGCCGCGGTTTGCCAACTTTGGCGACGAGTTCCAGCTGCCGGTGGTGCTGCAGAACCAGACCCCCAACCCTTTGGAAGTCCAACTGGCCGCGCGCAGCAGCGTCTTGCAGGTGTCGGGCCCGGCAGTGCGCCTGACCATCCCCGGCAACAACCGGGTCGAGGTACGGCTGCCCACCACGGCGCCACAGGCAGGTACCGGGCGGGTGCAAATTGCCGTGGCCACCGGTGCCTTTGCCGACGCTGCCGAGATCAGCCTGCCGGTGTGGACGCTGGCGACGACCGAGGCCTTTGCGACCTATGGCGTGCTCGACAGCGGCGCCCGCGCCCAGCCAATCCGTGCACCCAAGAATGCCGTCAAGCAATACGGCGGCTTGCAAGTCACGACCAGCTCTACGGCGTTGCAAGGCCTGACCGACGCGGTGCTGTATCTGGTGCGCTACCCATTCGAGTGCAGCGAGCAGCGCGCCTCGCGGGTCATTTCCATCGCGGCGTTGCGCGATGTGCTACAGGCCTTCCAGGTCAAAGACATGCCGAGCGACGCCGAGCTCGCGGCCAGCATGGTCAACGACTTCAAGGCGTTGGAGCGCATGCAAAACCACGACGGCGGCTGGGGCTTCTGGAAGAAAGGCGAGCAAAGCTGGCCGGTGACGACGTTGCACGTGGCGCACGCGCTGGTGCGGGCCAAGGCCAAGGGCTTTGCGGTGCCCGATTATCCACTCAAGCGCGCGCTCGACTACCTGCGCACGATCGAAAGCCGCTTTCCGAGCTACTACAGCGTGTCGATACGCCAGATTCTACGCGCAGAGGCCCTGTACGTGCGGCTGGCGGCCGGCGAGCGCGACGTGGCCAAGGCGAGGGCGCTGCTGTCCGAATTCAAGGACGTGCAGACGGCGCCGATGGAGCTGCTCGGCTGGACCTGGCCGGTGCTGGTGGGCGACAAAGGCAGCGCTGCGGTGCTGTCCGCCATTCGCACCCATGTGCAGAACCGCGTGGAAGAAACCGCCGGCGCTGCCCACTTTACGGTGCGCTACGACGACGGCGCCCACTTGTTGCTGGCCAGCGACCGCCGCGCCGACGCCGTCCTGCTCGACGCACTGATGACCGACGATGCCAAGGCCGACCTGATTCCCAAGATCGTGACGGGTCTGCTGGCACACCGCAAAAAGGGCCGCTGGGGCTCAACCCAAGAGAACGCGTGGATTCTTTTGGCCTTGGACCGGTACTTTCGCACCTACGAGAAGGCGACCCCCGATTTCGTGGCGCGCCTGTGGCTGGGCGAGCAGTATGCAGGCGAACAAGCCTTCAAGGGTCGCTCGACCGACCGCCATGAGCTGCTGGTGCCGATGGCGCTATTGCAGACCGGCCCTGCCGACAAGGACCTGATTGTCGGCAAGCAGGGCGACGGGCGCCTGTACTACCGCATCGGCCTGGACTACGCGCCCGCCGATTTGCGCCTGCCGCCGATGGACCGCGGCTTTTTCGTGCAGCGGACGTACGAAGCGGTGGACAAACCCGACGACGTCAAGCGCCTGGCAGATGGGTCGTGGCAGCTCAAAGCCGGCGCGCGGGTGCGGGTCAAGGTCGAGATGGTGGCCCCGGCGCGGCGCTACCACGTGGCATTGGTCGACCCGATGCCGGCTGGCCTGGAAGCCATCAACGGTGACCTCGCAGGCAGCGAACCGGCGCCCGATACCAAGCCCGAGCCGAGCGGCAGCGCCCGCCGTTGGTGGTGGGGCCGCTGGTACGAGCACGACAACCTGCGCGATGAGCGCGCCGAAGCCTTCACGAGTCTACTGTGGGAAGGGGAATGGCAGTACGCGTACCTGTGCCGCGCCACCACGCCGGGGCGGTTTGTGGTGCCGCCGGCCAAGGCTGAGGAGATGTATAGCCCCGAGGTGTTTGGGCGGTCTGGGGTGGATATCGTGGTGGTGCGGTAGCGGACTACGGCTGGTAGTCGACCCCAGCGAGCCCGCCAAAGTGTGCGTCGGAGGTCAGCAGGGGCACGCCGCGCACCTGCGCGTGGGCGTACACCAGTGCGTCTGCCATCGCCAGTTTGTGGCGCAGCCCCAAGTCAGCGGCAAGCAAGGCGACGGCTGCATCGAGCACCACGACCTCGCATTGCTGCATGGCAGCCGCCACGCGCAGAGCCTGGGGCTCGCCTTGCTCGCGCTGCACCCATCGGCAGACTTCGCAGAGCACGATGGTGGGCACCAACACGGTGCGCGGCGCAGTCAGGGCATTTGCGTAGCGTTCGGCGCGCGGATCATCGGTCAGCCAGGCGATCCAACCGCAGGAGTCGACCACCTGCATCACGCTGGCTCCGTGCGGTCGCGCACATCATCGGTGTTGGCACCGCGCAGCAGGCCGCGCAGCGACGCGATGGGCTCAACCGGTACCAGGTGCAACGCCCTGCCTTTAAGAACGAAGGCCAGTCGCTCGCCCGGCCGCAGGGCGATGGCCTCGCGCACGGCAGCAGGGATGACGATTTGGAACTTGCTGCTCACGGTTGCGGTTTGCATCTTGCACTTTGGCGTTCGATGACGCTTTTGCAAGATACTGTCTGGCGTCGCGAAGTCAAGCGCTGATGGTCGACGCCTGGCAGCGGTGCCGATTCGCGCCTTGACAACAATGCCGCCCCGCTGCAACCCGTGCCCCCACGCGACCGCGCCCAAGGTCGGGCCCAGCCCGCGAATGACCCCACCGCACCGGAGTTTGCCATGCGCCAGACCGCTTTCGCCGTCCCCACCAGAGTCCTACTCGCCCAAGCCGAGGAACTGTTGCGCCAGCTCAAGGCCGAAGTCAACGCCAAGCGCGTCCTTGCCTTGGGCGATTTCGGCGTCGATGGACCCAAGTTCACCAAAGCGTTAGCCGTAACGCACGCCGAACTGGTCGGTGCCGAGACGGCGCAAGAGGGTGCCAAAGGCGACTGGGGTGCCGGCATTGTCGACGACCATGGCCGCGCCGAGGCCGGCTTTCGCTGGATTGGCCGGCTGCACAACCGCGTGCGCAACCACATCGCCGAGCACGGCGACAAGGAAGACCTGGCCGGCCAGTTCCGCTTTGGCAAGCTGCCGGTGGCACGCACCCGCGGCGTGGTCAACGAACTGCGGCTGCTGCTGCCCGAATGCGCCGAGCACGCCGCCAAGCTCAAGCCGTTTGGCGTGACGGTCGCCTTTGTCGCCCAGGGGCAGAAGCTCCTGGATGCGATGGCCGGCAAGAGCGCCGGGGGCGCGGCGATGGATGTGGTGCGCGACCGCACCCGCGATGTGCGCAAGGCGGAACTGAAACTCAGCCAGCACTTCGAGCGGCTGGTGACGGCGGACGAGAGCGTGGCCGAGGAGAGCGCGGACGAGGCGCCGTTGTTCCGGCTTGATCTGGTGCGGGCCGAGTTGGCGCGGGTGGAAGCGGTGCGGGCGGCGCGGTTGGCGGCGCAGGGCGAGGCCGTGGATGGGCTGGAGTAGCGGGCGCGGGTGCAGGGGCGCGTTTTCGGGGTGCAGCGGGTGGGTTTTGGCGCGCAGCTCGCACAATTCCGGGTGCAGGGCGGGTTTTTCGGGGTGCAGGCGGTCATTGTTGGGGTGCAGCGCGGGCTGCGGGGTGGCAATTGGCGGGTGCGGGTGGGCAATTGCTGGCGGCGCTAGGACAATTGGGGGCTGCGGGGCGGTTGGGGGCCGGTAGTTGCGCTGATTGGCGAATAGTGGCCTTTGCGACATTCACGGCCGTAGGGGGACCCTGTGGGTGATTCAAGAGACGGCCTGCGTTGCCCATTCTGCGGCGCTACACTTAGGCGCAAGGCTTGCCCACGCCACATGAACAATTGTTCTGGCACTGCTGCGCAGATGCAGGACTATCGCCACATTCTGGAAATGATGTACGGCAGGCTCGGTCGCGCGCGCGGACGAGGGGGCCGGGTGGACCAGTTCTGTTCCCGAGCAGCGTTCTTCGTACTGAACATGTGGCTTGCCCGTGGGCCGCAGGCTGTCAACCATTGGCCATCACAGGTTCAGAACCTCTCACCTTTGCAGAGAGAGGTTTTCGACGCCGAGGCTTTGCTGTTGCGGTCGCACTTTCACCCGCCGCCATCGTCTCCGACGCCGAATCCGGCGCAACGAAGCCACGAATCGAAGGGCGCTGCCAGGCAAACTCCGGCCGAGGTGAACGCCAAGCCCTCCAGGACCAGGACCAGCGCCGAATCAAGAATCGAGCAGCTCACGCGGCGGCTGAAGCGCCTTTTGCAACGTAGTCGACCTGCCCCGACTAAGCTTGCAGAGGTCGAGGACGTCCTTGCTGAATTGAAACGCGCTGGTGTGGACCCGGAACTCACACAGGCCGAGGGGGGCCGGCTCAAAATGGCGAGGCTTTGGGCGCGAATGCGGCAACTGGACTTGAGCAAAGGGCCCGGCAAGGTCACGTTCGTCGACTTTGGGCGGCCAGGCGACGCCAGCAACGGCAAACAGCCAATACGGCATGTCGAGGGCACAACTGACCCCACGCGTCATGGCGAAGCGGACCATTGGGCCAGAGTAGGCGACCAGGCGCAGCCGACAAACCGCCCTCACTACCGCCTCCAACTCTCCTTCCTGCAAGACCGCCTGCACGCGGCCATCCAAGCCCAGGTCCCACCGTCCGCCGTGTTCGCCCCCCTCTCGACGGCCCGCAACCAACCCAAAGCGCCATCTGCCGTCCTCGCCCGCGCCGCTGTCTTGGCCACCCGCTGCGGTCTCGACGACGCCTCCTGGCAGCGCGCGTCCGTCGAGGAATTCGCCTGGACCACCGACTCGCTCGAAACCGCCTTGGCTGCGCTCGACCGCCTCGACCGCAACCCGGAATCCGATTTGGCCGTCGAGTGGCAGACACCAAAGCCGAAGCTGAAACCCGAACTTCGGCCCGGCGACCTCAACCTGCGCGCCAAGCGCAGCATGAACTGGTTCGACCTGCACGACGGCAACCCCAAGCCCATCGTGCCGCTGGTCGACATCGTGCGCGCCGTGCGTTCGGGCAAGAAATACGTCGTCGTCGACGGCGACACCTACTACCCGATAGCCGATGAACTCCGGCGCTTGCTCGACCCGGTCGCCCGGGCCGCGGCGCTCAAGAACGGCAAAGTCGCTGTGGACCTTGGCGCACTGCTCAACGGCGGTTCTGCGTTCCGCGATGTGTGCACGGACCTCGCCGACGCCTACGCAGCCATTGTCGAGGCATGGGAACGCGCCGAGGCGACCGCGCGCAAAACCCCGCTAAAAATCGAGCTCTTTCCATTCCAAGCCGAGGGCTTGCTGTGGCTGCTGCGCACAGCCGTCTGGTCCAAGGGTGCCTGCCTCGGCGACGACATGGGCGTGGGCAAAACCCGCCAGGTCCTGGCGCTCTTGTTCGCGCGTCGCCACATCGGGCCTCAGCTTGTCATCGCGCCGGCGGGCCTCGTGCGCGACAAGTGGGGGCGTGGCGACAAGTTGGGCACGGTCATCCACGCAATTTCCGGTTCAGGTGAGCCGCCCCTGACCCTCATCGACCTCGCCTCGTCCAACTGGCGTCTAGGCAATTCCAAGGTCGCCACGTACTCGGTCGCGGTCGCGAGCTACGAGTTCGCCGCAAGCTGCTGGAGCTGCCGGAGGCAAGGGTCAAGTTCCACGCCATTGAGGTCCTGCGCAAGCTGCGCGAAGTCTGCGCCTGGCCGGGCCTGCACAACGAGACCTTCACCGCCGCCGGAAGCAAAGCCGACCGCCTGTTGGACCTGTTGGCCGAGAACATCGCCGCCGGGCACCACGCCCTTGTGTTCAGCCAATGGACGCGCATCCTGGACCACGTCGCAGGGCTACTCCCCAAGCGCAGCATCAAGTTCAACCGCGTGGACGGGACCATGAGCCCTGCTGAGCGGGAGCGTCAGGTCGACGCGTTCCAGAAATACGGTCAGTCGTCGGTGATGCTGTTGACCCTCGGCGCGGGTGGCGTGGGCCTCGACCTGCAGCGCGCCAACTACGTGTACCTGTTTGACCCCTGGTGGAACCCGCAGCGCGAAAACCAGGCCATCGCCAGAGCGCGGCGGCACGGTCAAGAGCGGCCTGTGCTGGCCAGACGGCTGATAGCGCTGGGCACGGTGGAGGAGAAAATCCGCGCGCTGTCCAGGGAGAAGAGTGAGCTGTTTCACGCGCTGATGGAAAGGGAAAGCACCGCTGAAGCAAGCAAGTTGACTGTGAGCGACATCTTGGCGCTCGTCAGTGCAGCGAACGGCGGTTGAAAACGCCTTATTGCCCCGAGGTATTTGGCCGGTCAGGTGGGGATATCGTGGTGGTGCGGTACGGGGCAGCGGCTTGCCGGCGGTCTTGCGCGACCGCGTGCAACGAGCCGTCGGGATTACAGTTGCCCGGCGAATGAGGCGCGGGCACAATGGCTGGGCGGGCTTGATCCCGCGGGTGGTTCCATGGATCGAATCGACACAAGTGCGACCGCAGACGCTGCGGGTTGGGTGCACATCCATGTCGGCGAACCGGGTGTGCAAGTGCACATCGTCGTCGAGAATACGCCCACGACGCCGAATCCTGCCTCGCTGCACGACATGGTCCATGAAGTCTATGGCTCTCTGCGCGATGTTCGGCTGCATCGCCCGCGGCAACGTGCATGGACGCCCCGCGGGCCGCTGTAGTACTCCCGCATGCCCCTAATTCTGCTCGATACCAATGCGTGCATTGGCCTGATTCGCGGGCGGGCGCCTGCGTTGCTTACGCGACTGGACGCTACTGCAGCACAGGACATTTGTACGAGCGCAATCGTGTGCGCAGAACTGCTTCACGGCGCAAACAAGAGTGACAATCCGACCCTGGCCCACGCAAAGGTGTCGAGGTTGTTGGAGCACATGACAGTCTTGCATTTCGATCGCATCGCCGCAGTCCACTACGGCGACATCTGTGCCACACTGGAACGAACCGGCAAGCGCATCGGCTGGAACGATCTCCTCATCGCCGCCACCGCCCGCCCCAACGCGGCGACGGTCATTACGCGCAATCTGGGCGAGTTCAGGCGCGTGCCGGATTTGGTGGTGGAGGCGTGGTAGCGCACATCGCCTCGGGTGCTTGCCGTGCTGCCCCGAGCACCACCCAAGCCGCGCATCGAATGCGGACCGCGCGCAGCCGATGCAGCCAGAGCTGGCCAAGCGGCCAACCTTGTCGCTCCGTGACCTGCCGCAATCGGACTCAAACGCTGGCCCTACCGTTGAATTCCGCTGCAACATCAGGATGCCAAGCATGACGCGCACACCCACTGCGACTGGTGTGCTCATCGCCGTGGCGCTCGTGTCTTTTGCCGTCGCTGCACCGGCAAGCGCACAACAAGACCTCGCCTGCGGGTCGTCGCCGAGCGAGTCCTGCGAGCGCGAACTGACGGCCACCCTCGAAGACCTCCCTAATCGCCGCGACCTCAGCCCTCAAGCGCGCCTGGCTCAGCAGGAAAAGTACATATCTCTGCGCGCGTAAGGCTGTGAAGCGATCTTCGACGTCAAAGGTGCGGTGGCCGACCACGTTGAGCTGGCGCACTTGCACAACAGGCGCTCTGACGCCCTGTTGCACTGGAAAATGGCCTGCGAATGGGCAAGTGCCGGAGAACTAGGGGCCGAGTCGGCAGCAATCGCCGCGGACGTTTTGGCGCGGCTGGGGGCGAGTCGCGACCCGGCGGTTCGCGATGCGGTGGACCAGGCGCTCTATCAAGCGCAACGAGCCCATGGGCGCCTAGGGCAGGAGGCTCGGCAGGTTGCTCTGCTCGAAGTCCTGGCGACGCGTGGTCAACGCCTGCGGACGAGCCAGACGTTGCCTGCCCTAGCGGATTTGGCGCGGCTCAAGCTGCGTAGTTCCGGCCGCCTTGCGGCCGAAGTTGCCTGGCGGCGAGCCGTTGCCGTGTTTCGTGGGGGGCAGGCGCGCCAAGCAGAGGAAGAAGGCGCTGCGATTGCCGCCGAGGCAGCGTTCGAGTTGCTGCGGCCGCACTTTGAGGCGCTCGTCGCGATGACCCACGTTACGAATTTCAAAGGCACGTTCGCACAGCAGCGGTCGCAGTGGACCACCCACAGGCAACGCCTTGTCGAACGTGCAGAGGGGCCGCGCTCCAAACGATACGACGACTGTATTCGCAAGCTTGTCGAGCGTGCACGAAAGGCGGAGCCACCGGAGTCGCGACTGCCGCGCCACGGACGAAAACAGGACATCGTCGTTGCCGGGCGCTTCACACTCCAAGACCCTGCGATGTGCCCCGTCGCAGAGCGCAGCGGCGGACTGGCCGACGACTATTCGGCGTTCCCTGCTTTGATTGGTTCCTGCGATTGGGCCATCGCCGCCCATGTCCAGCGCGCACGAATCTGGCTTTGGCTTGGTCGGTTCCGGTCCGATGGCCCGCCCGAAGACCCTGATGACGACCTTGAGATTATTTGCGAGTCCACGCCGGACAATGTACCGGCGATTCTGCACGAACGCGCAACCTCGGAACTTCGTGCCGCAGCCAGGCTTACGCGTCGCTGCGACGTCTCTGACGACCATCGCGCAGCGCTTTACGACGCCCTTCACGGGCTCATTCCCGCAGCCTACCCTGAACGCCGTGACCCCATTTTCGCCTTGCCGGCTCTCAAAACCGGCCCCGTCACCACCGGCGTGCTGCGAAACACGCCACGCGATCCGACAGCACTGCTGGCAGCGGCCGAAGCAGTGATCGCAAGCAGTGAACGCATTGGCCTGGCCAGATTGATGCTGGACGCCGCCCTGCCGCCCGCCAACGCCGTCCAACGCGCCCATATCGACTACCTGCGTGCACGCGCCGATCTCGCAGTCGGCGATTGGTACCGTGCAAAGCAACATGCGATGACTGCAGTCGCCAAGTGGCCCGGGCACGCCGCAGCCTGGATCGTGCTTGGCGTGGCCTGGACGCACCTCCGACAGGGCGAAGAGGCCGTGCAAGCACTGCACAAGGCATCAGAACTAGGCGAAAATCGCTACGACGTCCAAGTCAACCTCGGCCACGCACTGCGCTACACCAACCAGGGTGATGCTTGGGAACCGAAGTTGGCGTTGGCCCGGGCCAACCAGGCCAGAGTGGCATTTCAGTCGGCGGCCAAGCTCGAGCCTGCTCGCCCGGAAGCGGCATGTGGCCTCGCCGTGGTGCTGACCGAGCATCGGTTCGATGATTTCGCAAGTGACGAAGCCCGGTTTGAAGCGGCTCTCGCCCAGTTCGATCTGTACGAGCGCCTACGCCATGCCCGGCCCAGCCGCTCTCTGGCGGCCGGCGACCATGGTGCCTCGACACGCGTACTGCAACGCAACGAGCAAATCAAGCGCATCAGGTAGGCGAGAGCCGAAGCGGCAGCCCGCGCCGAGGCTGAGCGCCGCAAGGCAGCGCCTGCTGCCTACCCGCCGGCTTCTGGTGGCGCGCAGCCAAAGTACGCGGAGGGCGGATCGTGAGCGCTTGCCCGATCAGCGGGCGGCGTCGCCCAGGCTGGCGCCGGTCTTGTGCGGCCAGCCTCTCGACATCGTGCTGTAGGGCTACAACGGTCGGCCGTCCAAGCCCGGGCCCGCCTACATGCAAGCGAGCGGCGGCTACGTGTGGTTGACGGCAGCCGCCGCAACGTTTGGCGGCGCGTATGTGTGTACGGGATTGTAGCCCGGCGTAGCGTGCGCCTGCCTACTGCTCGTAACCGCCGGTCGCCGTGTCCAGGTCGTCGACGAACGACAGACCCGCCGGCAAGGCCAACGAGCCATTGTAGAACGCCAGATAGGTGACACGCTCGTGGATGTTGTTGCCGATGTGGTGAGCGTGGCTGCCCGTCGAGGCAAAAATCACGGTGCTGACGCGGTTCTTGGGGATGGTCAGGTTCACCGAAGTGTTGCTGGTGCTGCCTGAATTCCACGTATTGGCGCCGTTGACGGCAATCGAAGCGGCTTCTGACCAGCCGCTGTACGCGGTGTAGTAGAAGTGCGGGGTCCAGGTGATGTCGGACTGCGTGTTGTTCTTGACGCGGAACAACGCCGTGCAGACTTTGCCATCGGTCGACGAGTACATCAGCCACACCTCAGAGCACACCAGGGCATTCTTACCGGCGTAGCGCTTCGCGGTGAAAAGCGTGCGCTGCACGTCCTTATCCGCCGAGATGCTCGACGCGGTGGCGTTGCCGTCGGTCCAGGTCGACGGGTTGATGCCGCCGAACATCGCCGCGTTGTTGCCCATCACCCAGCTGGTCTGCGAGTGCTGGTGGGTGTGGAACATGGCGAAGCGGTAGGTGGCCGGCAGCGTGTTGTTGACCTGCGCGGTGTTGATGCCCTTGACGGTCAAGTCGCCATCGACAATCAAGTTGCCCTTGACCTGAATCTTCTTGGTCGACAGCGTCTGAATCGACAGCGACCAGCTGAACTTGCCGTCGTCAGCGACCCCCAACTGGTTGTCGTTGGGATCCTTGACCGTCAGCGACCAGGTGCCTTTCGGATTCTTGCCAACCCAGTCCTTGTTCATGTCGCCTTGCGCAAGCGGCGTGGTCTTGTTGTACGCCGCCTTGATCGTCTGGCCCGTGCCGGTCTTGGCGTGCAACACGTACGGCGCGCTCATGCCGGGTCCGTACAGTTCCATGGTAATGTCTTGAATTTGCGAGTTCAGCAAGTCAACGTCAACCCAAATGGCCTGTGCCGTGCCGATGTCGGGGAAGGTGAGCGAGTCGCTCTTGCCCGCGCCGAGACCGTCGGGGATCGCGATGTTCTGGCCGCCCGCCGTGCTGTCGACGAACTGGTTCCAAATCAAGCCGTTGCTGATCTCGTCAATGAGGTCGGGGGCAATCGCTGAGGCCGTGCACTCCAGGCTGCCGTCGGCCTTGATGCCGTTGACCACAAGGCCAGTGCCGCAGGCCTTGCCCACTTGTGCTAGTGCCGGCTTTCCCAGCAAGTCTGCGTAGTTGCCGGTCTTGCCGGCGTCCGAGATGGTGGGCTTG
>SXRM01000298.1 GCA_005792545.1 Pseudomonadota bacterium | reverse complement strand
GGTGCCGGTAATCGCCGCAATCGGGATGCGCGACGGCGAACCGGGCGCAAACAGCATGTCGATGACCTTGCCGGCCACGTCGCGCGGTTTGCCCTCGCTTGGCGCTACGTGCATGCGAAAGCCGGGCGCCGCGTTGACTTCGCAGATGCCGCCGCCGACTTCGCGGTAGCTTTTGGTGACGTCGGGCGTCAAGAAGTCGACGCCGATGACATCGAGGCCTATCGCCTGCGCCACCCGCTGGGCCATCTCGACGTTGTCGGGATGCACCTGGTCGGTGAGATCGATCGCCGTGCCACCGGTGCTCAGGTTGCCGGTCGAGCGCAGATACACGACGTCGCCTTTGGCCGGCACTGAGTCGCGCGTAAGCCCCGCCGCCGTCAGCAGCCGGTCGGCCTGGTGGTCGAGCTCCAGGCGAGTCAGCACTTTTTCGTGGCCGATGCCGCGCCGCGGATCCTGGTTGGCGATATCGACCAGCTGCGCCACGGTGTGCGCGCCGTCGCCGACGACGTGACCGGGCACCCGCTTGGCGACGGCAACCAACTCGCCCGCAATGACCAGCATCCGATGGTCGTGCCCGGTGATGAACGACTCGAGCAGCACCGCGCGGCTGTGCTCCTTGGCCTTCTCGAAGGCGACCTCGACCTGCTCGTTGTTGCGCAAATCCACCGAGACGCCACGACCGTGGTTGGCGTTGAGGGGCTTGACTACCAACGGAAAGCCGACCGACCGCGCAGCGCGCAAGGCTTCGGGCAGGCTGTACACCATCTCTTGCTTGGGCACTGGCAGGCCCAGGTCGCCGAGAATCTTGTTGGTCTCCTGCTTGTCGCCGGCCAACTCAACCGCAATGTGGCGGGTCTCGCTGGTCACGGTCGCCTGGATGCGTCGTTGCCACTTGCCGTGGCCAAACTGCACCAGCGAATAGTCGTTCAGGCGCAGCCACGGGATGCTGCGCCCTTCGGCGGCGCGGACCAAGCTCAACGTTGACGGCCCCAGCGCCCGGCGCTGCACCTGCCGGATGAGCGCAGTCAGCTCCTGGTCGAAGTTGAAGTCCGCCTCGCGCGCCACGCCGACATCGATATCGGCAGGCACAAGGTGGTGCAGCAGGCGCATGGCCAGCTCGGTCGCCGCTTGACCGGCGCGGGCGTCCTCGTACTCAAAAACCACGTGGTATTCACCGGTCTTGCCCGTGCCGCGGGTCTTGCCAAAGCTGACCTTGGCGCCGGCGAGGTTCTGCAGCTCAATGGCCACGTGTTCGAGCACGTGCCCGAGCCACGTACCCTCGTCGTACTCGCGCAGGCGCTGCACGAAGCCGCCCGGCACGCCGGGGCTGCAGGTGTGCTCGTGCAAAGTCGGTAGGGCATGCAGTAGGCCCTCGACAAAGCCGGGGATGCGCGCCGACGGCCACTGCTCCAGCACGCCCAGCTGCAAAGTCAGGCGAATACACGGAAAGTGCGCGTACAGGTTGGGGCCCTGATAGACCCGGGTTTCGACGATTTTCATGCGGGTCTCTGCGCGCTGCGGCCAGGTTTAGCAAACCAGCCGTCGATGTGCGCCGGTCGGGCACACCCCACCGGTCGGGCCGCCGACGCTAGCAGAGTTTGCGGCGCGGGGGAACGGAGGGCGAGTGGAAGGTACGGCCATCCTAAGTGGGTGCGTCGCCGCCTGAATGCCCCTCACCCTGCCACTCGCGGCCGGCCCTGACAACAGCCCTTGCACGGTCGACGGCTGCAATCCGGAGGTCGGTTGCACACATGCGGCCAAGGCCTCCGCGCCGTGCGAGCGCCAGGGCCAGCAGGCCCAGCCAAGTCGCGACTGCCCCGAATGGACTGCCAAAACGGCCGGCGGCACAGGCACTGTCTGCTGGGCGCGCCGTTGCGACTGTGGCAGGCTTCAACGCGTCCGAGGCCGACCCTGCGTCTCCGAGCAACGATCCGTCTACGCCGCGCGAATTCGGGGTGTCCGGCAAGGCGCGCCCGGCCGCTGCGTCCAGGGCCGACGGCTGCCAAACATCGGTGTCCGCACGGCCGCGCGGTTCCATGTCGGCGTCTTGCGAATCAGTGGCGCCCACATCAACCTCCGCCGGCAGTGATTGGGCCGAACTGTCACCATCCGCAGACGCCAAGTCGCCAGCAGTTTCTAAGGCTTCGGTCTCGGAGAAGCCCTCCGCCTCAGGCGCGTCGGTATCCGGATCGGCACTGACGTCGGGCAGCGGCGGGGCAGGCGCACAATGCCAATCGCACATGAACATGCTGGTCTTATTGCAGACCATGCCCGTGCCACAGCCAAAGTCGCTGAGGCACTGACCCGGCTTGAACCCAAAGCAGGCGCCGTCCTCACACTTGCCGCACTTGCCGCAGTCGCCATCCGTCTTGCACGGTTTGTCGGCAGTACAGGTCGCGGTGCACAGCGCGAGGTCAACGGCGCAGGACTTGCCATTCGAGCAACCGACACCCCAGTAGCACAAGCCAATTACGGTCGGCACACAGGTTCCCTTTTGGCAATCGTGGCATTCTGTACACTCTTCCGCGGTCTCGCACTGCGACTTGGAGACATCCTTGGTGTCGACGGGCGAATAGGACTCCGCAAATGCACTGTCGGGCTCACGTTCGGAGGCGTCTGAGGTCGCAACGGCAGCATCCAGTGTCACTGCGTCGTCGGCCGATTCGGCGCTGGCGATGGCAGACCAACTCAACGTGCCGAGGGTGCACGCGAATACTGTTGTCGTGCGTATTTGCTCCGGCGTGATGCGAAACCTGAGAGCAGGCATTGCGCGGTCCTGCACGCCCGAAATCGGCGAGCAGCGACGATTGAACCAATCTGTTGTCAGCAAGTCCAGTCCGCGCACAGCCCGGCGCGAGCCGCACGATCACCTCGCCTTCGCCTCAACCCGACACCGCCTGCCGTCGCTTGTAAGTCAGCAGAAACACCGGGTGCGCGGCCAGGTGCGTCACACAGGGCTACGTGCTCCGCTATGTGCCGCCCGTCGAAACGCGCCGCGCAGGCAGAAGAAGTGCGTCTGTCCGCATTGGATCTGTAAAGGATCATCTCGGTCTGAATCCGCAAAGGACCAGGTCGGTCTTGACACAAGGCTGACCGCCGCCCGATGCCACCCACCCCATTGCCGCCCCAACCGCCCCATGCGATCCTGTCGGCCCTCTTGGCGGTCGCGACCGCCGCGGAGCCTGCCGTGACCGACAGCCCAGAGTTCGAAATCCGCAGTGTCACCGTCATCGGCGCCGGCGCCATGGGTCACGGTATCGCCCACGTCGCGGCAGCGGCCGGCTACGACGTGTGCCTGACCGACGTCAACCAGGCCGCGCTGGACCTGGCGCTCGAGCGCGTGCGCGACAACCTCGACCGCGGCATCGCCAAGGGCAAGCTGACCGAGCGCGAACGCGACGACACCCTGGGCCACTTGCACGGCGAGCCCGACCTGCGCGTCGCGGCCTCCACCGCCGATCTGCTCATCGAGGCGGTGCCCGAAAACGCCGACCTCAAGCGCAAGGTGTTCGCAATCGCCGCCGAGACCGCACCCGAGCACGCGATTTTCGCGACCAACACCAGCTCGATTCCGCTTGGCCAGCTGGTGAACGCGGTGCCGCGCCCCGGCCAATTCGTCGGCCTGCACTTCTTCAACCCCGTGCACTTGCAGCCGTTGTTGGAGATCGTGCGCGCTGGCGCTACCGGCGAAGAGACCTTGCAGCGCGCGCTGCAGTTTGCCAATCGGGTGGGCAAAGACCCCATTGTCGTGCGCGACGTCGCCGGGTTTGCATCCAGCCGGTTGGGCATTGCGCTGGGTCTCGAGGCGATCCGCATGGTCGAAGAGGGCGTGGCCAGCCCCGCAGACATCGACAAGGCGATGGAGCTGGGCTACCGCCACCCGATGGGGCCGCTCAAGCTCACCGACCTGGTCGGCTTGGATGTGCGGCTGGCGATTGCCGAAACGCTGGCCCGCGAAATCGACCCGGTGCGCTTCGGACCGCCGCGGTTGCTGGTCGAGTTGGTCGCAGCCGGCAAGTTGGGCAAGAAGTCGGGCGAGGGTTTCTACAAGTACTGACCCACTGGTGACTGGTTCAAGCCCTGCGCTTCTTGCGTTCCAAGAACGCGTCCATGCGCCGGACCTTCTCAGGACTCTCAAAGCACACCGCCTGCGCTGCGCTGACGAACTGGCGGTAGTGATCCTCGGGTCCCTGAACCAGCCGCAAGGCCTGCTTGGTCAGCCGCGTCGCGAGCGAATCGTTGCGCGCGATGAGCCCCGCCATCTCCGCCACGGCGGCCGACAACTCGTCATCCGACACGACCTGGTTGACCAGGCCAATGGTGTGAGCCTCGGCGGCGTCGACCAGGCGCCCCGTGTAGAGCAATTCGCGGGCCCGCCCAAGGCCAATCAGCGCCGCTAGCCGCCAAGTCGCACCAGCGGCAGCCAGGATGCCAAGGCCCGTCTCCGGCTGACCGAATTTGGCCGACATACCGCAGATGCGCAGGTCGCATGCCAGCGCAAGTTCGCAGCCGCCGCCCAAGGCAAAGCCGCGCACGGCCGCGATGGTTGGACACGGAAAAGCGGCGACGCGGTCGAAAAGCCCTGCGTTGATGGCCCGCAGCGCATCGGCGGCGCGGCGATCGCGCAACTGCGCGATATCGGCGCCCGCGGCAAAGGCCTTGTTGCCAGCGCCGGTCAACACCAGCACCCGCACGTCGGGGTTGCTGGCGTAGTAGTCCATCGCCGCGTGAAGTGCGTCGATCATCGACTGGTCGAGCGCGTTGAGCTTATCCGGCCGATTCAACGTCAGGGTCAGGACCCCGTCGTGCAGCGCGTCGACCAACACCTGCGCTTCCTTTGGCACTAGCGCCATGTTTTCGCCCCCCTTTTGCTGATCCCGACCGCGAAGTCGGGGCTCGGCGCCCGCCCGGCGCGTCGCACTAAGATTTGTCCGCACATGACCCGGTCGGCCTGCAAACCCGTGGAGCGGCGAGTCGGCTTGTAAAGACGCGAGCTTGCGACCCAACCAGCTAGCAAACAGAACCGGTCCCAGAATGACCTATTCTGGGACAGTTCGCTACGCAGGATCTTTGGCAGGCAAGTCCTTCCACACCACCATCTTGACGTGGGCCGCGACGTCGATTTGCACGCGCGCGCCCGGCGCCACGGCCAGCTCTTCGCCGTCGAGCACCACCAGATCGCCCTTGCCACCATTGGTCCAGGCCAAGCGCGACGTGGTGCCGTACTGCACCAGCGGATGCGGCCCCAGCAGCCCGCGCAAGAGGCCGGGCATCACCGCCTGCGTGGCCAGCGCGCCCAGGTTGGCCAGCACCATGTGCACGCCGTCGCCCTGCGCCACCGTCAGCACGTTGGGGAACGGCCGCACGAAGTGAAAGAAGCTAGGCAGCGGGCTCAGCATGCCAAAGGTGATTTCTTCGAGCCTCAGCGGTCCAGGCTCCAACTCGAACGGCCCGGTGATCGGCCGGTAGCGCTCTGCCGGCAACCGGAAAAGGGCCAGCCTGGCCAGGATCTCGGCGATGCCGATCGCGCCTTGCACCATTGCGTGGCGATAGTCGGCATGGATGCGCGCCACCGCGCCGATGCTCGCCGTAAAGCCAACATGGTCCGGCATGCCGTCCAGGCGCACCCGCACCACCGGCACGGGCTTGATGCGACGCACGCCGCGTGTCCAAGCGTGCAAGATCCGCTGAGCCAGCACCGCCGGCTTGCGCGAGCCGACCAGCGCGCTGGCGATCGTGTTGACCCGACCTGCCGGCAGCACCAGCAGCGGCGGCAGGCGATCCAGAATCCCGGCGCGATCGAAACGCGTCAGCAGGTTGCAGGTCGTGCCGTCACCGCCAGCGATGACAATGAGTTGCGCGCCAGCGTCGATCGCGCTCAGCAGCCCCTCGAGGTCGTCTGGCCGGTCCGACATCACCAGGCGCAGCCGCGGCGACGAGGTGGCGAGCACGTGGGCCAGATCCACGGCCGGCTTGTGGCCAGCGGCGGGGTTGATGATTCCGACGAGCATCGCGCGTTCCAGGGCCGGGGGCGGACCGGCTGCCGCGCAGACCGCGCGACCGGGCGGATCGTCAAAGGCTGCGCCCCGGCTGTCAACCGCCGGCCGCGCAATCGCCACGACCCGCTGCAAACTCGCGTGCTTTGACAGGTCCATTCGCCTTGACGACGATTACCGTTGCGCGCGAGGACCGCGCGATCGCCCCATAGGACGCCATGACGGACGACGTCAGCCTTGATTTCTTGGACGACGCAGCCGCCGGAACGCCGGTGCCGACAGGCGACGCCCAGGTCGCAGTCGAGGCCGTCCGCGCGCCGATGCTCGACTGGGCTGCCCGTACGCTGGCCGTGCGCGCCCCCGCCGCGACCGTGTACCGCAGCAACAAGGGCGTCGCGCAGTGTCGACTCGATCTCGACCGGCACTTGAAGGCCGTGCTGGAGGCCGGTGCGAACGCGCAGGGCGCATTGGCGCAGTACCGCAAGTGGGCGCTGGCCGCGATTTGGGCGCCGCGCGGTTCCACCGTGGACGACTTCGACGCCGGGCTGCAGACCTTGGCGGAATCATTGGTGCGCTTCGTCGCCTGGCCGCACGGTCCGCGGCTCGCCGCCCGCCTCGAAAATGCTGCCCACCGACACGACCCGCAAGTGCAAACGGCCATTGCGCAAAGGTGCACATCCGGCTAGCCTACCGCGCCTTCTGCCCCTGGCGGGGTCGCGCGCCTGAGAACGGAATACAGATGAAGATTTCATGCCCTGCGTGCAATGCCCACTATCGTCTGCCCGACGATCGCATCCAAGGCAAGAACCGCATCTTCAAGATCGCGTGCAAGCGCTGCGGCGCCGAGATCCGGGTTCGCGGTGTCGAGACGCCCGACGAAGTCGGCCGCACCACGCTGCCGTTTGCGCTCGACCTGCCCGAGCAGGCCGCTGTCGCTCAGGCGCCAGCGCAGATTTGGTTTGCTGGCATCCAGGGCCGTCAGGTCGGCCCACTGAGCGAAGCAGAGGTCATCGAGCACCTGGCCACCGGCCGCATGGGGCCGGAAGACCCGGTTTGGCGCAAGGGCTTCTCGGCGTGGACGCCGGTCAAGGATGTGCCGCCGTTTGACGATCATGTCGCGGTGGCGCCTGAGGTCCCGGCCGACGCCGCCGCTGCGCCCGCCGCGAAAAAGTCGTCGCCGCGCCGCGCGCAGACGCTGGAGCTGTCCGCAGCCATGATCGAGCTGCTGGTCAAGCTCGACGGCCAGCAGGCCACGGACGGCGAATCCGCGCCCGCAGCCGAGCCGCCGGAATTGCCGCCACTCGAGCCCGAATTCGGCAGCAAAGCAGAGACCAAGCCGGCGGCCCTGGACGATGTGGCGACGACGATCACCGCGTCACCATCCGCCACCCGGCAGTCGCAGCCGCAGGAGACGGTCAAAGCGGCCATGGTGCCCGCCAAGCCGGCCTCCAGCCCCAAAGTGGCCGCTGCGCCCGCGCCAGCCGCAGCCGATGAGCCGCCGCCCGCGCCAAAGGCTGCGACCGCCGACCCCAAGCGAGCCAGCCAGGCCATCGAAGCCAGACCAGCCGAAGGCAAACCGGCCGACAGCAAGCCGGCTGCTGAGGCGCGCGAATCATCGATCCGCATTCGCCTGCCAGATGAGGCACCGCCTGCCAAGGGCCGGGCGGCCGATGTTACCAAGGTCGCCTTGCCGGGACAGGCGGCCAAGGGCGACGCCAAGACCGGCGCACGCCCCGACATGAAGGCCCAGGGCAAGCCCGAGATCAAGGTCGGCTCGGGCACGCCGGCAATGGCGCCCAATGTCAGCGGCCCCGTAGGTTCCGCCGCTCGCGCCGCGTCGGTCGCCGCCAACGCCGCCGTCGCTACCCAGCCGGGCGGCAAAGTCGGCGCCACGCCAACCCAGAAATCGGGCGGCGGCGCCATGATCGGCATCGTGTTGAGCGTGGTGTTTCTTGCAGCTGTCGTGACCGTGTTCCTGGCGATGTCGGGCAAGAGCGATCGCGCGGCCGAGACCGCCGCAGATGCCCAAGCCGTCGCGCAGGCCGCACTCGATGCCACTGTCGCTGCTGCACCGCCGCCCGCGCCGCCGCCGGTGCCAGCGCCTGCTCCAGCCGCGCCGGAAGTCGCCCTCGCGCCTGCCCCCGCCGAGGACGCTGCCGCCACCGCGGCCGCTCCCGAAGTGGCGCCAGCCGCCGTTGCTGCGGACACTGCCGAGCCGGCGCCCGCGGCAGTCGCCGTCAAAGTCGACGACAAAGCAGCCGCGGACAAAGCCGTCCAAGACAAGGTGGCCGCAGACAAGGCCGCCGCCGACAAGCAGAAAGCCGAGGCCGACAAGGCCGCCAAGGACGAAGCGGCCAAGCAGGCCGCCGACAAAGCCAAGGCCGACAAAGAGGCCGCGGACAAGGAAAAGGCCGAGAAAGCCGCTGAGGCAAAGGCCAAAGCCGACGCCGACAAGGCCGACAAGGCCGCCAAGGCCGAAGCGGACAAGGCCGCCAAGGCGGAAAAAGCTGCCGCAGATGCCGCCAAGCGCGAAGAAGCCAAAACCGCTGCGGCAGAAAAGGCCCGTAAAGCCAATGAAGACCGCGCCGCCAAGGACGCCGACAAGGCCGCAGCGCGCGAAAAGGCCGCGGCCGACAAGAAGGCCGCCGACGAGAAAAAGGCGCAGGAGCGCGCTGCCGCCGAAGAGAAGAAAGCCAAAGCAGCCGCCGACAAGAAGGCTGCCGAAGATGCCAAGATCGCGCAGGCCGAAGCTGCCAAACAGAAGGGCAACAAGCCCAAGATCAGCGACGAAGACGTCGAAGAACTGCTGCGCAAGCACGACAAGACCAAAACAGCCGAGGCCGAGGATGGCTCGCTGACCCCGGGGCAGGTTGCCGAGTACGGCAAGCGCGCGACCAAGGCCGTGGTCAACTGCTACCTGCTGCACGCCGAAGACCAGGGCGACGACACCATCAAGGTGCAGGCGCTGGTCAACTCGTCGGGCAACGTCGAGCGCGCTACCGTGATGGGCAAGCACGCCAACAACAAGGCAATGGCGGGCTGTATCGGCGACGCTGTCAAGAAGATCCTGTTTCCGCAGTCGTCAGGCGCCAGCAAGAAATACCAACTGGCGTACCGCGTCGGCGGCTGATCCGCACGCCTCTGCCCCTCTGACGGGATCGACTCGGTCGTCGCCATGGCTTTTTTTCCGCATTCGCATGGCACGCTCGAAGTCATCTGCGGGTCGATGTTCTCGGGCAAGAGCGAAGAGCTGATTCGTCGCTTGCGGTTGGCGCGAATCGCCCACCAGCGCGTGCAGGTGTTCAAACCGGCGCTCGACACCCGCTATGCCGAAGAAGAACTGGTCAGCCACAGCAACTTTCGCATCGCCGCCTGCAAGGTCCAAAACGCCGGCGAAATCCTGGTGCGCATCCACGAGTTGACCGAAGTGGTCGGCATCGACGAAGTGCAGTTCTTCGACCCCGGCGTTGTCGACGTGTGCAACCGCCTCGCCAACATGGGCAAGCGTGTCATCGTCGCGGGGCTCGACCAGGACTTTCGTGGTCGGCCATTTGAACCCATGCCGCAGCTGCTGGCGATCGGCGAGTACGTCACCAAGCTGCTGGCGGTGTGCTCGGTGTGCGGCGCTCCGGCGAATCGGTCGCAACGCATGCGGGGCGGCGACGAAGTCATCGAGCTTGGCGCCACCGACCGATACGAAGCCCGCTGCCGCCGCCACTTTGAGCCCGAAGAAGAGCGACAGCTGCAATTGCTGGCTGAGCGCAACCACGCGCTGCGCCCGCCGGCCGGCTGACCACCACAGGATCACCCGTGAACGCAAACGCCACGCCTCAGGCCGCTGGCCTTGACAACCTCTTTATCGGCATCGCCGGCTTGATCGGCGCCGGCAAGTCGACGCTGGCCACGGCCGTCGGCAAGCACATGGGCCTGGACGTCTATTACGAGCCGGTCGAAGACAACGAGTACCTGGCTGATTTTTATCGCGATACCGCGCGCTACAGCTTTGCTACCCAGATCTACCTGCTCAACCGCCGCTTTCAGCAGCACCAGGAGATCATCTGGCGCGGCCGGCCGGCGATTCAAGATCGCACCATCTACGAGGATGCGATCTTCGCCAAAATGCTGAGCGAGACCGGGCTGATGGAGCCGCGCGACTACCGGACGTACCTGGGCCTGTTTCGCCACATGTCCAACTTCATGTGCCGGCCGAGCTGCATCATCTACCTCGACGTCAAGCCAGAGCGCTCGATGGAGCGCATCAAGTCGCGCGCCCGCGGCGTCGAGCAGGGCATCCAGTTGGTGTACCTGCAGGCGCTGTACGCCGAATACGAGCGGTTCGTGGCCGACATCAGCAAGCGCATTCCGGTCATTCGCGTCGACTGGGACCAGTTTCGCGACGTCGACGAGATGGCCACGGTGATCCAGCGCGAGTACATGCAGGCCAATTTCATGCGGCAGGCGCCGGCTTGGGATCGGACCGCCTAGGTCTTCTGGCAGAAAAAACTCACGCGCGACCTGCCACGTTGCGGCTGGCGTGCTATCCTGCTCCGCCGCCCGCCGATTTGCCCCGGGCTCGGTCTTGCCATGGCGCGCCGTCCGAAAACCCAGCCCGCCGACCGCTTGGCCAAGGGCCCGCCGGACCCCGCGCAGATGCGGCGCTGGCTTGAAACGCTCGACCGCCATCCGGTGCAGTACATCGGCCCTGACGAGTGCCCGACGGGCGTCGCCATGTGGTTGCCGTCGCACTTGCAGACTGCCGAGGTCGTGCAGGCCCACGGCATGCCGTGGCTGGTGCTGCAGACGACGTTTTGCGCCGGGCCGCGGCGCAAAGTGGCCATCATGCCGCTGATAGCGCACGCCAACCTGCAGATGGAGGGCGGTCGCTGGTTTCGCATGGAGCGACCGCAGCGCCTGGTGTGCGCCTACGAGATGCCGGCGCAGCGCATGGATCTGGTCGAATTTGCGGTAGCTTGGGAACGGTTTCGCCGCGAAGTGCTGACCCACGGCGTCGAACTGACCCTGCGCACGCGCGCCGAGCCGTGGCTGAGCGTGCTGGCCAAGAAAGGCCATCTGCCTCCGCGCCGCTCACGTCGTCGCGCAGCTGCGCCGGCAGCAGAAGGTCGCGTCAGCGAGTAGGCACGGTCCCAGAATAAGTCATTCTGGGACTGGTTCCGTTTGCCAGCTGGGTGGGTCGCAAGCTCGCGTCTTTACAAGCTGACTCGCCGCTCCGCTACTTTGCATAGCGCTCGAGTCATTTTCGGACAAATCCTTAGGCCGGCCATGACCGATACGTACGTTGCCGAAGATCCGCCGTGGGGCGGCCAGTGGCCAGAGCCCGGGACGGCGATCGACGTGCCGACGCCAGCGCCCGGTGAGCACTGGAAACAACTGCGCGCCTGGCTTGGCGAGTTCGGCTTTGACGTCGAGCCGAACCTGCACGCCGAGCTGGGCCTGGTCGGCTACTCGGTGCGGTCGCGCAACGCGGTCCTCGGCATCGGCGTGGTCAAGCGGCAGCTGGGCTTCTACCTCGCCATTACGGCGGTTCTTTGCCGCGGCATGGAGCGCGAGTCCCACGCCATGCTGGCCCTGGACCGAGCCAACGCGGCGCTGCGATTCGGCCAGTTGCTGTACTACCCGGGGCCGCCCGCAGAGCTGGCGTTCTACGCCTCGGTCGCATGGAAGCTGCTGGACGGCAACATGTTCCCGACGTTCTTGACCGCCGTGTTTCGGGAGATCGAAGAGTCGTGCTTTACGGCCGTGACCACGGTGAAGGGCTACCATCCGACCGACATGACCGCATTCTGGGAGCATGTCGAATCGCTGGTGCGCCAGGAGGCTGAGCGCCGTACGCGCAAGGCCGCGCGCGGAAAGGTCAAAGCCGACGAGGGCGACGCCGCTGCAGAGGGCGATACGCCGGACGAGGCCGCGGCCCCGGAAGACGTCGCAACGCCAGCGCCTGCCTCTGACGCGGCCGATAAGCCGGCGGTCAAGCGACGCAAAGGCAAGAAGGGCACCCCGACGACCTGAGCGTGCCCCCGGTCGGCTGCGCCGCCGAGCCGCGACCCATGTTGCAATCTTGTCACGCTGAGCGCCTTGCATTTGCGGGGGCGCCGGTCCATCGTCCGCGCCCCGCGGCGGCCATCGCCGCGCGAACGAGGTCGCCGTGGGTGAGTCTGCCTACCTGCGCCTGGCGCAGGCCACCGGCGAGTTGGAACACCACTACGGTTCGCACGTCCACCTCATCGCCGACCCACTGGCGCTGACGCGGCTGGCGCGCCTGTGTCATCCGTCGTGCGTCCAGCCGGAAATCAATCGCGTGGTCAGTCAGTTATACCGCAGCCTGGTGCGCGAACTGGTCAACCGTGAGTTTCCGCGGCGCATCGTGCGCAGTGAAACCCGCATGCGGGCCTTCACGGAGCAGGGCTACTACGAGGGCCAGATCATCGATCCCTCGACCGAGGTCACCAGCGTCGACATCGCGCGCGCCGGCATTTTGCCGTCGATGGTGTGCTTTGAAGCGCTGTGCGAGGTGCTCGACCCGACCAAGGTGCGGCAGGACCACATCTTGATGAACCGGACCACCAACGACCAGAGTCAGGTCACCGGCGCCGGCATCCACGGCCGCAAGATTGCCGGGCCGGTCAAGGGCCGCTACTTGCTGTTTCCCGACCCGATGGGCGCGACCGGCGGTTCGCTGACCGAGGCCATCCGCTTCTACTTGGACGAGCTCGACGGACCGCCGCGCCACATCTTCGCCATGAACCTGGTGGTGACGCCTGAGTTCATCGCGCGGATGACCAAGGAGTTTCCGGGTCAGGTCAGCATCTATGCGCATCGGCTGGACCGCGGCCTATCGCCGCCCGATGTGCTGGCCGACGTGCCCGGCGCCCAGTGGGCGCGCGAAAAAGGCCTGAACGAGCACCAATACATCGTGCCCGGTGCCGGCGGCATGGGCGAAATCATGAACAACGCGCTGTCGTAGCCCAAGGAGGGGGCGCTCATGTCGAATTCCAACGAAATCATGGACCCCTATCTGGACGCCAGCCAGATTGCGGCGCGCATCGCCAGCCTGGGGCGCTCCATCACCGAAGTCGGCGCGGGCCCATCGCCGCTGGTGGTCGTGTGCGTGCTCAAGGGTTCCTTCATGTTCTTTGCCGACCTTGTTCGGCAGATCGACCTGCCGACCAACCTGGTGTTTCTGGGCGTATCGAGCTACGGCGGCGCGACGGAGAGCTCGGGGGCGGTGCGGCTGACCCACGACCTCACGCTCGACATTCGCGACCGCGACGTGCTCATCGTCGAGGACATCGTCGATACCGGCTTGACCATGTCGTACCTGCTCGACATCCTGCGCGCGCGCGCCCCGCGGTCGCTGCGCGTCTGCACGCTGTTGCACAAGCCGGCGCGCAAGCGGGTCGATGTTCCGTTGGACTACGTGGGCTTTACCATCGACGACGTGTTCGTGGTCGGCTACGGCCTTGACTACGACGAACGCTACCGCAACGTGCCTTACATTGGTGTGTTACGCTTCGCTTGAACATGATCCCCCCCTTTGTTCAGATCCATGATAACAAAGGTATTTGCGGGTCAAGCTTGTGAATTTGCGCTTCCTTGGTCACGCGGCGTTTGCGCTGGAGCTCGCTGGCCTGCGGTTCTGCCTCGATCCGCACAAGCCGGGAGCGCTGGGCGGCCGCTTTCGGCTGCCGGCCATTGACGGTCCGTTTGACGCGCTGGCGCACACCCACGAACACGAAGACCACTGTGCGTGGTCGCCGGGCTTTGGGACCACCACGGTGCTCGACCGCAGTCAGTTGTGGCGCGGCATTGCCGTAGAGACGCGGCCAGCTTTCCACGACAGTGTCGGTGGCGCGCGCATGGGGCTGGTGCGAATGGTATCGCTGGCTGCCGAGGGCGTGCGCGTGGTCCACTGCGGCGACCTGGGCGCTTGGGACGATGCCGATGTCCGGTGGCTGCGCGGTGCCGATGTGCTGCTGGTGCCGGCTGGCGGGACCTATACCTTGGACGGTCCGCAGGCTGCGACGCTGGCGCGACTTGTCGAGGCACGCATGACCGTGCCGATGCACTGCGCTGATCCGCGCGTGGCCGTGCCGCTGCGGCCCGTCGAGGAATTCTGCGCGGCCTGGGGTGGTCCCGTGTGGTCGGGCGCCGCGCTGAGTTTGGCGGATCTCGCAACGATTTCAGTGCCGACCGCGTGGATTCCGCCCGCGCCGTAGTTGCCACAGCCCAAGCGCTGGGCTAGACTGCGCGCCCCGCGAATCCAACCCGCCGCGGCCGGAAAGCGAATCACCATGCGCACACCCGTATTCTGCGGCCGCACGCTGCTTGCCCTCTGCCTTTTCGCCGCTGCGGCCTGCAGCAATAGCACCGGCGCAACGACGACTACCGATACCGCAGCCAGTGCCGATGCAGCTGTTTCCAGCGATTCCGCAGGCGGCGCGGACAGCGGTGGTGGCACCCACACCGACACCGTCGGCGGCGAGACGGCTGCGGTCGACATCGTCACCGCGGACACTGGCGGCGTCGACACCGCGACGGCCGAAGTCACCACAGCGGACAGCACGGCAGGCGACACGGCCGGCGACGCCACAACCGGCGAGGTCAAAGCCGACACGACGGCCGATGCCAAGCCGCCCGAACCCACCAAGTGCACTGCCGACAGCGAGTGCCCCAAGGGCTTTGGCGACTGCATCCAGGGCCAGTGTGACGTGGCCAGCGGCAAGTGCCTGCTCAAGATTGCGACCGACGGCACCGAGTGCAAGACCGGCGGCATCTGCGGTGGCAGCGGCAAGTGCGCCCAAGGTGCTTGTGAGGCCAAGGGCGCGTGCAGCCCGGCGGCCTGTTCGCCTAAGCCACTCAAGTGCGGCGACAAGCTCGACCTCGACCTCAGCAAGCTCGGGGCCAGCACGTTTTCGGTTTGGCCGTGTTCCGGCCTTGCGACCGGCGGCGGCGAGGTCATCTACGCGCTCTCGAATGACACCACGGCTGTCGCGGTTGTCGAGTTGGCGGAGGCGGTGACCGGCAGCGCCACCCTGTTGCTGCTTGCCGGCGCGCAAAATGGCCAATGCAACCCCACCACCTGCAGCAAGTCGGGCGTCAAGCTGACGGTGGGCCTGCCCATTGGCGTGACTCAAATCGTCGCTCTCGACAGCAAGGCCGCGGCGACGGGCAGCGTGACGGTGACCGTGACCTGCACCCCACCCACACAGTGCGGAGACGGCGCATGCACCACCGGCGAAACATGCAGCGGCTGCCCCAAAGACTGCGGCGTGTGCAAGGAGTGCGGCGACGCCAAGTGCGACGCGGCGACCGAGAACTGTGGTTCCTGCCCCGCCGACTGCGGCGCCTGTCCGCCGCCTGCACCAGGCTGCAGCGAGTCGGAGACGCCGGGCTGCAGCGGCTGCTCTTGCGAAAAGTGTGTGTGCGACGCCGATGACTTCTGCTGCAAGTCCGCTTGGGATGGCCTGTGCGTCAAGAAATGTGCGTCCACCGAGTGCGGCGGCAAGTGCCCTGCCGCAGTCGCGTGGTGCGGCGACGGCAAATGTGCCGCCCCTGAGGTCAATGCCACCTGCCCGCAGGACTGCCCCAAGGCCAACGTGTGTGGCGATGGCGCTTGCACAGGCACCGAGAACTGCACCACCTGTGCGGGCGACTGCGGCCCGTGCGCCGGCGGCGGTGCGCCAGTTTCCGGCTGTGGCAACGGCAAGTGCGACGCGACCGAGCACTGCGGCGTGTGCCCCAAAGACTGCGGCATGTGCAGCGCCGACTGCGCGCCGACGGCAGCCAAGCAGACGCCCGGCTGCCCCGGCTGCGCATGTGAGGCCAAGGTGTGCGCGGCTGACCCGTTCTGCTGCAAGACCGCTTGGGACAACCTGTGTGTCGCCGCGTGCCAGGAAGCGAGCGGCGCCAAGTGCCCCAAGCAGATCTGCGGCGACACCGTCTGCTCTGGCACCGAAGCGTGCGAGACCTGCGCCAAAGACTGCGGCGCGTGCGTGTGCGGCGACGGCAAGTGCCAGGCCTCTGAAAAGCCAGAGACCTGCCCCGCCGATTGCAAGTATGGCTCGTGCAAGGACTCGGACTGCAAGGGCCAGTCGACCACGCCAAACGCGATGGCGTGCTACTGCGACGACAAGTGCGAGGGCTTTGGCGACTGCTGCCCCGACAAGAAGCAATTCTGTCCGTAGGATCTGTCCCAGAATAAGGCATTGTGGGACGCGTTCTGTTTGCTCGCCAGGTGGGGCGCAAGCTCGCGTCTTTGCAACCTGACTAACGGCTCCGCTGGTTTGCATGGCGATCGCGTGATTCGCGAACAAGTCCTTGATCAGCGCATTTTCGACCCACCGAAAACGACACAGCAGCTGCACTGCGCAGCCGCACCGAGGCGCCCATGAGCGAATCACCCGCGGGCAAGCGCCCGATCCTGTTGCTGGTCGACGGCTCGCACGCCGTGTTCCGCGCCTTCTTTGCCGTGCGCGGGCTGTCCGCGCCGTCGGGGATGCCGACCGGGGCCATCTTCGGCTTCGTGTCGATGCTGCAAAAACTGCTGCGCGACCGCAAGCCCACGCGCATTGGCGTGTGCTTTGACACCAGCGGCCCGACCCACCGCCACCACCTGGACCCGCAGTACAAGGCCAATCGGCCCGAGATGCCACCCGAGCTGCAAGCACAGTGGCCGGTGTGCCAGGACATCGCGGCGCAGATGGGGCTGCCGGTGCTCAAGTTAGAAGGGTTGGAGGCCGACGACATCATCGCGACGTTAGCCGAGCACGGCCGGGCCCAAGGCTACGAGGTTATCATTGTCTCTGGCGACAAAGACCTGATGCAGATGGTCGACGACGGCGAGGGCGATCGGCCGCCGATTCGGCAGCTGGACGACGGCAAGGACAAGCTCTACGCCGCCGTGGACGTCCAAGAGAAGTGGGGGGTGCCGCCGCGACAAGTGCGCGATTTGCTTGCCATCATGGGCGACAGCGTCGACAACGTTCCCGGTGTGCGCGGTATCGGCGAGAAGGGCGCGGCCAAGCTGCTGCAGACCTGGGGATCGCTCGCCGGAATCTACGACAATCTGGAGACGGTCGAATCGCCACGGATTCGTGAGCTGTTGCGCACCGACCGCGACCAGGCGCTGCGGGCCTACGAGCTGGTTGGGCTGGTCCAAGACGCCGTGTTGCCCTGGCAGGTCGAGGACCTCGCCGCCAAGCCCATCGACCGGCCGACCCTGGCGCGGGCTTTTGCCGACCTCGGCTTTAAGCGCCTGACCGCCGAGTACAGCGCCACCGAGCCCGGGACCGTGCAAGCGCAGGCCGAGACTGCGGTGCGCATTGTGACCAACGCCGCTGAATTGCAGGCGGTAGTTGCGGAGATTCGCGCAGCTGGGCGGTTGGGGGTATGGGCCTGTACGACGCTGCCGGACCCCGACCGCACCCGACCGCTGTATGGAGCGTTGGTCGGCCTTGCGCTGGCGTGGGGCCACCAAGACACGGCCTACGTCCCACTCGGTCACAGCGGCACGCTCGGTGGCGGCGCCAACTTGGACCTGACTACCGTGCAGGCCACTCTGGGACCCGTGCTGGCGGATGCCGGGCTGCCCAAGTACGGCTGCGGTATCAAGTTCGACGCGCTTGCGCTCGGCGCCGCCGGTCTGTCGCTGCAAGGCATCGCGGGCGACTGCCAGTTGGCCTCGTACCTGGACGACGCTGAAAAGCACACCCACAACCTGCGCAACATCGCCATGCAAGTGCTGGGCGAGCTGGTGCCGCCTGACGAAGAAGTCATCGGCAAAGGCAAGGCCCAAGTTGGGTGGCACGCGGCGGATCTGCCAACCGTGGCGCGCCATTTGTGCCGCAAGGCCGCGTTGGCGCTGCGGCTGTGTCGCTGGTACCCCGCGCAGTTGGCTGAGGTCGGTGCGCTCGACGTGTACCGCGGTCTTGAGCTGCCGCTCGCCGGGGTGCTGTCGCGCATGGAACTCGCTGGCATTGCACTCGACCCCGAAGAGCTGGCGCGCCAGTCGGTGTGGCTCGGCGATACCGCCAAGGAGGTCGAGGCGGCCATCTGGCAGGACGCTGGTCGCACCTTCAACGTCGGGTCGCCTTCTCAACTGGGCGAGGTGTTGTTTGACGAGCTGAAACTGCCCGCCAAGAAGCGCACCACCACCGGCTGGTCCACCGACCAGAGCGTGCTCGAAGGGCTCGCCGACAGCCACCCGATTGCCGCCAAGGTGCTGCGCTGGCGGCAGCTGACCAAGCTCAAATCGACCTACGCGGACCAGCTGCCGGAGATGGTGCTGCCGGCGACGCAGCGCATCCACACCTGTTTTGCCCAGGCGGTGGCGGCGACTGGACGACTGTCGTCGATTGACCCGAATTTGCAGAACATTCCCGTTCGTTCGCCAGAGGGCAGGGCGATTCGCAGGGCTTTCGTCGCGCCGCCCGGCTGCGTGTTGCTGAGCGCCGACTACAGCCAGATCGAGCTGCGCATCATGGCGCACCTCGCCGACGACCCCGGGTTGCAGCAAGCGTTCGCGCAAGGTCTCGACATCCACCGCGAAACGGCGGCGCGGATGTTCAACCTGCTGCCGGGGCTGGTGTCGGCCGACCAGCGCAGCGCGGCCAAGACCATCAACTTTGGCATCCTGTACGGCATGGGGCCGCAGCGGCTGTCGCGCGAAATCAACGTTTCGCTCAAAGAGGCCAAGTCATTTATCGAGCGGTACTTCGAGCGCTTTCCGGCCGTGCACCAGTGGATCGAGGGCACGCTGACCCGCGCGCGCGAAACCGGCGAAGTCCGCACGCTGTGGGGCCGCCGCCGCGTTATCCCCGGCCTGCAGAGCCAGAGTCCAGCGGACCGTGCCGCGGCCGAGCGCGTCGCCGTCAACACCCCGGTCCAAGGCAGCGCTGCCGACCTCATCAAGCGCGCGATGCTGTCGGTCGACGCAGCACTGCAAGGCACCGCGTCGCGGATGCTGCTGCAGGTCCACGACGAACTGGTCGTCGAGGTACCCGAGGTGGACGCGCCGCAAGTGGCCGAGGTAGTCCGCGCCGCGATGGCCCAGGCCGACACGCTGCCAGATGGCATGCGGATCAAGGTGCCGCTGGCGGTAGACGTGCGCTGGGCGGGCAATTGGGCGGAGGCGCATTGACGGGGGCGGTGATAGAAGGCGGATCGGCCAGCCCCAACGCACCCGTGGGCAGTGCGCACGTAGGCAATGCTGCCAGACCAAGTCGCGCAGGGCTATCGCTAGGTCGCCGCGCGGCAGCAGCGCAGCACCGATCAACTTGTGAGAGGTCTGGGCGCGTCCCGGCAGGGCCGGGACCGAGCCCTAGTCCGGCCGCGCTGCCGACGCGGCCGGACCGGAGCCCCGTTT
>SXRM01000297.1 GCA_005792545.1 Pseudomonadota bacterium | reverse complement strand
TTGCGAGAATAGCGGCGATGGGGGCACGGGTGGCAGCAGCTACAAGGCGAGCAACCTCACGGCGGTGCTCAAGGCCGGCGGCGGCGCGGCCGGTGGCGTCCTCAGTGGCCCGCCGCCGTTCAACGGCAGCCACGGCAAAGTCGTCATCACCACCAAGTAGTTGGCCGCTGTACGCGCCGCAGGATTGCCATGTTGAAGTCTGGTTGGTTTGGTCTCGGTCTGGTCGCGCCCTGCGCGGCGCTGCTGCTGGCGTGCCAGGGGGGCTCGGTCGCCGCGCCGGCACCAAACGGCACGGCCGATAGCGTTGGCACCGACGTCGGCGGCAGCGATGGCGCGACCGCCGAGGCCGCGAGCCCCGAAACGACTGGCGCGGATGCGGCCGGCGACACCGTGACGCCGCCGGATTTGCCGGATGCCGGGCGCGCCGTTGAAACCGTCGGCATCGACATCGCGGATACAGGCCTCAGCAACTGGCCGGAAACTGCCGGCAACCTGCCGCCGACCGTGCAGTGGTTGGCGCCAGCCACCGACGCGCTGGTCCAGGCCGGGCAAGCCGTGCCGTGCACCTTGACTGTGGCGGACGACAAGACGGCACTGGCCGACCTGGCCGTGTCGGTCACGCTGACCCAAGGCGGTCCCGCGCTGGCGACGGACCTCACAGTCTCCAACCAAGGGCAGTTGAGCTTCGCCCTCAAGTATCTCAAGCCCGGCAAGGTGACGGTCCAGGTCGCGGTGTTCGACGCGATGGGCGAATCAGCCACGGCGAGCCGTACGCTGCTCGTCAATCAAGCGCCAGGTGCACCACAGGTCGCGATCTTGCCGGCGGCGCCCACCACGGCCGACGCGCTGACTGCCGTCTTGGTTGCGCCCGCGCAAGATCCGGAGTCAGGGTCGCTGTTGCCGAGCCAGCATGTGTGGGCTTGGGAGGTCAACGGCGACCTCGCCGTAGACTTGACCGGCACCACCGTCCCGGCCGAGCGGACCAAGAAAGGCGAATTGTGGGCGGTGCGGGTCTGGGCCAGCGACGGTGGCGCTGTCGGGCCGGCCGCCGAGGCGACGGTCGCGATTGCCAACGCCGCACCTGAACTGGCGTTTGTCGCCATTGCCCCGCAGCTGCCAACGGTCGCCGACACGCTCCTGTGCATCGGTGCGCCGGCTTTCGATGCCGACGGCGAGCCGGTGGCGGCGAGCTACCAGTGGACAGTCGATGGCGTGGTCTTGGCGGTGCCGGCGACGTGGAGCGCCTTGCCGCTGGCCGAGGTCGTCGACGGCGTGCTGCAGCCGGCGGTCGCCGCCAAGGCCGGCCAGACCGTGGTGTGTACAGTCTCGTTGTCGGACGGTCAGGTGCAGAGCTTGCCGCAGAGTGCCACGGCGACCCTGCTGGCTTTCGACACCTGCGCAGCGGGCCTCGCAGGCTGCCCGCCAAGCAGCGTGTGCGCGATGGGGGCGGGCGTTGTCGCCACGTGCACTTGCGCCACTGGTTTTGCCAGCGAGGCAACCGCATGCGTCGACGTGGACGAGTGCGCCAAGGGTACGGCCACGTGCCCGGCAAACGCGGTTTGTGTCAACGCCGAGGGCAGTTATGAGTGCGCCTGTGCGTCTGGCTGGCTGCCGGTCGGCGCGACCTGCACCGACGTCGACGAGTGCGCGACCGGCGCGGCGACCTGTGCCCTGGCCGCCGACTGCAGCAACACCGCGGGCGGCTACACCTGCGTCTGCAAGGCCGGCTATTTTGGCGACGGCGCGCAGTGTTTCGACACCGACGAGTGCGCAGCAGGCCTTGGTGGCGATCCGACACAGACGGCCTGTGACCTTGCGGCCGCGTGCAGCAACACCGCCGGCAGCTACGTGTGTGCATGCAAGCCCGGCTTTAGCGGTGACGGCAAGTCCTGCACCGACATCGACGAGTGCAAGCTGGCCAGCGCGCCGTGCGGCCTGTTTGCCGACTGTACCAACACGGTCGGCTCGTTTGCCTGCAAGTGTCAGCCCGGGTTCGCGATGGACGGCACGGATTGCGTCGACATCGACGAGTGCGCCAGCAGCAAGGCCGCCTGCCACGCCGCGGCGACCTGCAAGAACAGCAACGGCAGCTTCAGCTGCACCTGTGACGCCGGCTATATCGGCAATGGCTTGGATTGCGCCGACCTCGACGAGTGCAAAGCGGGCTCGGCCACATGCAGCGTCAACGCGCAGTGCAAAAATCTTGTCGCGAGCTATGCTTGCGCGTGCAAGGCGGGATTTGTCGGCAACGGCAAGGTCTGCAGCGACGTCGACGAGTGTGCAGCTGGAGCGTTTGTGTGCGATGCAAACGCCCAATGCAAGAACGCCGACGGCAGCTACTTGTGTACTTGCGCCAAGGGCTACATCGGCGACGGGCTGCTGTGCGACGATGTCGACGAGTGCGCGCTTGGCACCGCCGGCTGCCACGCTGCTGGGGTTTGCGCAAACAAGCCAGGCGGCTTTACCTGCAGCTGCAAGCCAGGTTGGACGGGCGATGGCATGTCCTGCACGCCGCAATAAGAGGGTGTCGACATTTGATGTCCGAGCGAGCGGAATCAGGCGCCCGCAAGGCGAGGCGGAGGCCTGTGACGTCTGCCTTCCGCCGGCGTACCAGCCTCAACCCCAGTGCCGCAAGGCAGAGGTACACAACCGGCCAGGGCCAGCCAGGTCTGGCGTGGCCGGTCTTGCATCCGCCGTCTCCAGATTTGCTTGCGCCGACTGGCGGCATGACTGTTGTCGCGACGGGCTGCGCGCAGCTGACCGGCGTCACTTCGTCGGCGTAGGCGGTGCACAAGCCAGCCACGTCGTCGTCGGTCATCGGCTTCGGTTTGGCGATGACTTTGGGCGGCACGCCGTGCATCACTGCGGTCGGCATGGCGCTATGGTCCAAGCCAACGAAATGCCCGGCCTCATGCCGAAACACCGCCTCCAGATGAATCCGGTCCGCCGGACAGGATTGTAGGCAAAACGCGAACGCCGCGTCGTTCAGCGCGATGTCGGCGTCGACAAGCACCCCTGTGTCGGTTCGCGCGGTCAAGACCGTCATGGCGATGACGCCTGCGCTATACGGCCAGTCGACCGCCGCGTGGATGAACACGCACTGATTGCCGTTCGGCCCCCACTGCGCACAGCCCGTGGCGGAGGTCGCGACG
>SXRM01000296.1 GCA_005792545.1 Pseudomonadota bacterium | reverse complement strand
GGTTCGATCCCCCTCAGGTCCACCAGAATCCAAGCCGCTGTTCGCAGTTCTGGCCGAGGGGCCGGTGAGGAATCCACGCGGTTCTTCGCTGGATCCATTTGCTGGTTCGGTGGGTCGCAAGCTCGCGTCTTTGCAGGTCAACTCGCCGATCCGCGATTTGCCGAGGTCGACTGAGTTATTTGTTCATGCCCTAACCGGCGGGCCGCGCGCAGGCGATTTTGCGCCTTGGCTTGCGCGTGCGACCTCGCCCGGTTCCCTGCCGCCCCGCGGAGTCCCCGATGCCCCAGTTGTCCGTCGTCGCCGACCTGTCGTCGCTGCTGCAAGATGCACAGACCCTTGTCGTCGCTGCCCGGCGCGCAGATCTGATCGACGGCTGGCCGCTGGCCGGGCTGCCGACGGCTGTGCGCGACGCCGCAGCTCGGCTGGCAGCGGACGCCAAGCCCTCGATGGGCGGCAGCGTCTCGACGTTGCTGCCACTGGCTGATGGGCAGCCGCGCTCGCTGGTGCTGGTGCCGCTCTACGACAAGGTGTCGCGCCACCTGTCCGAGACCCGGGCCCTAGAACTGCATCTGGCGCTGCGCGGCACCGCGCGGCCAGACAGCGGCAAAGTCGCAATTCTGCTCGGCTTACGCGATAGCGCGCACGCAATGGGTGCGTACCTGGGCGTGTGCCGCGCCTACCCCCATTTCACCCGCAAGACTGCGAGCAAGCCGCCTGTGCACCCGGTTGCGGTGCTGTGCACCACGACTCAGGGTGCGGTGACGGCTCATCTCGACGCGATTGCGGCGGCGGGTCAGGCGACTCGACTGGCCCAGCGCCTGGTCGATATGCCGACGGCCGACCTGGACACCGTTGCGTTTGAGAACGAGACCCGCCGCGCGGTGGATCGTCTGGCGCACGTGACCACGACCTCGATGGTCGGCGACGACCTGCTGGCGCATGGCCTGCGCGGACTGCACGCGGTCGGCCGCTGCGCGATGGCAGCGCCGCGGCTGGTGATCTGCGACTACGATCCGCCGGACGCCCAGGGCGAGCCGATTGCGCTCATTGGCAAAGGGCTGGTCTATGACACCGGTGGCCTGTTCCTCAAGATCGCCGAGACCCGGATGTTGACGATGAAGTGCGACATGGGCGGCGCGGCGGCGATGCTCGGCGCCTTCTTGACGCTGGCCGGCAGCGGTATCCGCAAGCGCATCATCCTGGGCCTGGCGATGGCCGAAAACGCCATCGGCCCCGACGCCTACCGGCCCGACGACATCATCGAGATGCACAGCGGCAAGACCATGGAGGTCAACAACACCGACGCTGAGGGCCGCATTGCCGTGGCCGATGCGGCTTCGTACATTGCGCGGACGTTCCGACCCAAAGTGCTCATCGACGCGGCTACGCTCACCGGGGCGCAGCTGTTTGCGACTGGCAAATACCACGCCGCGATCGTGACCAACGACGGTGAATTGGAGACCGCGGCGATTGCGGCGGGCCTTGCGTCGGGCGACCACTGCATGCCGATTCTGTACTCGCCCGAGCTGCACACGTCGGAGTACAAGAGCGCCGTCGCCGATATGCGCAACTCGGTGGCCGACCGCACCAACGCCTCGTCATCGGCTTCGGGGCTGTGGATCTACATGCACATTGACGACCTGGACCTGCGCTGGTGCCACATCGACCTCGCCGGGCCCGCGTTCGTGGACAACCGCGCGACTGGCTACGGCGTCGGCCTCATCGACCAGCTGGTGCGGTCGCTGTAAACCCGGCAAGCGGTTGCCAAACATCCAGAATTTGCGGCATCCTGCCCAGCGCTGACGGTTTCGCGCCCGGGGTTACGTGCCGCTGCTCCATCCCAACGCACGCAGTTTTTCGGTGCGGTCGCGCGATGGCCTCACGCTGCGCGGTCAGGTGGCTGGCGACGGCCCGCTGCGGCTGTTGCTTGCGCCGGGCTTGGGCACACCGCCGGTGGTCTGGCAGCCGTGGGTCGATGGCCTGCGCGGCGTCGCCGAGATCGCGACGTGGGACATGCGCGGATGCTATCAGTCGGGGACACCAGCGCCGGACCGCCGCGCGGTCGTCGACCATGCCCATGACGCGGTGGCCATTCTCGACGCTTTGCAATGGTCGGGCCAATCGGTCGTGCTCGGCGGCTGGAGCCTGGGCGTTCAGATCGCGCTAGAGACCTATCGCCTGCGGACGCCGGATGTCGCCGCACTGGTGCTGCTGTGTGGCACCTACGAGCGGCCGCTGCAATCGGCGCTACCTATCCCAGGTGCGCAAGCGGTCCTTCCGCGGGTGGTGCGCGGCCTGTCGCAGTCCGGGCAGTGGCTCAATCGCGGCGCGAGCGCGTTCATGCGTCACCCGCTGGCGGCCAAGGCGGCGCAAGCGCTTAGGATTGTTGATGGTGGCGATCCCGCCTATGTGGCCGGCGTCATTGCGGCTTTCAGCGAGCTGGACCTGACCATGGTCGCCGACATCATCCGCTGCGCTGCCGACCACTCAGCGGCGGATCTGCTGCCCGACATCGAGATTCCGACGCTGGTGGTGGCAGGCGACCGCGATGTGCTGACGCCGCTGGATCGCGCAGCGCAGATGCATGCGCAGATCCGGCACAGCAAGATGAAGGTCTTTCCAGGAGGCACCCACTACACAGTGCTGGAGCACGCGCCGGTGTTGATCGCGGACGTCGAGCAGTTCCTGCGGCGCCACCTTCTGGGCGGTCATGCGCGTCACGCGCCGTCGGCAGACTGCGACTGAGCGCAGCACTGTGCCAAAAACGCCAACGCCCGCAGACAACCTGAAGTTGTGCGGGCGCTTGCGGCGAACGGGGCCGGGTTGCTGGTGCGCGCGATAGGATTTGAACCTATGACTCCCACCGTGTGAAGGTGATACTCTACCGCTGAGTTACGCGCGCATGGATGTGATTTCGCCAGCGGTCGGCGCACAGCCGGCCGGCGGGGCGCGCATTGTGCAAAAGCGCGGTTGCGGTGTCAATGGGGCAAGGCCGGTAGTTCAGGGCAATCGCAAGATCCAGGTTTTCGGGTGCGGACAGGCCTCTGTGCCTGTCCGGGCAACGTGTAATCGCGCGACTGAAAGGGACAGGGATGGAACCCTGTCCGCACCCAACACAGGGAAAGCCGACTTTGCGATAGCCCTGGCCGGTAGTTCAATGCCCCTGCTGTGGCCCCCGCGTGACACAGCGGCAGTCCGGTCGCTTCGCAGAAAATCAGATAACCGCTGGAACATCAAATGATTGCGCACCAGCCGTGCCCTCATACGCGCGTTGACCGGCTGTGCCCCCGCCGCTAGCCTGACCGCAGCGGTCCCGCGACCTTGCGCGGCCCACCGCGGGAGGATCCGATGTCCGCCACGCTGCCCATCTCACCAATCGCCGCCGCCGCTTCCGACTCCATCGTTGAACAGCATCGGGGCTTGCGTAGTCACTTGGACGCGCTGTGGGCTTGCGCCACGGCGATGCCGGTGGACGACGACGAGGCGGGCCACTGGCGCTGCGACCTGGCCGAGCGCTTGGATGTCCTGCGCGACGATCTGGTTGCTCACTTTGCCCACGAAGAGGCGGGCGGCGGATTTGACGAACTGGCGCGGCAGATGCCGCACGCGGCGCCCAAACTGGCCGCTTTGGTTGCAGAACACCTGATCATCCTGCGCTTGCTGGAGGGCTTGTTGGCCGAGGTCGCGGCGGATACGCCAGCGGGCCTGGTGGCCGGCACGGCGCGGCTGGTGGAGCGGCTGCGCCGGCACGACGCGGTGGAGAACGAACTGCTTTTGGGGGTGGGCGCAGATGAGTTGGGGGTTGGGGACTAGGCAGCGCTTCGGCCCTTCCCGTTCAGAACGGGCGCAACGGCAAGTACCGCGGATGTTCTGCTCGCCCTGTCGCCTCTTGTGGCCCAAGCTGGTACCGCAGTTCTGCACCTGCGCATAGTGGCCTTGCTTGCGCGCAGTGGTTGCCCACTTCGTGCGCGCGTAGCATCCTGCCCGTGCAGGCTCGCAACCGGGCCGGGGCAGCGACGTCTTGGTGACCACACCCGCACCGACAGCGCGAATGGACTGGCGTGTCCACAGCCTCGCGCTGCTGCTGCTTGCGCTTGGCGCGGCCTTGCGCTTACCGCTCAACGACGCCCTGCCCTCACCCGCCGGCGACGAGACCAACTGGCTGACGCTCGCCGATGCTGCGGCGCGCGGCGAAGTGCCGAAGCTGTCTGCCGACGCGGCGTTCGTTCCGCCCACCTTTGCGCACCTGTTGGCGCTGGGCGTACGCCTAATTGGCCCGACGTTTGGGGCGACCCGCACGGCGCTCGCGTTGGCGTTTCTGGCTGGCGTGGGCGTGGTCTACGTGCTGGCCCGGCAAGTGGGCTTTCGCCGCGGCGCGGTCCTGCTGGTCGCGCTATTGACCCTGCATCCATGGCCGGTGGCGTGGACGCGCGTTGCCGCAGTGCCCTATGCGCTGGGACTGGTCGTCGCGCTGGCTGGACCGTTGGCCTGGCTGGCCGCGTTGCAGATCGGGCCTCCCTGGCGGCGCGCGGCTGCGCTGGTCGCGGCCGGACAGCTGCTGGTGCTTGGCTTGCACTTCTCACCGCTCGGCGGCCTGCCGCTGGTTGCGTGTGCGCTATGGCTGCTGGTGCCGGAGCATCGGCGTCACCTGGCGACCCCGGGTCCGTGGCTCGCGCTCATTGGAGTCCTCGCCCACGCCTGGCCGCTGCTGGTCGGCGCCCTGGAGGTTGCTCAGGCGACGACGGGGACGGCTGCGGAGGCTCCGGCGCAGGACGTAGCCAGCCGCGCTGCGCACTATCTGGCCGTCGCGGCCGACGGCCTGACGGGTCTGGGGACACTGCGGCACTTTGCGCTCGGGCCGTGCGCCTGGCCGGTTGATCCCACATGGGCCCTGCGCATGGTCTGGCTGGCGGCCTTGGTCTGGGCGGCGACGCGCGGCCAGCATCGGCCCGCTCCGTGGCATTTCGTGGTCGGCCTTGGCGTGGCGGTGATCGGCCTGCCGTTGTTGTTGCTGCCTACGCGCACCTGGTGGTTGCCAACCATCGACGCCGAGCGCTACCTGTTCGTGGCGCTGGCTCCGGCCTGGCTGCTGGTTGCGCGGTTGGCAGAGGCGCCGGGCCGCCAGGCTTGGCTTGCTGCTGGGCTGGTTGCCGTTGCGGCACTGCCGACGGCGGCGGGAGCAAGCGCCGCGTTATCGAGTGCCGGGCCAGACTGCGGCTTGCTTGTGGCCGACGCCGGCGGGGGTTGGCGTGGCTTTCGCAGCGTGCGCGGACCATCGGGCCAGATCCAAGCGCAGTCCGAGGCGGTGTGGCGAGCGGCGGCAGTGGCGAGCGGTGGTGCCGCATATACCCTGGTCGCCCACGACCAGTTTGGCCAGCAGACCTTGGGCTGGCCGCCGGCACGCGCGTCCGACGACCGCCACCGCCTGGTGTGGGCAACCAACGGCAAGTGGCCGGACCTGTCCGCCGACCGCCTGGTCGTCGTGCCGCTGTACGCGCCGTCGGTGTTTGCGCCGTCGTTATTGCCACCAGAAATAGTGCTGGCCGCTGGTCGCCTGCGGTCGTCGGTCCAAGAACGTCTGCACGAGCCTCGGCGCGCGCTGGTGTTGACCGATCCGGGCGGCGCGCCGCTCTGGGAGATTTGGACTGGTCGCGTGCGCTGACGTTCGCGCCGCCCTGCCGCCATCCTGTGAACTCTGTGCAACAGACCCGATTTGCCCTTGCCGCGGGCGGTCCACAGGCCCAAAATCCGCGCCCCGCGCTGGACACCGTTTCGACACGGCGTTAGCAACCATTCGCAATTGCGCGCATTTCGAGCGTTCCGTGCCCCAAGACCTGCGCCAACAAGACGACGCCAGCGCCATCGCCTACGGGTGGGCCCAGCGCACCTGGGCCGTGCGCGACGACAAGGCGGGTCGGCCCGTCGCCGCCAAGGTCGGCCAGTTTTCGTCGTGGCTGCAAGGCCTTGGCGACAACGTCGCCGTCACCTCGGATGGCATTGGCACCAAGATCGAGCTGGCCGAGCGCTTGGGGCGCTACGACACTCTGGGCCTGGACCTAGTGGCGATGGTCGTCGATGACCTGGCGGCCAACGGCGCAGAGCCGGTCGCGCTGACCAATACGCTCGATGTCGACGTGGTGGATTCGCGAACCATCGATCGACTGATGCAGGGCCTGCACGACGCGGCCTGGCAAGCGGGCACTGCGGTGGTCGGCGGTGAGATCGCGGAACTGGGCAGCCGCATCGGCGGCTGGGGCGCCGGCATGCACTTCAATTGGTGCGCCACCGCAGTAGGGTTGTTCCGCCGCGGCTGGCAGCCTGTCGACGGCAGCGCGGTCCGACCGGGCGACGCCGTCGTGGCCCTGCAGAGCACCTCGTTTCGCAGCAACGGCTTTTCGGCCTTGCGACGGGCACTCGGGGCGCGCCACGGCGACGGCTGGCACGAGGTGGCGCTCGACGACCGCACCTGGGGCCAGTGGTTGCTCGACCCCTGCCGCATCTACTGCCCGCTGGTGGTCGCGCTGCGCGAAACTGGCTTTAACCTTCATGGGTTGTCGCACATCACGGGTGGTGGCATCCCCAGCAAATTTGGCCGGACACTCAAGGCCTCCGGTCTGGGCGCCAGTCTGGATGACCTGTGGGCACCGACGCTGGCGATGACGTCCGCGCAGGCACTGGCTGGTTTCGACGGCGCCGCCGCCTGGCAGTACTGGAACATGGGCAACGGCTTTCTGGTCACCGTCGGCGCCGCCGATGCCGAAGCGGTCGCCGCATTCGCCAATGAGCGGGGCTTTGCCGCGCGCGTTGCCGGCCGGATTACCCCTGCGCCCGGCATCGAGCTGAAGCTGCCCAATGAAACCCTCCGATTTGAGGTCGGTTAGCGATGGCAACTCGCGCTGCCGCCCATTTCGTGGCCGTCTTGGTGCGCCCGGACCAACGCGACGTAACCGGCGAACGCGTGCGCGTGCAAGCCCGTCACCTGGGCATCGAGACTGGCGCCGTACGGGTCGCGCGAGTCTATGCCATCGACTTGCCTGGAACCGCAGAGCAACTCGCCCGCGCCGCGCCGCTGGTGCTGGCCGACGCGGTGCTGGAGACGGTGGCGGTCGACGTGCTGCCCGTCCACAGCGGCGCCTTCGTGACGACTGCGCGTCTGCCCGGCGTCACCGATGACGAAGGCCGCACCGCCCAATTGGCGCTGGCGCTGGCTTGGGACGAGCCGCGCCTGCGCGATGGCCAGCAGTGCGTGTTTGCGCAGCGGCTGTACTTGTTGCAGCGGCAACTGGCCGACGGCGACCTGCGCAAGCTGGCATCCGCGCTCGGAAATCCGTTGGTGGACCACTTGGCCTGGGGCGCCGGGCTGCCGACTGCAATTGCCGCGCCGGCTTTCGTGGACCATCCGCCGACTCCCCAGCAGACCGTGGACCTGCACGGCGACGACGACGCGGTGCTGGCACTGTCCAAAGCGGGTTGCTGGCACCTGGACGCTGCGGAACTGCGCGCCATCCGCGACCACTTTGACGAGGTGGCGGCCGACCGCCTCGCCCGCGCCATGCCGGCCCTGCCGACCGAGTGTGAGGTCGAGGTGTTCGCCCAGACGTGGTCCGAGCACTGCAAACACAAGGAGTTCAACGCCACCATTTCGCTGGTCCACAACGACCAGCCGCGCACCGTGCGGTCGCTGTTCAAGACTTTCATTCGCGGCGCCACCGAGCGCATCCGCGACAAGTACGCGGCGATCGGCCAGGACTGGATGGTGACGGTGTTCTCGGACAACGCCGGCCTGGTCGAGCTCGACGCCGACCACTACTTCGCGCTCAAAGTCGAGACCCACAACTCGCCATCGGCACTGGACCCGGTGGGTGGCGCGATGACCGGCGTGCTCGGCAACAATCGCGACGCGTTTGGCACTGGCAAGGGCGGCGCGCGGCTGCTGTTCAACACCGACGTGCTGTGCTTCGGGTCGCCCGACTACGCCAAGCCGCTGTTGCGCGGCCAGTTGCACCCGATGCGTGTCGCGCGCGGCGTCGTCGATGGCGTCGAGCAAGCTGGCAACAAGTCCGGCGTGCCCACAGTCAACGGCGCCCTGCTTTTTGACGACCGCTTTGCCGGCAAGCCCCTGGTCTACTGCGGCACCGGGGCGATTCTGCCCAAGCAGTACCCGAACGGCGAGAGTTGGCACAAAGACATCCGGCCAGGCGACCGCATCGTGGTCATCGGCGGTCGGGTCGGCCGAGACGGCATCCACGGCGCAACCTTCAGCTCCGGAGCCTTAGACGACAAGGTGTCCGGTTCAGTGGTGCAGATCGGCAGCCCGTTCGTCCAGAAAATGGCCAGCGACCTGCTTGCCGAAGCCTGCGCGCTCGGGCTGGTTTCGGGCTGCACCGACAATGGCGCGGGCGGTCTGTCGTCGTCGGTCGGCGAGTTGGCGCAAGGCCCGGGCGGCGCGCTGCTGCACCTGGAGCGCGTCCCGCTCAAGTATGCCGGGCTGCAACCGTGGGAAATCCTGCTGTCCGAGTCACAAGAGCGCATGACCCTTGCCGTCCGGCCCGGGGATGTGGCTGCGCTTGTGGCCCTGGCACAGCGGCGGGGCGTCGAAGCGACCGACATCGGCGCGTTCGATGACTCGGGAAGGCTGGTGGTGCGCTTTGGCGAGACAACGCTTGCAGACTTGGACCTGGCCTTCTTGCACGACGGCGTGCCGACTCGGTACTTGCAGGCGGAGTGGACCGACCACCCTGCTCTGCCCAATCCGGAACTGACGCTGGACGCCGGCCCGATGCTGCTGCGGCTGCTGGCCAGCCCGAACATCTGCTGTCGCGAGGCCGTGGTCCGACTTTATGACCACGAAGTCAAGGGCAAGACTGTCATCAAGCCGCTGATGGGCCCTACGGGCCTGGCGCCGCAAGATGCTGCGGTGGTGCGCGCCAGTTTTGATGGCTGGCATGGCCTCGCGGTCGCAAGTGGGATCTGCCCCAAGTTTGGCGACCTCGACCCCTATGCGATGGCGGCCGGCGCGTTTGACGAAGCGGTGCGGTCGCTCATCAGCGTCGGTGCGCGGCTGCCGGTGGCGGGCGAGGCGCCGTCGTGGTCCGGCTGCGACAACTTCTGCGTGCCCAATAGCGCGTTTGATGCGGTCGCCAATCCAGACGGCAAGCTCAAGCTCGGCAAGCTGGTGCGCATGTGCGAGGCGCTCTACGACTGCGCGGTGTACTTCGATGTGCCGATGACCTCGGGCAAAGACTCGATGAAGAACGACTTTGTCTCCGAGGGACACAAGATCAGCGTGCCGCCAACGGTTCTGTTCACGCTGGTGGCGCGCGTCGCCGATGTACGCCGGACGGTGACCAGCGAATGGAAGGCCGTGGGCGACGTGGTCTACCAAGTGGGTGCCACCTATGACGAGCTTGGCGGTTGCGATTGGTTGCGGCTCTGCGGCGGGCCTGACCTGGCCTTGCACGGCGCAGTGCCGCAAGTGCGGCTGGGCGATGCGCGCCGTGTCTATGAAAAGATGATGGCGGCGCACGCGGCTGGGCTGCTGGCGTCGAGTCACGACCTTTCGGATGGTGGCCTGCTGGTCGCACTCGCTGAGTGCGCTATCGGCGGCGGTCGCGGCGCTTGGATTGACGTTTGTCAACTTTCTGACAGTCAACCCATTGCCGCGGTGCTGTTCGCAGAGAGCCACAGCCGCTTGCTGGTCAGCGTCGCCCCTCACCACGTTGCTGCTTTTGAAATGCTTTTCGGCCGCGATGCCGTGCGCTTGGGCCAGGTTAGCGCGGATCCTTCGCTGCGCCTGGACAATGGCGCCGAAAGTCTGTGCGCGCTGACCGTGGCCGAGCTGACCGCGGCATGGCGGACACCACTATGGTAGGGGGCCCCGTGGTACGTGTGCTGGTCCTGCGCGGACTTGGCTTCAACTGCGAAGAAGAGTCGGCGGCGGCTTGGCAACTGGCGGGTGCCGAGCCTGTGGTCGCGCATGCAAGCGACTGGTTGAGCGGCGCCGTGCGCCTGGACGGCTTCGCCATTCTGCATCTGCCGGGCGGATTCTCGTACGGCGACGACCTCGGATCGGGCCAGGTGTTTGCCAACCGAATTCGGCTGGGGCGCTTGGAAGACGGCACTCGGGTGCTCGACACGGTCTCAGCTTTCCTCGGGCGCGGCGGTCGCATCATCGGCATCTGCAACGGCTTTCAGATCCTGGTTCGCGCCGGGCTGGTGCCCAACATCGGCGGGCAGTTCGTGCAGCAGGTCGCGCTCGCGGCCAACCTGTGCGGGCACTTTGTCGACCGCTGGGTGCGGTGTCGGTCGGCAGGCATGAGCCTTGCCAACCTAGGCGAGCGCGAGTTCGACCTGCCGGTGCGGCACGGCGAAGGTCGGCTGGTATTCGGCAGCCCCGAGCTGCGCGACCTGTGTCAGGAAAAGGGCCTGATTGGCCTGCAATACCTCGAAGCGGACGGTGGTCCGGCGACGACGGAGCCGGCCAACCCCAATGGCGCTGAACTGGCTACGGCTGGACTGTGGAGCGAAGACGGCCAGGTGTTTGGCATGATGCCGCATCCAGAGGCCTACTTGACGTTTGTCAACCACCCAGATTGGGGTGGCCGCCAACGGCGGGGCGAAGACAACGACGAAGCGACCCAGACGGGCCAGGCGTTTTTTCGGGCGTGGGTCGAAGCGGCAACGCGCCACGCTGCCGAAGTCGGTCGGTAAAGGAGTCTCCAAATGCCCACCCGCCCACTGCCGATCCGCCGCGCGCTGCTCTCCGTCACCGACAAAACCGGCATCGCCGCACTCGGCCGCGCCCTGCACGCTTGCGGCGTCGAGCTCATCTCGACCGGCGGCACGGCCAAGGCGCTGCTTTCCGAAGGCCTGCCGGTCACGGACATTTCCAAGATCACGGGCAATCCCGAGGCGTTCGGCGGCCGTATGAAGACGCTGAGCTTCCAGGTCGCGTCTGGGCTGCTTTTCGACCGCGACCGCGACGCCGCCGAGGCCGCGACGCTGGGCATCGCGCCGATCGACCTGGTGGTCGCCAATCTTTATGACTTCGCGGGTAATCTGGGCATCGGACTCAGCGACCAGGCGCTCATCGAGTACTTCGACATCGGCGGGCCGACCATGATCCGCGCCGCCGCAAAGAACTTCAAAGATGTCGCAGTGCTGTGCCGACCCGACCAATACCCGGACTTCATGGAGGCGCTGGAGGCGACCGGTAGCACCACGCTGGCGCAGCGGCGGGCCTGGATGGCTGCGGCGTTTGCGTTGACGGCGCGCTACGATGCCTTGATCGCCGAACAGCTGGGCGCCACGCCGCTGCGCTACGGCGAAAACCCGCACCAATGGGCGACGTTCCTGCCTGACCCCGATGGCGTGCACATCGCACAACTCGCCGGCAAGGAACTGTCGTACAACAACCTCGTGGACCTCGACGCGGCGTGGGCGGCAGTTGCGGTGCTGGCGCAACCAGCTTGTGCGGTGGTCAAGCACGAGAATCCGTGCGGCCTCGCGTCCGGCCCGGATGTCGACGCGCTTTTGGGCCTGGCATGGGCCGGCGACCCGGTGTCCGCGTTTGGGTCTGTCATCGCGTTCAACTGTCAGGTGACGGCGGCGATGCTGCGGCACCTGGACCTGCCCGACAAGGCGCGCCGCAAGTTCGTCGAAATCGTGGCGGCGCCCGGCTTTGCCGACGAGGCCATCGCGCTGCTCGCCCACAACAAGAACCTGCGCGCGCTCCAGCTGTCCGACCGACGCAGCGGTCAGGCACGCAAGAAGCGCTGGCTGTCGACCGGGCTACTGGTGCAAGACGACGACGTGGCGCTGCACGACGGCTGGCAGTGCAAGACCAGCATCGCTCATCGCGTCATCGACGAGCCGCTGTTTGAGTTCGCGATGCACGCCGCGCGCTGCCTCAAGTCCAATGCGATTGCCATCGCGCGTCGGCAGGGCGAGATGCTGCAGCTGGTGGGCATGGGCGCCGGCCAGCCGAACCGCGTCAAGTCGACCGAGCTGGCGGTGGCACAGGCGCGCGCCAATCTCGCTGAGCAATGCGCGGACTTGTCCCAGTGTGTGCTCGCCTCCGACGCGTTCTTTCCGGTCGCCGATGGCCCGCAGGTGGCGCTCGACGCGGGCATTCGTTGGCTGCTGGAGCCCGGCGGTTCATTGCGTGACCCCGAAGTCATCGCCGCCTGCAACGCCGTCGAAGGGCACCTTTTCTTTACGGGCATTCGCCACTTCAAACACTAGGATCGACCGATGAATACCTGGACCCCGCCGACCTTTATCGACAAGGTCTACACGCCGCAATTGGCGCTGCTGCACCGCGGCAAGGTGCGCGACAGCTTTGCGCTGGACGCCGAGCGACGCCTGATTGTGGTGACCGACCGCATCAGCGCATTCGACTTGAAGATCAAGACGCCGGTGCCTGGCAAGGGCGAGATCCTCAACCGCCTGGCGGCTTTCTGGTTCGAGCGCACGGCCGGCATCGTCGCCAACCACGTGCTGTCGGTGCCCGACGGCCAGGCGATGGTGGTCCGCGAATGCGAGCCGATCCGCGTCGAGATGGTGGTGCGCGGGGCGATTTGCGGCACGCTGTGGCGGGCGTACAAGGCTGGCCGGCGGACGTTCAGCGGCGTGCAACTGCCCGAAGGCCTGACCGAGAACGCGCAACTGCCCGAGCCGATTGTCACGCCGACCACCAAAGACGACAGCGACCGCGAGGTGACGCCCGCTGAGTGCGTAGCCCTAGGTCTGGTCACCGACGCCGTGTACGCCGAAATGGACCGTGCATCGCGCGCGCTGTTCGCGTTTGGCACCTCGTTCGCGGCCGAGCGCGGCCTGCTGCTCGCCGACACCAAGTACGAGTTTGGCCTGTGCAACGGCAGGCTGGTGCTCATCGACGAGATCCACACGCCGGATTCCTCGCGCTTTTTCGACCACGAGGCTTGGAAAGCGAGTCCCGCCACGGTGGGCAGCTACGACAAGGAGTTCGTGCGCAAGTGGATGCGCGCCAACGCCGTCGACGGTCGCCTGCCGCTCGACCTGCCTGCCGACGTCGTCCGAGAGACTGCCGCGCGCTATGCCGCGCTCTACCAGCGGCTGACGGGCGCGCCGCTGACGACCGATTCGCGCGATCCGCAGCGGCGCCTCTATGACAACCTGGTGGCGGCGGGCCTGCTGCGCGATGGCTACGTGGCAATGGTGATGGGCTCACGCGCCGACCTGGCCCATGCCGAGAGCATCGCCCACGACGTGCGCAAGTACGGTGTGTTCGTCGATTTGCGGGTGTTGTCGGCGCACAAGAACGGCGACCGCGCGGTAGCGGCACTGGTCGAGTACAACCACTCGCTGGAGCCGGGGTGCATCGTGGCCATTGCTGGCGAAAGCAATGGGCTGGGCGGCGCGCTGGCGGCCGGCACGTGTTTACCGGTCATCAACTGCCCGCCTTTCAAAGATGACGCGGACTACCTGGTCAACATCCACAGCTCGCTGCGCATGCCGCGGCACGTCCCAGCAGCTACGGTGGTCAAGCCGGCGTTGGCGGCGCAAGCGGCGGTGCGGTCGCTCAACCTGCCGCGGTTGCGGGCCTTGCTGCTGCGCGAGGTCGAGGGTGTGCGCGCCGCGTTGGCCTCAGACGACGCCGATGTGCGCGCCAAAGGGCGGGGGCAATGAGCGACGAATTCGCTGCGATGGGCGCAGCGCTCAGCCCGCTCGACGGCCGCTACCGGGCGTTGATGGGACCGTTGCGCGACCATTTCAGCGAATTTGCGCTGATGAAGGCCCGCATCGCGGTCGAGGTCCACCATGCGTTGGCATTGGACGCCGTATTCGGGCCGCTGACCGATGCGCAGCGCCAAAGCGCCTTGACAGTTGTCGAGTCATTCAGCGACGACGACTATGCAAATATCAAGCAACTGGAGTTGTCGTTGCGCCACGATGTCAAAGCTTGCGAAGTGTTCCTGCGCGACAAGTGTGGCTTCGACAACCCAAATCGCATTCACTTCGGCCTGACCAGCGAAGACGTCAACAACCTGGCGTGGTCGCTGTGCTGTCGCGACTATATAGACAACCATCAAGTGCCGTTGTGGCGCGCGCTGGTCGGCGACCTATGCACCCTGGCCGAACGCTGGGCGGATATACCGCTGCCGGCCCGCACCCACGGCCAGCAGGCGACGCCGACAACGTTTGGTAAAGAGGTGGCGGTCTATGTCGGTCGCCTGCTTCCGCATTTGCGCGATTTGTCGGGCCACCGCTTTAGCGGCAAGTGCAATGGCGCAACCGGCAACTACGCGGCGATGGTTGCTGCGGCGCCGCAGATCGACTGGCGCGAGCACGAACGGCGGCTGGTCGAGTCGCTGGGCTTTGTCCGCAACTCCGCAACGACCCAAGTCGAGCCGGGCGACAGCCTTGCGCGCTGGCTGGATCTCACGCGTGCCGCCAGCAACGTGCTCATCGACCTGTGCCGCGACGTGTGGCTGTACGTCTCGCACGGCTATCTCAAACAACGGACGG
>SXRM01000295.1 GCA_005792545.1 Pseudomonadota bacterium | reverse complement strand
TTTTCAGCCGCGGGGGTCGACCTGACGCCAGAAGCGCGCGTGCGGGCCGTCGATGCGGCGATCGACCGCTTCCTCATCTGACCGCCGGAGGCCACCGTGATGACTGCGTCCGTTTCCGCCTCCGCCCCAACTGGCCAGACCACGGCGCAACTGCCGATGATCAGCCGCGACGACTTGCGAGTCTTCCATTTGTCCCGCAGCGCGCCGGCAGGCATGTCCGGACTTTCTGGGGCGCTGTTTCCTCGGTTGCTCGACGAGCTGGCCAAGCCTGAGCGGGCTTTCGCAGACTGGCCTTTGGTGGTGGCGGCGGACGGTCAGGTCGAACGCTGCATGGCGTGGCTGCGACGCCAACTGCCAGAGGCGGCGCTGCTGCGTGCCCACCTGCCCAGGGTCGTTCGTGCGGTCGCGCGCAGTTTGCCTGACACGGGCGAGCCCATTGAGCTTGCTGATGCGATGCGGACGGCCTTGGAAGGGTTGCGCTGCGAGTTCGACGTGAGCGACCACGGTGCCGTTGCCTTGAGCCGCGAACTGGACACGCTGCGCACTGCCGTGCCAACCGGAGCGTTGGCGCTGGGGTTCGGTCCGAACGCGTCGCTTTGGCTGCTGGCTTGGGCGATCGAGCGAAGGTCGGCAGATGCGACCCGGGCACTGCGTGCGGAAACCACCGACCTCGTCTCGCACCTGCGCGAGCTGTTGCGCAATGATGACCGCCACGGGCCCGCGGGCAATTCGCAGCAAACGCTGGCGGCTGGGCTTGGCGACGCCGGTGGCCTGCTCGTCGATGCTGCCGCACTGGCGGGCAAGCTGCCGCCGCCGGCCGGCACCCAACGCCTGCCGCGCGAAAGGCGCCAGCGCATCGAGCGCGCCATCGCGACGCTGGATGGGTGGCTCGCGGCGCCGACTCCGGTGGCAGTTGCAGTTGCGACAGCCCCGCTGCCTCAAGCGCTGCTGCAGCGCGGCTGGCGGACCGAAGTTGCGGCGGAGCCGGTTGTTGCCGCGCGCGGGCTGTTCGACCAGCTGGCGCGCCAAGCCATGACCGTCGCAGGCGCTTTCGAGCTGGCGCGCCTGGAGTGCAGCGGCCGCTGGGAGGATCGCCTTGCCCCGCTGGTGGAATTCGTGGACTGGCGGGCCTTTGACACAGCCGATTGGCGGTTCGTGCCGCCGGTTGTCGCCGTGGTGCGCGGCTTGGCCGAGGCACTGGCGGCGGCGCCGGGTCTGACGGAACTGGAACGGTCGCGTCGGCCTGTGCGGGTGATGGCGACGTACACGGGCAGCGCGGACCCAGCGTGTGGCTTGCAGGCAGTCGGGCGTGCACTGGGCTTGCTGGCGCTGGCCCGGCCCACCGGCATGCAGGCCGCGACGGCGGTGGCCGAGCCGGTGCACATGACGGCCACGCTCAATCAGGTTGCCGCAGCCCAAAGTCTGGCCGTGGTGGCAGTAGCCGAGCCGCCGTGGTCGGCGGGATGGCCGTGGCTTGAAGCCGCGCTGCTTCACCAGTGTCAGGCGACCCTGTGCTTCCGCTGGTCGGACCTGCCGGGCGCGGGCTGGGCCGACGCCTTCGACGTGGCAGGCAACCCGCCCTTGCACGGTACCAATGCCAGCAACGGTGGCGGCGCCGAACTGTGGTCACCCGCGCACGCGGCGCTGCTTGAGCCAGTGCTGCGCGACCAGTTCTGGTTCTTGCCGGGCGAGGGCGAAGTCGCTGGACTGGTGCAACTGGAGCTGTGGCGCGAGACGCCCGCAGAGGCGCGCAACCGGCTGTTGCCGTTCGTGTGGGCGCGCGACGCGGCGGGCACGGTCGGCCGGGCAGTTTTGACGCGCGAGTTGGCGCAGGCCGTGCAGAGCCAGGCGCGCTGGTGGCAGTGCCTGCGCGAGTTGGCCGGCCTGGACAACCCGTTCGTGGCCCGGGCGGTCGCAGACGCCAGGGCGGACGCAGCAGCAACGGCGGCGGCCGAAAAGTTGGCCCTGCAAGCGGAACACCAGCGTGCGCTGCTGTGCGCCCGCGAAGAGGCCAGCGCGGCGGCGCTCGACAGCCTGGCGCGGGCGTTGCTGACCCTGGACCTGGGTGCCGTCGGCAATCTCTCCGCAGCGTCCGTGCCAGCAAAACCACCCGCCCAGCTGGGGGCGGATACCGCAGCCACTGCGCCGAAATCTGAAGTCTCGGCACCAGTCGCCGAGGCGCCACCAATGGCTCCGGCCGACGTCACCGAAGACGCGTACGTCGAGACCGCGCTGTGCACCTCGTGCAATGACTGCACCAACATCAACCCGCTGTTGTTTGTCTACGACGCCAACAAGCAGGCCCACCTGGGCGACCTCTCCAAGGGTACGTATTTGCAGCTGGTCAACGCCGCAGAGAAGTGTCCCGCTCGTTGCATCCACCCCGGCGCACCTCTGCCAGGCGACGCCACTGCCACCGCCGAGGTCGTCGTGCGGGCGGCCAAGTTCAACTGAGCCATGGGCGACTTCGCCGGCGCCGTCGCGATCCTGGCAGGCCTGTGCCTGTTCTTCGGCGTCGTGTTGGCGCTCGCGAACAGCAAGCTCAAAGTGTGGCAAGATCCCCGCGTGGACGACGTCGCGGGCAAGCTGCCCGGCGCCAACTGTGGCGCCTGCGGCCAACCGGGCTGTCGCGCCTTTGCGGAGCAGGTGGTCGCCGGCAAGCTCGCGCCGGGCAAGTGCACGGTCAGTTCGGCTGGCATCATCGCCGACATCGCCGGCCTGCTCGGCGTCGAGGCCGGCGGCGACGAAAAGCGCGTGGCGCGGTTGGCTTGCGCTGGCGGCAAGTCGGCGGTCCGCGACATCGCCGACTACCGGGGCTTGGGGTCGTGCGGCGCCGCCGCTGTGGTAGCCGCAGGTGGGCGCGCCTGCCCTTGGGGCTGCTTGGGCCTGGGCGACTGCGCGCGGTCGTGCAACTTCGGCGCGATCGTCATGAAAAGCGAGGGCCTGCCGGTGGTCGATGTCGGCAAGTGCGTCGCCTGCAACGACTGCGTGGTGGCGTGCCCACTTGGCCTGTTCAGTCTGCGGCCGATGAGCGACCAGATCCTGGTGCAGTGCTCGACGCCACTGGCGGGACCGATGGCGCGTGAAATGTGTCAGGTCGCTTGCGATGCCTGCGGGCGCTGTGCGCTGGACGCGCCGGCTGGCGCCATCGAGATGGTGGGCGGCCTGGCGGTGGTCCGCGCGGCCGGGTTCAGCGACGTCAAGTCGACGCTGCGCTGCCCGACTGGCGCCATCCAGTGGGTCGAGGCGGGGCAGTTCGCGCTGCCCAAGCGCGTCGCGCTGCGTGCGCTGTCGTTGGGGAGGCTGCATGCCCGGGCTGGCTGAATCCATCGCGCTGCGCCTGCGCAGCTGGCTGGGCGGCGAGGTCAATCGCGCTGCCGCCGCAGCCGCACCGCTGCCGCGCGCATCGAACGCATCGGCCGCCGTGGCTGAACTGGACGCCGTCGCAGGCGCCACAAGCGTCGCTGCCTCCGCCGGTGGCGTCGCCCGGGCAGTCGCACGCGCCGCAGCAGGCGAGCGCACAACCCTGCGACTTGCCGACCAGGACCTGTCACAGGCATTTGGTGCTCTGCGCGAGGCCGGCCGCCGCCATGTGGGACTGGTGGCTGTGTGGTCGGACACCAATGGAGCCGACGACGGCGGCGCAACCGTTCCAGCGCTCGCGTTTGCCGGTCACGGCATAGCGGTTCTCGGAGCTTCGACGGTCCAAGAGGCCTACGACGCCGCGGCGCTAGCTCGCTGGTTGGCAGAAGCGACGCTGGCTCCTGTGCTGGTGGTACTGCGGGGCACGGCCGCGGCCGCCACAGGACAGGCATGGCAGGCGCTGGATCCGTTGGTGCTGGCCAATTGGCTCGGTCGACCGACCGACGAGGTCGACGCTGCAACCCCCGCGCAGGCGTGGTTGTTTGGCCGGCAACGCGCACGCTTGGCGGCGCGCTGGGACGGCGGGCACCCGGTTGCCGTTGGCCAGGGCTTCGCGGCAGCGGACCGCCGCGCGGCGTCTGACTCAAGCAGCGAGTGGTTCGACAACGCGTGGCTTGCCCTGGCCGCCTCCGGCAGCGCGAGCTTGCGCGCCCTGACGGGTCGCGATGCGCTGCCGCTGGTGCAGGCCGTGACGGCGAATCCCAGCCGTCGCGCCCGACCGATGGCGGGGCATTCGAGCTTTCCGCAGCGCGAACTGCTCATTGAAGCGGTACGCCGCGACTACCCGGATGCCGTCGCGCGCAATGGCAAGGCCGCGGTGCAAGTGGCTGCGCCCGCCGATCCGTGGTTGCAGCGCGCCTTGCGCCACCGCTCGGATCGCGAGGGCGGTGCCGCCGATTGCGGCAGCCTGGCACGGCTGTGGGGCGAACACGTGCTGCCGCGCGCGGCCGGCGAGGGCGTCGGCGAGCTCGATCCGTGGCTGGCGGCCTCGACTACTCCCGCCGCTTCTGCTGAACTGTTTGACCGCAGCGCAGGCCGCGCCCAACTGCCCGCGTTCGAGGCGGCCAACTGCACCGCCTGTGGCGCGTGCTGGTCGGCTTGCCCCGATGCCGCGCTGGCACCGGTCGCGCTCGGCAGCCACGCCTGGCTCGACGCGGCGGCAGACCGCGCGATGGCGCAAGGCGCGCGCGGCCCGGGCGCCGACCGCAGCAAGCGCCTGCACAAGACGGTGGCGCAGCGACTGGACGACGAGTTGGCGTGCACCGGCGCGGCAACTGTTACCACTGACGCGGCCCGCGCAGCCTGGGAAGGAGCGGCCGACAAGGCCAATCTACAAGGGGACGAGCGCGCCGCCGCCCAGGCGTCATGGAACCGCACGCTCGCCGAAGCCCTGCGCTTGCCGCCCGCAGTGGCCAGGGGCCTGTTTCACGATGCCCATGCGCGCAGTCGCGGTAGTGGCCTGTTGCTGCAACTTGCTGTGGATCCGCGCGTCTGCCAGGACTGTGGCCTCTGTGTCGCCGTTTGCCAGGACGGCGCGCTGACCGCTCAACCGCAAGTCGAGATTGCGCTGGCGACGGCCCGCGCAGCGTGGTTGTGCTGGGACCAGACACCGGACACAACTGGCGCCGTGATCGACGCGGCAAAAGGGGCTGGTCTAGACAATCTGGCCGCTTTACTGCTGTCGCGCCACGCCAACCGCGCGCTGTGTGGCGCGGACTTCGCCGCCGCAGCGTCCGGCCAGCGACTGGCGGTGCGCGTGTTCGCAGCCGTCGCCGAGGCCCGGCGCAGCGTTGCGCAGCTGCGGCGCGTTCGCGACCTGGAGGCGCTGGCTGCCCAACTCGACGAAGCGACGCGATCGGTGTTCGCTGCGGCCGCGCCGACTGGCGATCCTCAGGCCATGCTCGCCGCGCTCGACGCCACCGCCGGTCGCACTGCACCGCTCGGCGCCCTGTCCCTGTTGCTGGCCGAGCAGGGCCTTGGCACTTCGCTCGACGTCGCGCGCTTGCGGCGCCTGGCCGAGGCGGCTGGTCTGGTGGCGGAAATGCGCCACCGCCTGACGCGCGCGGCCGGCTGGGGCCAGGCCCGCTATGGCGTGGTCGTCGCCGGGCCGACGATCGCCGCCTGGGCCGGGCGGTTTCCGCGTAACCCGTTCACGGGGCCGGTTTGGATCGACCCGACACCGGGCGGCTTTGATGCGGCAGTGGGGTTCGCGCAGGCTGAGCTGGCGCAAGCGGTTGCTGCGGCACGAGCAGCGCGCGCGGCGCAGATTGCCCTCGCCAACGCGGCCGACGCGGACTTGCAATTGCGCGAACTCGTCTCGCTGCGCGTGCAAGACCTGACCGAAACCGAACGCGCGGCGGCGATGCCGGTACTGGTACTCGCTGACCGTGCTGCGGTCCAAGACGCCGGTCTGGCAGGGCTCGGCCGGGCCCTCGCCAGTGGCCTCGCTTTGCACGTGCTGTACCTGCGCGACGGCGATGGCAATGAACCCGTCGACCTGGTGCGGTTTGCCCGTGCCGCGGGCGACATCGCCGCCGCGTCCACATCGTTCGCCCACCGCGACCACCTGTACGCCTGCGCGGCTGCGGCTATCGACAGTCATCAGCCGAGTTTGACTGCCGTCCTTGCGCTGGAGCCGGCGCGCGACTCGTGGCCCTCTGCCGAACTGCTGACCCGGAGCGCCGCGGCTGTCGACGATGGCCGACAAACGCTAGTGCGCCTGGCAGCGGGCCAATCGGCCGAAGCGGACCTTGCCGCTGCCGTGCAGGCTGCGCGCGACGAGGCCGCCATCGCCCACAAAGCCGAGCTGGATCAAGCGCTGGCGGAGGCAGCAGCCACCTTCGCGGCAGAACTCGTACGCGAGCGAGAGCGCTGGCAGGCAGACGCGCTGCAACGCCTGCGCGACCAATTGGCCCGCCTGGCCCGTTCCGCGCCTGCCAGTCGTGGCAACCCTGGCAACGGAGCCGCCGCATGAGTCGGCTGCTGCCCTTGTCGGCCAGGGCCACCTTCGCGCACGGCGTGCATCCCGCCGAGCACAAGGAGGCCACCCATGCGTCAGTCATCGAGCGCATGCGCTTTGCCGACACCTACGTGTTGGCGCTGAGCCAGCACATCGGCGCCGCCAGCAAGCCGGTCGTCCGTGTCGGCCAGCGTGTAGAACGCGGTCAGTTGATTGCGGAACCGGTCGGCTTTGTCAGCACGGCGCTTCATGCACCGGTGGCGGGCACGGTAGCGGCCATTGAGCCCCGGCCGCTGCCGGCCGGTAAGTCGGGGCTGTGCATCGTCGTTCGCCGCGACCCGTTTGACAGCCAGCGTTTCACCGACCAAATCACCTCGCGCTACCCGCCGGGCGATGCGGACGACCTGATCCAACGGGTGCAACACGCTGGCATTGTTGGCTTTGGCGGCGCAGCCTTTCCCTCGCACGTCAAGCTGTCGGTGCCCGAAGGCAAGCGCGTCCGCGACGTGTTCCTCAACGGCTGCGAGTGCGAGCCTTACCTGACCTGCGACCACCGGGTGATGGTCGAGCGGCCGCAAGCGGTGCTGCGCGGTGCCGAACTGGTGCGGCAGCAGGTTCACGCCGAACGCGTCTACATCGGTGTCGAAGCCAACAAGCCCGACGCCATCGCCGCGCTGCGCGCCCACATCCCGGCCCTGTCGCCGATCGAGGTCGTGGAGCTGACGGTCAAGTACCCGCAGGGCGCTGAAAAGATGCTGATCGACGCCGTCGTGCACCGCCGCGTGCCCGCCGGCAAGCTGCCGATCGAGGTCGAGGCCGCGGTGCAAAACGTCGCGACGGCCGCTGCCATTGCCGATCTGGTCGACTTGGGCGTTCCGTTGGTCGAGCGCGTCGTCACCGTGACCGGACCAGGGATTGCCCGGCCGGCCAACGTGCTGGTGCCGATCGGCACGCCACTGCGCGAGCTGCTCGACCACTGTGGCGGTCTGCTGCCGACGGCGCGGCAAGTGGTTCTGGGTGGCCCGATGATGGGCCTGGCGCAAAAAGACCTCGATGTGCCGGTGACCAAGGGCCTGTCTGGGGTGCTCGCACTGACCGAACCCGCAACGTGGCTGCAAGAGCAGCCGTGCATCCGTTGCGGGCGCTGCCTTGACGCCTGCCCGATGTTTCTCAACCCGCAGCGGTTGGCTTTGATGGTTCGCCACGAGCGCACCGAAGACTTGGAGGCGCTGCACCTGCGTGACTGCTTCGAGTGTGCGAGTTGCTCGTTTGTGTGTCCGTCGAACCTGCCGTTGGTGCAGTTGATGCGCGTCGGCAAGGGCCTTTTGCGCCGCCAGCAGGAGGCCGCGTGAACCCCGCGCCCGCCCACCTCGAGCTGACGACCGCACCCCACGTGCACGCGCCGATTTCGACGCCGCGGGTCATGTACGAGGTCGTCGCGGCCTTGCTACCGGTCATCGCGGCGGCTGCCTACTTCTTCGGCGTGACGGCGATTCTGATGGTGGCGACAGGTGCGGCAGTTGCGGCGCTGACCGAGTGGGCGTTTTCGGACCGCCAGGGTCTCGGCACGCTGCGCGACGGTTCGGCGCTGTTGACCGGTGCGCTGTTGGCGTTGACGCTGCCGCCGGCCCTGCCGCTGTGGATGGTGGCGCTCGGCGCCGCGGTGGCTATCGCGCTCGGCAAGCTGGTGCTGGGCGGCCTGGGCCACAACCTGTTCAATCCGGCGCTGGTTGGCCGCGCATTCCTACAGGCTGCGTTTCCGACCACCATGACCACCTGGTCGGCGCCGGGTCAGGGCTTCTGGCACATCGAGTCGGCCACCGTTGCGCCACCGATGCTGCACGCGGCGGTCGACGTGGTCAGCGCGGCCTCGCCGCTGGGCCTGGTCAAGTTTGAGCAGAAGACCACGGAGCTATTGCCACTGGTCACCGGCAACGTCGCGGGGTCGCTTGGCGAGACTTCCGCGGTCGTGCTGGTCGTGGTCGGCGTCGTTTTGGGGTTGCGCAAGGTCTTCGACTGGCGGCTGCCGGTGGCGACGCTGGCGACGGTAGTGGTGTTCAGCGGCGTGCTGTGGCTGTTCGGCCTATCGCCGTCGCCAGCCTTCATGCTGTCTTCGGGTGGCCTGCTGTTCGGTGCCGTGTTCATGTGCACCGACCCGGTGACGACGCCGGTCACGGCCAAAGGCGCCTGGTATTTTGGCCTGGGCGTCGGCGTTCTGGTCGTGCTTATCCGCAACTTCGGCGGCTTGCCGGAAGGCGTGATGTACTCAATCTTGTTGATGAATGCGGCGACGCCATTGTTGAACCGGGTCAGCCAGCCCCGGCGCTTGGGGGGCTGAGCATGAGCGCCCCGGAACCGACCTCTGCGACGCTGATTGGCACGCTCACGCTCGCCGGGCTGCTGAGTGGCCTGGTGCTGGTCGGCGTGTTCCAGTCGACCAAGCCGCTGATTGCCGCCAACCGCGCTGCGGCGATGGAGGCTGCCGTCACGCGGGTGGTGCCAGGCGCAGTCAAGGCCGCGTCCTACGAGCGCGTCGACGGCAAGGTCAGGGCGTCGCAGGTCGCGGTCGGCGCGTCGTCGGATAAACCAATGGCCTACGCTGGCTTGGACAAGGCCGGCAAGGTGGTGGGCTACGCCATCCCTGCCGAGGGTCCCGGCTTCATGGACACGATCCGCGTGCTCTACGGCTACGTTCCAGGCGCGGGCACCATCGTCGGCATGGAGGTGCTCGACAGCCGCGAGACGCCGGGCCTGGGCGACAAAATCTACAAAGACGCCGACTTCGTCGCCAACTTCAAGAAGCTAGACAGCAAACCCGAGATCGTCGGCAAGAAGAAGGGCACCAAGAGCAAGCCCAACGAAATCGACTTCATCACCGGCGCCACCATCAGCAGCAAGGCTATCGTCAAGATCCTCAACGGCAGTGCGGCGCAGTGGGCCGAACCGCTGGCTGCCGGCGCGACGCCGACGCAAGGAAAACAGCCGTGAGCCACGACAACGGCCCCAGCCTTTGGAGCACGTTCAGCGCTGGGCTGTGGCGCGAGAACCCCATCTTCGCCATCGTCATCGGGCTTTGCCCAACCATGGCGGTCACCAACACCGTCACCAACGCGCTGGTGATGGGCGTCGCCACGGCGTTCGTGCTCATGGGCTCGTCCGCGATGGTGTCGGCGCTGCGCAAGGTCACGCCCGGCCCGGTGCGCATCACCATCTACATCATCATCATTGCGACGTTTGTCAGCGCCGTTGACTGGGCGTTGGCGGCGCTGTTGCCCTTGGCGCACAAGCAGCTGGGCGCCTTCATTTCGCTGATTGTGGTCAACTGCATCATCCTGGGCCGCGCCGAGGCGTTTGCCGCCCGCAACCCGGTGCTGCCGTCGGTGCTGGACGCGCTCGGCATGGCCGCCGGCTTTACGCTGGCGATGCTGATGATCTCGACGCCGCGCGAGATTCTGGGCAGTGGCACGCTGCTTGGCTTGCCGCTTTTCGGCCCGCGCTTTGAGCCGTGGGTCATCATGGTGTTGCCGCCCGGTGGCTTTCTGACCATGGCGACCGAGCTGACGATTCTGGCGTGGTGGCGCCACCGGTCAGCCGAGCGCCAGGCGTTGGCGGAGGCCACCTGATGGACGACCTGGTCTGGATTTTCGCCAACGCAAGTGTCATCAACAACTTTACGCTCGCGTACTTTCTGGGTCTGTGCCCGTTCTTTGGCGTCACCAACCGCATCGACACCGCTTTTCGCCTCGGCGTCGCCAATCTTTTCACGCTGCTCATCACCTCGCTGTCGGCGACGCTGCTCGACCGCTACGTGCTCGTCCACGCGCCCTACCTGCAACTCATCAGCTACATCGTGGTCATCGCCGGCACGGTGCAGTTCGTCGAGATGGCCATCAAGAAGCTGAGTCCGGCGCTGTTTCGCGCGCTTGGCATCGACCTGCCGCTGATTACCACCAACGGCGCCATCCTGGGGCTGGCGCTGTTCCAGTCCAGCAAGGGCTATGGCCTGGTGCAAGGCCTGGTCTATGCGCTCGGCGCGGGCGTGGGCCTGACGTTGGCGATGGTCATCATGGCCGGGCTGCGCGAGGAAATTGAATTCGCGCCGATCTCCAAGTTGCTGCGCGGCGTTGCGCTCAACTTCTTCGTCGCTGGCATGCTCAGCCTGGCATTCATGGGCTTTGCCGGCCTGTTTGCCAAGGGGTAGCGTCCATTGTTGCAGCGGCTGCCTCGATTTCAGTCGCCTGGCACCTACCAAGTGTGCTTAGCTGCGTGCTTGTCGGACAGGCGTGCAAGCCTGTCCGCACCCAGCATCAAGTTGGGCTGCCCGCCCGCTGCGCCACAGGCGAGGAGCACATGAACTGGACCGATCTCGCGGCAATTGCAGGACTCGCGGCCGCTTGTGGCCTGTGGGTTGTCATCCAACGCGCTGCCGGCCGCGGCCCCGGCGGCGGCTGCGGGTCGTGCGGGTGCGCGCCCGAGCGCCGCGCTAGCTGCACCAAACCGCCCCACTGAACGGCCAGGGCCAACAAGGATCCACCCATCATGCATACCGTTGACATCTTTGGCATTCCGCTGGATTTCGTGCTGTTCGGTCTGACGCTGCTCGGCGTCGCACTGTTTCACAGCAAGACCTTGCAGGTCGCGCTCATCGGCCTCGCCACGCTCACGGCGTACAAGGTCTTGTGGGGCGGCTTTGCCCACGGCACCGGCGCCGCAGGTCTGCTCAGCCACCTCGGCCACGAATGGGTGGTGCTCGCCAACTTGCTGGGCCTGCTAATTGGCTTTTCGCTGCTGTCGCGCCACTTCGAAGAGAGCAAGGTGCCTGCGCTCCTGCCCGCGTTGTTGCCCGACGACTGGAAAGGCGGCTTCGTGATGCTGGTGATGGTGTTCGTACTGTCGTCGTTCTTGGACAACATCGCCGCGGCGCTCATCGGCGGCGCGATGGCCAACACGCTGTTTCGCGGCAAAGTCCACGTCGGCTACCTGGCGGCCATCGTCGCGGCATCCAACGCCGGCGGCTCCGGCAGCGTGACGCTCGGCCCTACCAGGG
>SXRM01000294.1 GCA_005792545.1 Pseudomonadota bacterium | reverse complement strand
GAGATGCTGCGCATGATCGACGCGCTCAAGTACACCGAAGAGCACGGCGAAGTCTGCCCAGCCGGCTGGGAGCAAGGCGACGCCGCGATGAAGGGCAATCGCGAAGGCGTCTCGACCTACCTCGCCAAGAACGCGCGCAAGCTGTAAGCGTCGCGGCTCCCTAGCACCCAGGTTGGACCTCGGGCGCGATCTACGGCATCCTGCCGCCGCGCGGTCGCTGCCCGGGGCCGCCTTGGTGCCCAATGAGCAATCCGCCAGCCTGGCTCGCCGACATCCAGTTGGTGACGTTCGACGTCTTTGGCACGCTGCTCGACATGCAGGCGGCCTTGGACAAGGTCGAGATCCGCACCCGCCAAGAAATCCAGGAATTTGAAGAGTCTGTTCGCGAGCAAACGGACAGGGAGTCGTGGGTCCGCTACTCTGAGGTGCTCAAGACCGCGATCAACAAGGTCAAACCGCATCTGCGGCCCGCCTTGGTCGGCGTCTTTGCCGACGACTTCGGGCGCAGCGCGCCGTTTTCTGACAGTGCGCGAGCGCTGCACGGCCTGCGCGAGGTCGTCAAAGTCGGCCTCGTCGGCAACTGCGATGCGCAGCACCAGGTCGATGTGGTCACCGCGTTGCGGGTGGTGCCCGACGTCTCGATCACCAGCCAGGAAATCCGTGCCTACAAGCCCAACGACCGCGCCTGGGATGCGATCGTGCGCATGGGCGTGATGCGCGCCGCCGTCACCCGCGACAACTGGCTGCACGTCTCGCACGCGCCGCGCTCGGACCTCGTGCCCGCGCGCGCCAAAGGCATCAAGACCTGCATGGTACGCCGACCGGGCGCTGACGACCGCGCCAACGTCGACTTGTCGGTCGGTAGCTTGGACGAACTGGTCCGCCTGCTGGTCGACGCCAAGCAAGGTCCGCTGGTCTACGAAATCGAGAACCGTCACCCCGATGCAGCGCAGCGCGAGCGGCTAGCCCAGTGGCTGCTGGAGTCGATGCTGCCCGCGGTGCGCGCGTGCACCGGCTGTCGATCGGCGGCGCTGGTGCAGCACGACGACGGCACGCTGCTCGAGCAGTATGTCTTCGGCGGCAAGGTCGAGTACGATTCGTACAGTGAGGCCTTTGCCGCCGAGCACCGCGCCAACCTGCGCGACGAATTCGGCCGGGTGGTCGATCGCACCACGCGAGTTTCGCGCGTCCGTGGCCGCATCTAAGGGCGTGGAAATGATTTACTCAATCATTTCTCCCGCCCGCTTGCTTGCTTCGTGGGTCGCCAGTTCGCGGCCTCGGATGCCGCCTGGCGGCTCCGCCTTGTGCCGAGAGTGTTCAAGTCATTGTTTTCCAGTCGCTAAGCACCTCGTTTCCATCGGGATGATTTTGCATGAGCTCGACCCGCCGCATTCCTGACGTTCGCGTGCAGCCACCGGCCGTCGTCGAGCCGCTGCTCGATCGCGTCCCTGCGCTCCGCATCATCGGCAACACGCCGCTGGTCCCCATCGACATCTGGCGCGACAAGCACCCGGGCGTCGAGCTCTACGCCAAAGTCGAGTACTTCAACCCTGGCGGCTCGCTCAAAGACCGACCGGTGTTGCGCATGCTTAGCGAGGCCATCGCCGACGGCCGACTGACGGCCGGCAAGACCATCATCGATTCCAGTTCTGGCAATGCCGGCATCGCTTACGCGCTCATTGGCGGCGCACTGGGTTACCCTGTCGAGATCGTCATCCCGGATAACGCCAGCAAGGAACGCCTCAAGCGCCTGCGCGCCCACGGCGCCAAAATCACCCACACGTCTGCGCAAGACGGCTACGACGAAGCCATCCGCACTGTTCGCCGCATCGTCGCGGCCAACCCCGACAAGTATTTCTATTGCGACCAGTACAGCAATCCCGGCAACTGGCGCGCGCACCACGACACCACGGCGCTCGAAGTCTGGGAGCAGACCGAAGGCCGCGTCACCCACTTCGTGTTCGGCGTCGGCACTGGCGGAACAATCACCGGCATCGGCCGGCGCCTCAAGTCGCTGAATCCTGCGATCCAGGTCGAGCTGTTGATTCCTGATGCGTTTCCCGGCGTCGAGGGCCTGAAGCCACTGGGTTCGCCCGGCGACCATGTGCCCGAGATCTACGACACCGCGCTGCCCAACCGCACCTGGGATGTCGACGAAGACAAGGCGTGGCAGGTCAGCCAGGATCTGGCGCGCGCGGGGCTGTTTGCCGGCCAGTCATCCGGGGTCTGCGTGGCGTCGGCGCTGCGCGTGGCCGTGGATCTGTCCAAGCGGGGCGAAACCGGCGTTGTCGTCACCATGCTGTGCGATATCGGCGAGCGCTATTTCTCGACTCGGCTTTGGGACCAGTAACGGCTCGTCCATGAAGGACTCAGGCAACTTCGGCATACGGCGAACCGACGAGTCGGCTTGCAAAGCCGCGAGTTTGCGACCCACTGAGCAAGCAATGGGCGCCGGAAGAAAATCGAGCAGGTTTCTTGCGGGCCCTAACCAGCACACCTCGGAGCCGACGTGACCCCAGCCGACCCAGAGCAGCATCCATCTGTCGATCTCAACGCGCCGTTGCCGCGCATCGAAGTCATCTCGACGCATTTGCCGGAAGAACCGCTGCCCAAACAGCGCAAGGCGGCCAGGACTTCGTCGGCGCTGTGGGTGCCGCTCAAGGCCTCGCCAAGTCACATCGTGCGCAACATCCAACTGTTGCTGCCCAGCGGTTGGGCTTTCCTGGCGGCCGGAATTCTGCTGTCGTGGCGGCTGCTCATTGTTGTCGCGCGTGGCGATTTCGCACACGCGAGCAATCAAGAATTGTTGCTGGCCGGTCTGGGAGACCTCGCCATCGCACACGCTGTCGCGACTACCTTGCGCGCGATGTCGTTGACCGGCGTTCCCCCGGTGACGCCAACCGCCGATGTGACCCGCAGTGCCAGCTTGATGCTGGCGGCGATGTGGATGTTGGCCACGCTGCTGCGCTTGGCGAGCCTGGTGATGGCCGCGATCGACAAGAAGCCCATCGACGCGAGCTTCTTTGCGGCCGCAGTGCGCGACCCGCTGGGCTGGCTGACGGCCGGCGCCTTCTGGATGGCGCTGGTGACCGCTGCCGCGTCCGCAGCCGTGGTGCGCTACTGCCTGACTTGTGACATGGAGACGGCGCAAGCACTCGCCGAGGCCGAGTCCAAGCGCAAGTTCGTCGGCGGCACGCTAGTTGCCCTGGCCGTGGCCTTGGTGCTGGCGGCAGCTACCGCAAGCAAAGCCGACAAGTTTGGCCCGCGCAGTGTCGCGCACCTGCCCGAGATCGCCGCGATGCGCGCGCTCAATGCCGCGCTGCACGATCCGGCACTTAGAGCGACCGAAGAGTAGCGTGCGGCCGGCGATACGCGCCCATAGCTCAGGTGGATAGAGCATCGGCCTTCTAAGCCGAGGG
>SXRM01000293.1 GCA_005792545.1 Pseudomonadota bacterium | reverse complement strand
TCGGCGGCGGCATGCCGCTGGGCGCCATCGTCGGGCCGGCGGCGATCCTGGGCTTGCTGGCGCCGTTGGGCCCGGTGTACCAGGCCGGGACGCTGTCGGGTAACCCCCTGTCGATCGCCGCCGGCCTTGCCACCCTGCGGCAGTTGCAAGATCCGGCCGTCTACCGCCGATTGGACCACCTCGGCGGCTATCTCGAGCACAAGCTGGCCGCGACCGGCGTGCCGTGGCTGCGCGGCGTGCGCGTGGGTTCGGTGTTTTGGCCGTACTTTGACCTGGGGCCGATTCCGGTGCGCGCCGACACCATCTCGCCGATGGCCGTCGCGCGCTTCAACAACCTTTACCACCACGTGCTGCAGGCCGGCTGCTACCTGCCGCCGTCGGCTTACGAGGTCTGGTTCTTGAGCACCGCCCACACCGAGACCCACCTGGATGCGCTGGTTGCGGCACTGGCCGATGCGGCCCGGCGGATGGCGTAGGCGATGGCGCACGTGACCCGCGCCGGTTCGCTGTGGCGCCGCCACGGCGTGACGCTGCTGTTCGGCGCAGCAGTGGTGCTGCTGATCGCGCTGTCGCTGTGGTGGTTTGCGTTTCTGCGGCGCTCGGTTGCCGAAGGTCAGGCCACCGCAGCGGCCCTGCTCGACCGTGACGTGGCGCTGGCCGCGCTGCGGGCGGGGCCGGCGCCCAAGCCGGGCCCGCTGCCCGACGACCCGCGGCTGGTGGTGGTCGAGGCGGGTCAAGCGCCGCTGGTACTGCCGGCGCACTGGGTTGGCGACGGCGCCAACGTGCAGACGGGCGGCAGCGGCGAGCGGCGCTATCTGGTGCAGCCGGCTACCGCGTGGATGGCGGCGCGCCAGGCGCAGAACGACCGCCGCCAGGCGATGGTGCTCGGCGAGGGCGTGTTCCTGATAACGCTTCTACTGGCAGTGGTGTCGATGCTCTACCGGCTGTCGCGCGCCGAGTCGCGGTTTCGCCGCGAGATGGCCGAGTTCCTGGGCCGAATGACCCACGAGCTCAAGACGCCGCTTGCGGGCATCAAGGCGGTGTTGGAGACGCTTAAGCTCGGCCGCATGCCTGCCGAGCAGCAAGTGCCGCTGCTGACGATGGCGCTGCAGGAGGTCGAGCGCGAAGAGCACCTCATCCAGAACCTGCTGCTCGCCCAGCGCCTGCGCGTGCCCGACCAGCGGTTGGTCCGCAATGCGATCGACGTCGCGCCGCTGCTGCGCAAATTCGCCGATCACCGCTTGGAGACACTGGGCGGTGCAGTGACCATCGACGTGCAGTGCCCCGACGGCTTGCAAGGTATCGGCGACGACGTGGCGCTGTGGACGGTGCTGGAGAACCTCGTCGACAACGCGGTCAAGTACGGCGGCAAGGCGCTGGTGCTGCGCGGTGCTGGCCGCGGGGCGCAAGTGTGCGTTTCTGTCAGCGACGACGGCGTGGGCTTTGAGCCAGCCGATGCCGAAGCGATCTTCGAGCCACTGGTGTCGTCCGCCGCCAGTCGCCAGGGCAAGCACGGCACGGGGCTCGGGCTGTCGATCGGCCGCCAGTTGATGCGCCAGATGGGCGGCGAGCTGCTCGCGCACAGCCAGGGGCCTTCGCGCGGCGCGACCTTCGAAGCGACCCTGCCGCTGCTGCCGGCGACCACTCCGGCATGATAGTGCGTTCTCAGTCATAGGATTGGGGATCAGAATCGCCAGACCTGTTGTCAAAACATGATTTTGTTGCCGCTTTTGCGGCACGGGCCTAAGCTAACGGGTTGGCGCCACCGGGCCGGCGCCCGCGTCCGTCGGTCGGCAGCGCGGTCACCCCTCGTCGAGCGTTGATGCCGCAGATTTCCGCCGACTACCTCGCCCGCTTTGCACCCGCTTCGCTGGTATCGCGGTTGCTGGCCGACCCTACGCCGCTACAGACCGCGGTGTCGGATGAGCTGCAAGGCGCGGTGATGTTTGCCGACATCACCGGTTTTTCGCGCATGACCGAGATCCTGTCGGGCCGACCCGACGGCGCTGAGCGCATCAATGCGGCGCTCAACGGCTACCTCGGCAAGCTGATCGAGACCGTCACCGACCACGGCGGCGACGTCATCAAGTTCGCCGGCGATGCGCTCATCTGCATCTGGGACGGCACCGGCACCGGCCAGTCGAGCGCAGTGCGCGCCGCCGCGGCCTGTGGCCTGCGCGCCCAAAAGGAGCTCGCCGGCTTTACGGTCGACGACGAGATCACCCTGTCGATGCGCGTGTGCATCTGCTCCGGCGACATCTCGATGCTGCACGTGGGCGGCGTGCTCGAGCGCTGGGAAGTGGTGCCGACCGGCGCCGCAGTCGCCGACCTCAAGAGCCTGCGTGCGCTGACCGCTCCGGGCCAGGTGGTGGTCAGCGCGGCAGCGTGGTCGCAGCTCGGGGTGCCGTTCACGGGTCGTGCGGCGCCCAAGCTCGGCGCCGACGGCAAGTCGACGCTGGCCGACCTGGAGGCGCTGACCAACCGCACCGCTTTTGGACCCGCCGGCGACAAGCCCATGCGCCTGAACTGGGTGGACAACCTGCCGCCTGCGGAGCCGCTGCTGCGGGTTCCGGTGCATCCCGAAGCCGAGCCGACGCTGCGGATGTTCGTTCCTGGCGTGGTGCTGTCGCGGCTGGCTGAGGGCATGAGCGACTGGCTGAGCGAACTGCGCCGCGTGTCGGTGGTGTTCGCGGCTTTGCCCGGCGGCGTGGCGACCGACGTCAACGTGCACCACGTGCAGGCGATGGTCACGGCGATGCAAAAGTCGGTGTACCGCTACGACGGCGCCATCAACAAGATCAGCGTCGACGAAAAGGGCGCGGTGTTGATTGCCGCGTTCGGCTTGCCGCCGATTTCGCACGAAGACAACGCCGCCCGCGCGCTGCAAGCCGCCATGGCCATGCGCAAGGCGCTGATGGAGAGCGGCGTGCAGGCTGGCGTCGGCGTGGCGACCGGCCAGGTGTTCTGCGGCACCGTCGGCAGCAACGAGCGCTGCGAGTACACGGTGCTCGGGCACGTGGTCAACCTCGCCGCCCGCCTGATGGAGGCCAGCGAAGGCAAGCTGTGGTGCGACGACCTGACCGCGCAGCAGGCGAGCAGTCAGCTTGAGCTGCAAAAGCTCAGCGTCATCGAGGTCCGTGGCTGCACCGAGCCCGTGCAGATCTGGGCGCCCACCGGCAATCTGCGCGCGGCGGTCAAGTCCAAGACCGTGATGGTCGGCCGCCAAAAAGAGCGCGAAGCGCTCGCCGAGTGCATCCAGTCGGTGCTGCGCGCCCGCCAGAGCTCGGTCGCAGTCATCATCGGCGAAGCGGGCATGGGCAAGTCGCGCCTGCTCGACGACTTCGAGCGCCAGGCGGCGGCGCTCAACCTGCGCGTGCTCAAAGGCGCTGGCGACGCGGTCGACCGCAATGCGCCGTACCATCCGTGGCGTACGGTTTTCGCTGATATTTTTGGGATCCAGCCCAGCGACGACGTCAACGAACGCGGCGCCAAGGTCGAGCGTTTTCTGCAGGCCCTGCCCGACAAGCTGCGGCTACTGCGGCCGCTGCTCGAAGTGGTGCTGGCGGCGGACCTCGGCAGCGACGAGGCAGTCAAGCACCTGTCTGGCGAGGCGCGCGCGCAGCAGACCCAGAAACTCTTGGCCGCGGTCCTGCAGCACGCCGTCGATAAGCAGCATATTGCGATTATCGTTGAAGATGCCCACTGGTTCGACTCGGCGTCGTGGGCGCTGTTCCGCTCGCTGCGCCTAAACGTGGTGCCGGTGATGTGGTTGGTGGCGTCGCGACCCCTCGACGACCCGCCCGAAGAATTCCAGGCGCTGTTGCGCGACCCCGACATCAAGAAGCTCCGGCTCGGCCCGCTTGGCCGCGACGATGCCGGCAACCTCGCTTGTCAGCGCATCGGCGTCAAAGGTCTGCCTAGTGAGGTCATCGACCTGATTGCGACCCGCGCCGAAGGCAATGCGCTGTACGTCGAAGAAATGGCCCTGGTGTTGCGCGACACCAAGAGCATCATCATCGACGGCGAGGATACCCGGCTGGCGGTGCCCATCGAAGAGCTTGGCAACCTGCAGCTGCCGGCGACGGTCGAGGGCCTGATCGTCAGTCGCGTCGACTCGCTGCAGCTGCCCGAGCAGATGACGCTCAAGGTGGCGTCGGTCGTCGGCCGGCAGTTTCCGATCGAGACCGTGCAAGAGGTCTATCCGCTGCCGGAGCACAAGTCCGACGTGCCCAAGATGATCCCGGGGCTCATCCTGCAAGAGCTGGTGCGCACGGCCGACATCGCCGATCAGTACATCTTCAAGCACGTGCTGACCAAAGAGGCGGTCTATGGCCTGATGCTGTTTGGCCAGCGCCGCGGACTGCATCGCTCGGTCGCAGAGTGGTACGAGCGCCGCTACGCCGATGATCTGTCGCACCACTTGCCGATCCTGGCCCACCACTGGATGCGCGCCGAAGAGTGGAGCAAGGCCCTGTCATGCCTGGAGCTCGCGGCCGAGCAGAACCTGGATCGCTATGCCAACCGCGAAGCCGTCGAGCTCATCACCCAGGCGCTGCAGCTGGACAAGAACCATCCGGAACAGTCGGATGACTTGCGTCGCGCCCACTGGCACCGCCACATCGCCGAGGCGTGGTTTCGGCTCGGCCGGCTGGACCTGACCAAGACCCATGGCCGCCTGGCGCTCAAGTACCTCAAGACGCCGGTGCCGACGACGCTTTTGGCAACCGTTGGCGGTATGCTCGGGCAGGTGTTCGTGCGCATGGCGCAGCGCTGGTTTCCGCAGTGGTTTGCGCTTGCCGACGAGTTGGCCAAGAAGCGCCGCATCTGGGCCACCCGCGTGCTCAACCGTTTGACGGAAATCCATATCTACGCCGAAGACGCCGCCGGTTGTTTGGACTCGGGCCTGCGCGAGCTCAATGTCTCGGAGCCGGCTGGTCACTCGCCCGAGCTCGGCAAGGCCTATGCGGTGATGGCCGTGGTGCTGGGCTCCGTGCCGCAACTGCGTGGCATCGCCAACAAGTGGGCTGAACGCGCCATCGAAGTGACCGAGCGCGCCGAAGGCGCCAACGCCGCGCTAGCCTACGTGCTGTCGCGTGTCGCCATCGTGGACCTGTACGACGCCAAGTGGCCGGGGGCAGAGAGCAAGCTGCAGCGCGCGGCCGACGTCGCCCGCACCGTCGGCGACCGGCGATTGCGCGAAGAAGCGCTGGGCGTGCACGGCATCACGCTGTTCTTTGCCGGTCGCTTTCGCGAAGCGCAGGCCAACTTCGAGAGCATGAAGTCGAGCGCGCACTTCAGCAACAACGTGCAGATCCAGGCCTGGGCGACCATGATGACCGCTGCTGTGCATACCCGCACCGGCACTGCCGACGAAGCCGGTCGCGAGTATGCCCACATCGCCGATTGGGTGGCCAAAAATGCCACCAAAAGCGAAGTGCTGTGGGCCAACGGCATTGAAGCCCTGGCGCGGGCCCGCCGCGGCGATGCCAAGGGCGCCTTGGAACTGGCCGACGGGCTGCTGCCCTATATCAAGAAGCGCCCGGTCGCCTATTGGGTGCAGCACGCGCTGGCCGCCGTCGCCGAGACGTACCTGCTGCTGTGGTCGCAAGCCAAGCCACGTTCACCCGAGGCGACAGCCCTGCGGGCCAAGGCGGCGATCGGCTGCCTGGCCATGCGCAGGTTTGGTGGCGCCTTTCCGTTTGGTCGGCCGCAAGCCTTGCTGTGGGACGGCGTCTTCGAGCAGCAGGCTGGTCGGCCTGCCAAGGCCGCGCAGTTGTGGCAACAGTGCATCGCCACTTGCGACAAGCTGAACATGCCGTGGGAGTCGGCGCTGGCCAAGCGCGAACTCGGCCGCCAGCTGCCCAAGCACGACCCGCAGCGCAATGTGTGGCTCGACAGAGCCATCGTCGAACTGGAGACGCTCGGCTCGCGCTGGGACCTGGACCTGACCGATCACGAACGGTGGAATGCATGAGTCTGGTGCCCGTCGCCGACTGGACGATCCTGCGCTGCCCGGCCTGTCGGGGTCCGCTGCCAGAAGCCGCCGACCGCGGCGTGGCGCTGCTGCGCTGTCGCGACTGTGCGGCAACCTGGGCGGTGCGCGACCAGATCCCGATCCTGTACCGCGACGAATGGGTGCGCGGCAACGACCGGCTGATGCGGGTCATCTACAACGCGCTGCCGAGCTGGCACGACCCCGCTGTCACCTACTTCTTGCCGGTGTGGCAGTTAGAGGGCAGCGAAGCCCAGATGCGCGGCGCCTACATTGAGCGCATTGAGCTGCCGATTTTGTCGTCCGAAACAACGGGCAGGCCGCTGCGCATCCTCGAAGTGTGCATTGGCACCGGTGTCAACGTCGGCCTGGTCCAGCGCGCGATGCCGCCCGGCGTTGACTACGAGTACTGGGGCCTGGACCTGTCTGACGGCATGATGGCTGTGTGTCGCAAGAAGCTGGCGCGCCAGGGCTACGCCGGCGTGCAGATGGTGCAGGGCGACGCCCACGCGCTGCCTTTTGCGGACCACAGCTTTGACCGCGTGTTTCATGTCGGCGCAATTGGCAACTTCGCCGACCCCGCCAAGGCCATGGCGGAGATGGCGCGGGTGGCGCGGCCAGGCACCCCCATTGTGGTGGTGGATGAGCAATTGGACCCGGGCCGGTCGCATGGCTTGTGGGTGCGCGCGTGGTTCAAGGCGCTGACGTTTTATGACAGCAAGCCGCACTGTCCGGTCGAGGCGCTGCCGCCGGGCGCAAGAGATGTGCTGGTCGAGCAGCCGGGGCGGTTTTACTACTGCTTGCGGTTTCGGGTGTGATCCACGGCAAACTTTGGCCCTGTTCAGGTAGCTAGAAACTCGGGGGGCGCGCCGCGCCACACTAAACGAATGACGGCGCGAAAGCCTGGGACCGGACTCATCGTCGCGATGTCGCTGAAGGGGCCTGCGATTGTGGCTGGCAGTGCGACGGCGTAAGCTGCGAGCAGTTCTGGGCGCAGTGCCTGCGTCCTTGCTGGGCAGCCTGACCGGAGGCTGTCGCCCCGGGGCTCGGTTGGCCCCCGTGCCTGTCCGTGCGCTTCGCCTCATGGCGCCAATCTGCAAGGGATGTTGCCGGTTGGTCCGCGTGCAGAGCCAACAAACTGTAAGCCAGCCGCAAGCGGGAGACAAACGATGCGCAACGTGCTCGAGTTCGGATTGGCCGGCGCTTGTTCCTTGGTCGTCGTCACTAGCTGCGCGAACCAAAATGGTGTCCCGCCAGTGACCTGCACATGTCCGCCCAGCGGCGTCGATGCTGGCGCGGATGCCGCGCAAGCAATGCTGGACCAAGCTTCTGGCGAACTCGCGGCAACCACCGATGGTGGGCAAACAACAGCGGACGCTTCGGCCGAAATCGAGGTGCTGCCGGGCACGGCCGCGGAGACAAGCCAGGTGCTTGATGCGCCCTCGGCGGACGCGGCGGATTGGGTGACCGCGGACCTGTCAGCAGCAAAAGACACCGAATTGCCCGAACAGGATGCGACCCAGCCGGACACTGCCAGCACAGACTCGACGGCTGCAGATACTGGCGCCACCGACGCGACGCAGCCAAGCCCGGACTCGGCGGAGGTGGCATCGGTTGGCGACAAGTGTTGGCCCGGATTCTCCAAGGTCAAAGTCGATTCCAGTTTTGTGTGCGCGCCAGACGTACCGGTGTGGGGCGCAAGCGTCTTGGACCCGACGGATCAACTCATCGACCAAGGCGATGGCACCGTACTCGACGTCAAGACAAAGTTGCTTTGGCAAAAGACCAATGCCGCGCCAGCGGCCTCCTGGGTACAAGCAGAGGCGTACTGTGACGACTTGACGACGGCTGGGCACACGGACTGGCGCCTGCCAACGGTCACTGAGCTTGCGACAACACGCAAGCTCACCGATCAGAATCTGGCTCTGCCCTTCGTCCTGCTGGAAAAATGGTCGAACAAGACAACCTTCGCGACCGCAACCGTCGCGGTCGGAGTTGGGACCCATTGGAACGTGGAGTTCACTTTCGGCGGCGTGAGCAACGTCTCGTACGGCGAGTACCGGCCGCGCTGTGTCCGCGCCAAAGTCCCGCCGGCGCAACCCGCGGTCCCGAGGTTTGTGGTCGGCAATGTCAATCAAACCGTGCTGGACAACTACACCAAATTGACGTGGCAAAGGCTGCCAACGGCTTCGGCGTTGGACTTCGACAAGGCCAACGCGTACTGCAAAGGCTTTGCTGTGGGCGGCACTGGCTGGCGTTTGCCCTCGATAACCGAATTGGAGTCGATTGCCGACCGCTTCATCGCGCAACCCGCATGGGACCCGGTCTTTGGCACCCAGGGGCAGGAAGAGGTCTTTTGGAGTTCGACACCGTTGGGGCCGTTCAGCGGCGCCGGCTGGGCGCTCTATGCCTATGCAGGTCTGAGCAAACTGGCGGCGGACGACACCAATTATGTTCGCTGTGTTCGCGAGTAGGGTGATACGCTTTTGGAGCGGTCCCGTGCTCCAGCATGTGAAGGCTTGCTCTGGGGAATTGAAGGCAGTGGTTGGGGCCGACCCGCCGACACTTCTCGAAGGCCGGCTGCCGCCGCGTGTGCTTGGCCTGTTGGTCGAGTGGTTGACCGTCCACCGCGAAGAACTGCTGGACGATTGGCAGCGAGCTCGGACACAGCAACCGCTGCTGCCGATCGCCCCATTGGAGTAGCATGGCCGTCGAAGTCGTTCGCGCGGCCGTGGTCGGCCCCAGCAATCTGTATTTGCATTTCAGCGATGGTGTCAGCGGTGAGGTCAACGTCGCCGACGTGGTACCGTTTCGCGGCGTGTTTGCTCCGCTGGCAGACGCCGCCTTCTTTGCACAGGCGACGGTCGACGCGCATTGGGGCGTTGTCAGCTGGCCGGGCAACATCGACTTGGCGCCCGAATCGCTTTACGCCGCAGCGGTGCGTCCGTAGCAAACCAAGCCTGCCGCGGGCATCCATTGCGGCCAACCGCAACTTCACGGCGTAGGGGCGGAATCAGGGTGGCAGAACATGCCCCCAACATTCAGGCCACTGGAACGACTTCGCATCTGGCCCTGAATCCGCCGCCAGTGCCGTCCAGGCAATCAGCCCCACCGTGACGCCAAGGCAACAATCGTCCGCGCCGCCTTGCGCCGGCTATTCACACTTCGTTACACTGCCCGCCCCGGTTGCCGTCCCCCCAGCGGCGAACGCTGCGAAGCGCGCGGGTCGGCGCGCGGTCCCACCCAGCTCCAGTTCGAGGCAACGCATGACAACGTCGGCGGCTTTTGGCGCGCGCGCTCGCGCGTCGGTTTTGTGGCGTATTTCCGGCATCCTGGCCGTGCTGTTCCTGATGGCCTGCGGCGACGGCGCCGGGGTCGGCGGCGGCAGCCAGACCACCGGCGACACCGGCACCGACAGCGGCGCCGTGGCCGACCAGAACGTGACCACCGACACCACCGGCGGCGGTGGCGAAGACGGCGTTGCGACCGACACCACCACTGCCACACCAGACGCGACGACGGATGCGGCGACCGACGCGGCCGCGCCGGAGACGGCGCCTGACACCGACGACGCCACCGCCGAGGTCGCACCCGAGGTCGGTCCCGACGCCGAGCCCGAAACCACGGCCGAAGTAACCCCAGACACGGCCCCGGAGACCGCGGGCGAGACCGTGCAAGACGTCGCCGCGGAGACCGCCGGCGAGACCGCGGTCGGCCCCGACACCGACGACGCGGGCAGCGAAACGACCCTGGTCGCCGACATCGGCGACGCGGGCGGCGAGACGACCGCCCCCGACGCCGGCCCGGCCTGCCCCGGTGCGACGGGTTGCGCCTGCAAAGAGGCCAAGGACTGCACCAGCGGCGAGTGCGGCGTCAACCTGCTCGGTAAGCCGGTGTGCGTCGCCAACTGCGGCGCCAACGACGCCTGCGCGGCCGGTTTCGCGTGTGCCAAGGCCGCCGGCAAGGCGCTGTGCTTGGAGCAGGACATCGCGCTGTGCTCGCCGTGCAAAGCCAACGACCAGTGCGCCCAGCCTTCGGCGGCCGGCAAGGCCGGGGCCTGCGTGGCGTTTGGCAACGAGGGCAGCTTCTGCGGCTTTGGCTGCCTGCTCAACCTGGACTGCCCCGACGGCTACAGCTGCGCCGACGGTACCGACGTGGCCGGCGCCAAGGGCAAGTTCTGCAAGCCCAAAGACAACGCTGTGTGCAAGTGCAGCCCGGCCGCGATCGCCGTCGGCGCCAGCACCACCTGCAGCAACGGCGCCTGCAAGGCCGACCGCACCTGCACCGCCGCTGGGCTGACCCCATGCACTGCGGCCACCCCGTCGGTCGAGTTGTGCGACGGCGTCGACAACGATTGCAGCGGCACTGTCGACGACAAGGCTGGCCTGTGTGACGACAACAACGTGTGCACTGCCGACAGCTGCGCCGCCAAAGACGGCTGCAAGAACGCGGCGTTGCCCGACACCGCCACCTGCACCGACGGCGACGAGTGCACCACCGACGGCTGCAAGGCAGGCAAGTGCGTCAGTTCGGCGGCCGGCTGCGACGACAAGAACCCGTGTACCAAGGACGGCTGCGACAGCAAGGGTGGCTGCACCAACGTCGCCGACGACACCCAGGCTTGCAGCGACGGCGACGCCTGCACCAAAGACGTCTGCAAGGCCGCCAAGTGCCTGAGCGACAACGGTGCCTGCGACGACGGCAATCTGTGCACCCTGGACAGCTGCGACAAGCAGAAAGGCTGCCAGAACACGCCCAAGCCGGCCGGCGACTGCGACGACAAGAACCCGTGCTCGACCGACTCGTGCGATCCGGCCAAGGGCTGCCAGAGCGCTCCCATCCCCAACTGCGTGCCGGGCGATTTGTACAAGACCGATTTCGCCTGCACGGCGACCGACTGGAAGCTCGACGGCAAGCCCGCCAATTCGACCGGCGGCTGGGGCCTGGATGCGACGCCCAACCCGCCCGGCGCCAAGTCGGCGGCGTGCGCGCTCAACTTTAACAACGGCAACGACTTTGAATGCGTCGATCCGGCCACTGGTGGCGGCATTGCCAAGTCGTACGCGACCGGCCCGGTCTTGGACCTCGGCAAGCTCGACCCCAAAGCCCAGGTCAAGGTCAAGTTCTGGCTGGCCGGCATGTGGGAGAATGGCAGCTACGACAACCTGGTGCTGGAACTGAGCCTGGATGGTGGCGCGACATGGGCCCAACTGGTCGATCTGGACAATCCGGTCGGCGGTGGTTACGCCCCCAGGGCCTTCTTGTTGCCAAACGCGGCCGGCAAGAAGATCCAGCTGCGTTTCGCCTTCAACACCACAGATTGCATCGGCAACGCCACGCCCGGTCCGTTCATTGACGACCTGACCGTGGTCGACGCCACGTGCAAGGATGACAAGGGCTGCGACGACAGCGATCCATGCACCACCGACTCCTGCACGGTGGCGACCGGCGCCTGCACCTACGCCCCGAGCACCGCCGCGTGCGACGACGGCGATCCGTGTTCGATCGACGACAAGTGCGCGGGTGGCAAGTGCGGCGGCGCACCCGCGATGACCGGCCCCTGCGACGACAAGAACGGCTGTACCAGCAACGACAAGTGCAGCGATGGTTTCTGCCAAGGCACGCCGGCCGCCGGCAAGTGCGACGACAACAACAAGTGCACCACCGACGACGCCTGCAACACGGGCGGCTTCTGCACCGGCGCCGCAGTGCCTTGCGACGACAAGAATTCCTGCACCACCGACACCTGCGACAAGCTGACCGGCCAGTGCGTGTTCAAGCCGATCGCCGATGGCACCACCTGCAACGACGGCGACCCGTGCACCAAGCTCGACCACTGCGAAAACGTCAAGTGCGTTGCGGCGCCCAGTTGCGACGACGGCAACCCCTGCACCGACGACAAATGCACCCCCAACGTCAGCACCTACACCTGCGCAGCGCCAAACTCGCCGGACGGAACGCCTTGCAGCGACATCGACGCCTGCACCGCCGGCGACCAGTGCACCGCGGGCAAGTGCGCCGGCACCGCCGGACCTTGCTCGGTGGCGTATGGCATGGCCATCGCATGCACGGAAGCCCAGGCCTTCGTGGTCGCGCCGCTGCCGGAATCGCCCACCCACAGCGGCTGGTCGGTCGACGCTTCGCCGTTGCCGCCCGGCTACAAGTCGGCCGCGTGCTCGCTCAACTTCAACAACGGCACCAATTTCACCTGCCAGACTGGTCAGACCAAGGTTGCCGGCACCGCGACGCTCGGCGCGGCGCTCGACCTGACCGGCGGCAAGCAGGCCGTGCTCAAGTTCTGGAGCTGGGCTGGCGTCAACGCCGACAACTACACCGACCAGCGCTGGGTCGAAGTCAGCGGCGACGACTTCAAGACGGTGGCGTTGAGCTGGAAGCTCGACAACAGTTCGACCGCCCTCGGTGCCTGGAAGCTGCTGGCCATGGACCTGTCGCCGCTCGCCGGCAAGGCGGTCAAGGTGCGCTTCCGCTTCGACTCACTGAACTGTGTCACCAACACCGGCGTCGGCTGGTTCGTGGACGACCTGGTCGTCATCACCGACAAGGCTAAAGGCTGCGCCGGCGACGGCGAGTGTGGCGACGGCAACGCCTGCACCGACGACAAGTGCGTCAACGGCGCCTGCCAGTTCCCGTTCAACAAGCTGCCGTGCGACGACGGAAGCAAGTGCACCACGGGCGACCTCTGCAATGGTGCCGGCGGCTGCTTGGGCCCGACCCCCACCAACTGCAACGACAACGCGGCCTGCACCATCGACAGCTGCGACCCGGTGATCGGCTGCAAGTACGCCAATGCCGACGAAGGCTTCTCGTGTGGCGACAGCGACAACTGCACCATTGACGACAACTGCAAAGGCGGTAAGTGCGTCGGTCGCGCCAAGTGCGACGACGCCAACCCGTGCACCACTGACAGTTGTGCGGCCACCAGCGGCGCCTGCACCAACACGCCGCTGGCCGACAACGCCTCGTGCAGCGACAACGATCCGTGCACCGCCGCCGATGCCTGCAAGGCCGGCAAGTGCGTGGGCGCCGCTGGACCTTGCAGCAGCGCCGCCACCGACAAGTTCGACTGCGGCAAGGGCGGTTGGGTAGTGCCGCCGCCCGCCGATCCGACGCCCGCGCAGTGGGCCATTGACAGCAGCGCCGCCAGCCCCGGCTACTTCTCGCCACTGTGCTCGCTCAACTTCAACAACAGCCAGAATTTTGCGTGTCCGACCGGGGCGAGCAAGGTCGAAGGCAGCGCGGTTTCGGCCAAGACTTACAGCCTGCTCGGCGCCAAGGCGGCGCTGCTTAAGGTCTGGTCGTGGGCCGGCACTGGCACGCCCGACGCCGCCGACTTGCGTTGGATCGAGGCGAGCGCCGACGACTTCAAGACCGTGCCTGTGTCGCTGTTGCTCGATAACGACAGCACCAACACCCAGTGGAAGCAGGTCGCTGTCGACCTGACCCCGCTGGCCGGCAAGGAAATCAAAGTTCGCTTCCGCTTCGACTCGGTCAACTGCAACGTCAACAGCGGCGCCGGCTGGTTTGTCGACGACCTGTCGATCTGGACCGACGTGGCACTGGCTTGCCAGACCGATGCCAACTGTGGCGACGGCGACGCCTGCACCAAGGACACCTGCGCCAGCGGCAAGTGTACCTACGCGCCGCTGGTCGGCACGCCGTGCGAAGACGGCAACCCCTGCTCGCTCGCCGACACTTGCAAAGCAGGCAGTTGCGCCGCGGGTCCCGGCAAGGTCTGCAACGACAACGAAGCCTGCACCAGTGACAGCTGCAATCCGGCGGTGGGCTGCGTGTACACACCGCTGAACGACGCGGCGATTTGCAGCGATGGCAACGCCTGCACCGACAAGGATGCGTGCGCTGGCGGCAAGTGCACTGGCCTGCCGGTGGCCGACAACCTCGTGTGCAACGACGGCGACGCGTGCTCGGTCGGCGACGCGTGCGCGAGTGGCAAATGCGTGCCCAAAATGGCGGCCGCCGACGGCGCATCGTGCTCGACCTCGGACGGCTGTGTGGCGGCGGGCCCCAAGTGTCTGTCTGGAAAGTGTCAGGGCGGCAACGCCTGCGACGACGGCAACCCCTGTACGCTGGACAACTGCACCCAGAATGGTCCCGGCGGCAAGACCTGCGCCAACGTGCCGATGGCCGAGGACGCCCCCTGCAGCGACGGCGACCAGTGCACCATCAACGAGGCGTGCAAGGCTGGCGTGTGCAAGGCCGCAACCAGCGCCTGTACGGTCGCAGCCTCGTTTCCGATGGACTGCAACACCACCGGCTGGACGATGAGCGCGGCTTCGAGCGGCAGTGTGTGGGCCTTTGACGCCACGCCCAACCCGCCGGCGCCCAAGAGCGCTCCGTGCTCGCTCAACTTCAACAACGGCGTGGACTTTGCAGGCACGGTCAAGGGCACGGCCGACTCGCCGGCCATCACCATTGAACCCGGCCAGATCCTCAAGTGGTGGACCTACTACGACAGCGAGACCGGCAGCAGCTACGACAAGAAGTTCGTGGAGTTTTCTACGGACAACTTTGTCACGACCGCGCTGTCATTCCAACTGACCGAGAGCAAGACCAAGCTGTGGTACCAGCCGGCGCCCATTTCGCTCGCGCAGTTCGCCGGCAAGACCATCAAGCTCCGCTTCCGCTTCGACAGCGGCGACAGCGCCGCCAACAATGGCGCTGGCTGGTTCATCGACGACGTCAGCATCAGCACCGTCGCCAACGCGGGCTGCATGCAAGACAGCGAGTGTCCGCCGGACGCCGAAATGTGCACGGTCGAAAAGTGCGACAAGGCCAAGTGCGTATCCGAGCCGCTCAACGGCAACCTGTGCAACGACGGCGATGTGTGCACCCAGGCCAGCGCTTGTCAGGCTGGCGTGTGCAAGGGCAGCCAGCCGATCGTGTGCGACGACGGCGACAAGTGCACCGCCGACAGTTGCGACGCCAAGACCGGCTGCAAGTACGCCTATATCAACGGTTGTTCGGAGGTCAAGCCGCCGTATGCCAACGATTTCAAGTGCACTGACCCGATGACTTCGTGGCTGATCCTCAATGACCCGCCGCAGCCGGGTCCGGCGTGGAAGGTCGATGCCAAGCCCAACCCGCCGGGCTTCCTGTCGCCCGATTGCTCGTTGAACTTCAACAATGACGTAGACTTCCAGTGCCCGACCGGCGCCACCAAGGTCGGCGGCAAAGCGCTGTCGCCGGTCATCGACGCCACCGGCTATACGGGCACCAAGCTGCACGTCAAGTTCCAGTACAGCGGCGCATGGGAGAACAACAGCTTCGACAACCTCGACGTCGCGCTACTGCCAGTCAACTCGACGGCGACGGCCGTCACCGCCACCTATGACAGCGCGAATTACTGGAAAGTCGTGCAGTTGGATGCCAGCAAATTCATCGGCCAGCGCTTTCGCGTGAAGTTCTCGTTCGCGGCGACCAACTGCACCAGCAACGCCACGGTCGGCGCGTTCATCGAAAACCTGACCATCGGCGACGCCAGTTGCAAGGCCAATGGCGACTGCAACGACAGCAACCCGTGCACAACCGACACCTGCACCGTCAGCTCCGGGGCCTGCGTCAACGCGGCAAACACTGATCCGTGCGACGACGGCAATGCATGCACGCTCGCCGACAAGTGCGGCAGTTCTGCCTGCGCGGGCATCGTCAAGGTCTGCAACGACAACAACACCTGCACCACCGACAGCTGCGTGCCCGCTAGCGGCGATTGCACGGCGGTCGCGATGGCCGACGGCGCGATCTGCAGCGACGACAACGACTGCACTACGGCAGAGGGCTGCAAAGCCGGCAAGTGCATCGGCGGTCAGCCAAAAGCCGACAAGACCACCTGCACCGACAACAACGCCTGCACCGCCGGCGACGTCTGCCAGGTGGGCGTCTGCACTGGCGCCAGCAATGTCGCCGACGGCACGACCTGCAACGACAACAACCCGTGCCTGAACGCCGATCTGTGCAAGACGGGCAAGTGCGGCGGCACAACCCCGGCTTGTGACGACAAGAATCCGTGCACCACCGACGCCTGCTCCGTCAACGGCAGTCAGGCACTGTGTACCTTCACGCCCCAAAAGGACGGCGCCACCTGCGACGACGGCAATCCGTGCACCGATGGCGACGTCTGCACGGCCTCCGCCTGCAAGGGTCCAACCAACATCTGCAAGCCCGTGGACAAGTATGTCGAGAACTTCACCGCCTGTGGCAACACTGCCGGCTGGACGCTCAGCGCCAAGGGCAGCAATGGCACGGGCTGGGGCATTGACGACACCCCCAAGACGCCGGCAGCGTTTTCGCCGACCTGTTCGCTGAACTTCAACGACGGCAGCGGCTATGGCGGCACCGGCGGCGTGTCGAGCGGCACGGCCACGTCGCCCGAGATCGACTTGACGGTCGCTGGCCCGACCGTCCTGACCTTCCAGTCGTACAGTGGCGTGCAAGAGAACAACTTCGAACTGCGCACAGTCGAGGTTCTGGTGGGCACGACCGTGGTCCCGGCTTTCAAGGTCAACGTGGCTGCGGACCTCAACAAGTGGGTGCAGGTCACGGTCGACCTGTCCGCCCACGCCGGCAAGAAGATCAAGATCCGCTTCAACTTCAACACGCAAGACGGCTTTGGTAATAGTGGGCCTGGGTGGTTTGTCGACGACATCAAGGTTGTCGCGCAGGTGCCGCCGACCGTGCACAAAGTCACTACCAGTGGCTTTACCTTCACGCCGACGCCGCTGGCGATCGCGGCGGGCGATTCGGTCGAGTTCGCCTTGCCCGGCAACCACAACGTGGTCGAGGTGGCGCAGTCCGATTGGGAGGCTGGCGACGCAGTGCCGGTGCCCGACGGCTTCTCGGTGGGCTTTGGCCAGACCAAGAAGGTGACGTTTGCCAAGGCCGGCACCTACTACTACGTCTGCGCGCCGCACGCCTCGTTTGGCATGAAGGGCCAGATCATCGTCAAATAGGCCCGCGCGCCCGGCTGGGCGCCCCGCGGCAGTTGCGGCGGCGCCCGGAAAGACCAATCTTCGCGCACAAGTGGAGTGAAGATGACCGACCCCGTCGGCAAGGCCCCCGACCGTCTGTGGGGCGGCGGCTACGCCCAAGACACCCATCCGCTGGTGCAAAAGCTCAACGCGTCGGTGGGCTACGATCAGAAATTGGCCTACGACGACATCGTCGGGTCGCTAGCCCACGCGACCATGCTGCGCGACCAGAGCATCCTGCCCGAGGATGACTACGCCGCCATCGTCACCGGGCTGCGCACCATCTGGGCCGACATCGCCGCCGGGCGATTCGTCTGGTCGGTGGCGCGCGAAGACGTGCACATGAACATCGAAGCCGCCCTGCGCGACCGCATCGGTGACCCGGCCGGCAGGTTGCACACAGCGCGCTCGCGCAACGACCAGGTGGCCCTGGACGAACGACTGTGGCTGCGGCGCACACTTGGCCAGATTGCCGGCTACATTGCGCATCTGGCGGCGGTGCTGGCCGAAGCGGCGCGCGACCATGCCAACTGGCCGATGCCGGGCTACACCCATCTGCAGCGGGCGCAGCCGGTCACGGTCGGACACCTGCTGCTGGCCCACGCGGAGGCGCAACTGCGCGACGCTAGCCGGGTGCTCGACTGCCTGCAGCGCCTGAACGTGTCGCCGCTTGGCTCTGGGGCACTGGCGGGCACGACGCTGCCGATCGACCGCGACAAGACCTCGGCGCTGCTTGGGTTTGCGGGGCCGACCCGCAATTCGCTCGATGCCGTGGCCGACCGCGACCACCTGGTCGAAGCCATGGCCGCGGCTGCGCTGGGCGCCGTGCACCTGTCGCGCATTGGCGAAGAGCTGTGCCTGTACGCTTCGGCCGAGTTTGGCTTTGTGCGGCTACCGGATGCGTTCACCACCGGCAGCTCGCTGATGCCGCAAAAAAAGAACCCCGACATGGCGGAACTCTTGCGCGGCAAGTCGGGTCGGGTCATCGGCGACCTGGTGACGCTGCTGGTGGCGCTCAAGGGCCTGCCGCGCGCCTACAACAAGGACATGCAAGAGGACAAAGAGCCGCTGTTCGACGCTATGCAGACCTGGGGCGACTGCCTGCAGGTCACCGCCGATATGCTGGCGGCCGCTCAGTGGCAGAAGAAGGCGCTTTTGGCTGCGCTCGACAAGGGGTTCTTGCTGGCGACGGACCTGGCCGACGAGCTGGTGCGCGCTGGCATGCCGTTTCGCACCGCACACGAAAAAGTTGCGTCGCTGGTCGCCGAGTTGGTGGCGGCCAACACCACCTTTGGCAAGCTCGGCGCGGTGCGGCTGGCCGACAAGCTCGGCGTGGACACAGGTGTGGTGGCTGCGGCCATCGACGTACGCAAAGCCCTGCGGCGGCGCGACATTCCGGGGGCGCCGCATCCAGGGCGGGTGGCGCGCGAAGCGGTCGCGATGGGCAAACGGGCGGCCAAGGTACAGGCGCTGGCGCAGGCGTGGTTGGTGCCTTGTGCGGCGGAGCGGTTGTTGGTGGGTGACGCGGCGTAGCGCTCAAAGCCCCATTGCCGCCCCACCCGCAATGCCGTAGCCTGCCGCCCGGGCAGGCAATCGCACACGGGGAGGCACCTGATGGTCAACAACAGCTTTGGAGCCAGCGCAGCAGCACTGTGCCTGGCGCTCGGCCTCGCGGCCTGCGAAGACGCCGCCAACACCACCGGCACCAGCCTTCCCGAGACGACGGGCGGCGGCACGGTCGATGTCGGCGCGGTGTTCGCCAAAGACGGCGACGACCCGGCAGACGTTGCCCCCGATGGTGCACAGCCGCTGGCAGATTTGGGCGGCGAAATAGCCGTAGATGCAGCCGTCGATGCGCCCATCGCCGACCTGCCGCCCGCCCCCGGCAGCTTTGGCTGGCCGTGCAGTGACAACAGCGAGTGCGCCAGCGCCGCCTGCCTGCCGACCGCCGCCGGCAAGCAGTGCAGCAAGACCTGTACCGACAGCTGCCCCAAGGGCTACGCCTGCGGCCCGGTGCCCGGCAGCGACGCGGTGTTCGTGTGCATCGCCAAGTACCCCAAGCTCTGCGACCCCTGCAAGGTCGACGCCGACTGCAAGAACACGCTCGGTGGCGGCATCCAGTTTTGCATCGACTACGGCAAAGACGGCTCATTTTGCGGCACCGAGTGCAAGGCCGACGCCGACTGCCCGGGTGGCTACTTCTGCGCCAGCGAGACCCACAACGGCGTGCAGGCCGGCCAGTGCCGCCAGCAAATCGGCCAGTGCGCCTGTAGCCCGACCGCCCAGGCCGCGCAGCTTGCCACTTCTTGCAAGCAGACCTCGCCATTTGGCACCTGCACCGGCGCGCGGACGTGCGGCAAGGATGGCCTGACGCTGTGCGACGCCGCGGTGCCATCGGCCGAGCTGTGCAACGGCAAAGATGACAACTGCGACGGCCAGACCGATGAGGGCCTCGGCAATGCCCCCTGCAGCAAATCGAACGCCAACGGCACTTGCAGCGGCACCTTGACCTGCGCCCAAGGCAAAGGCGCCTGCGACGCCCCCGAGCCCGCAACAGAGACCTGCAACGGCAAAGACGACGACTGCGACGGCCAGGTCGACGAGGCCGCCTGCAACGACAGCAACGGCTGCACCGAAGACGCCTGCAACCTGTCGATGGGTGGCTGCGTGTTCGCCACCGTCACCAAGCCTTGCGACGACGGCGACGTCTGCACCTACGAAGACCTGTGCAAAGAAGGCAAGTGCAGCGGCATTGGCGTGTCGTGCGACGACGGTGATCCGTGCAGCTTTGACTCGTGCTCGGCCGCCGGCTGCGCGCACAAGGCCACCCCGGGCGGCCCCTGCGACGACAGCAACGCCTGTACCGGCGGCGACCTGTGCAGCGCCGGCAGCAGCGGCAAGCTGCAATGCGCGGGCGTGGCGCTGGCCGATGGCGCGACGTGCAGCGACGGCACCGTGTGCACCATCGCGGCGGCGTGCACGGCCGGCAAGTGCATCGCCACCCAGAGCAAGTGCGACGATGCCAACCCCTGTACCGACGACGGCTGCGACGCGCTGCAGGGCGGGGTGGCGGCGTGCAAGCACTTCTACAACGCCGGGGCCTGCAACGATGGCAACGCGTGTACGCTCGGCGACGGGTGTCTCGGTGGCAAGTGCATTGGCCTCGGCAAGCTGCCCTGCGACGACGAGAACCCGTGCACCGCCGACGCGTGCGACGTCAAGACCGGCTGCACCCACGGCCCCAAGGCCGGCGCGGCCTGCACCGACGGCGACCTGTGCACCGTCAGCGATGCCTGCGAGATCACGGCCACCGGCGCGGCGTGTGTCGGTCAGCCGATGATCTGCGACGACAAAAACGCCTGCACTGCCGACAGTTGCGACGCCAAGTCGGGGTGCACCAAGGCCGCAAAGGGCGGCGCGTGCGAAGACGGCGACGCCTGCACCAAGGGCGACTATTGCGCCGGCGGCCAGTGTCAGGCGGGCGCGTTCGGTTGCGGCGAGTGCACCGCCAACAGCGACTGCGTCGCCAAAGAGGACGGCAACCTGTGCAATGGCACGCTGTTTTGCGAGAAGATCACCCACACCTGCCAGGTCGATCCCGGCACGGTCATCCTGTGCCCGCCGCCGATTGGCAACGGCGCCGAGTGCGTCAAGAGCCAGTGCGACGCCAAAAGCGGCAAGTGTGCCATCGCCCCCACCAACGACGGCGGCGGCTGCAACGACGGCAACGGCTGCACCAGCGGCGACGCCTGCAAGCAGGGTAGTTGCCTCGGCAAGTACGGCGCCGCCGCCTGCGACGACAACAACCCGTGCACCCAAGACGTCTGCGATGCCAACAAGGGCTGCACCTCGTCGCCGCTCGACGGGGTCAGCTGCAGTGACGGAAACTCGTGCACGGTGAGCGACGCCTGTGCCGGCGGACTGTGCAAGCCGGGTGCGAGCTTGCCCTGCGACGACGCCAACCCGTGCACGTCAGACGGCTGCGACCCCAAAGCCGGCTGCGTGCACAACCACAACACCTTGCCGTGCGACGACGGCAACGTCTGCACCGACGGCGACGTCTGCAAGACCGCGGTGTGCACCCCGCAAAAGGCGCTCGATTGCGACGACAACAACCCCTGCACCATTGACAACTGTAACGCCAAGACCGGCTGCGCCCACGCCAACAATCAGGGCATCGGCTGCAATGACGGCAACGCATGCACCAGCGGCGACAAGTGCAATGGCGGCCAGTGCTTGGGCGCGGGACAGCTGCCGTGCAGCGACGGCAACGCCTGCACCGACGACGCCTGCGAACCCAAAAGCGGCTGCGCGTTTGCGCCCAACACGTTGCAGTGCAACGACGGCAACGCCTGCACCGACGCCGATACCTGCGGTGGTGGCGCCTGCAAGTCGACCAAGCCCACCAACTGCGACGACAGCAACAGCTGCACCCAGGACCTGTGCGACCCAGCCAAAGGCTGCGTGTACCAAAAGCTCGTCGACGGCACGGTCTGCAACGACGGCGACTCGTGCACGCAAAGCGACAAGTGCAGCAACGGTATTTGCCTGGGGGGCCCGAAACTGGTCTGCAACGACAGTGAGCCCTGCACCACCGACAGCTGCGATCCCAAGAAAGGCTGCGTCTACACGGCACTGCCCGACGGCGACCTGTGCAATGACAACAACAATTGCACCAGCGACGAGTCGTGCCTCAAGGGCAAGTGCACGCCCAAAGGCAAGAAAGATGCCGACAACGATGGGCATTTGCCGACCAGCTGCGGCGGCGACGACTGCGACGACAACTGCGCCACCTGCTTTCCCGGTCAGCCAGAGGTGTGCGACGACTTTGACAACGACTGCAAGTCTGGCGTTGACGACGGCTGCGACGACGACAACGACGACTGGTGCGACAGCAAGATGCAACTGGGCAAAGGCCCTGCCAACCCCAAGACCTGCACCAAGGGCGGCGGCGACTGCGAAGACACCAAGAACGCCATCAACCCCGGCGCGGTCGAAAAGCTCGAAGTGGACATCGACCACAAGGTCCAGATGAGCGTGCCGCAGTACAACTACCAACCGACGACCGGCCCCAACCTTAAGGTCGCTATCGATGGCACCCAGTGGCTGGCCAACAAAGCGCAGAGCAATGCCCTTGGCGTCAGCTTGAACCTGCTGTACGTGTGGTCGCGCGAGGCTGGCAACCCCAACTGGGTGCGCGCAGTGGTCGACGAGAAGACCGACGTCGGCGCCCATGCGCTGGCCATCGACAGCCAGGGTGTGCCGCACCTGGCCTACCAGGACCTCAAGAACAAGGCCGTGCGCCACGCCTGGCGCACCAACCAGGGCTGGTTCAGCGAAGTCGTCGAGACCAAGGCCGGCATCGGCGACTTTGTGGCGCTGAGCGGCGGGCCGGGGGGCCTGGTGCACATCGCCTACTACGACAACAGTAGTGGCGACTTGCGCTACGCCAACAACGACGGCGGCAAGTGGACGCCGGTCGTTGTCGACAGCCAAAACGACGTCGGCCAGTTCGTGTCGCTCGGCGTCTATGCCTCAGGCGCGGTGCACCTGGCCTACCTGGACTACACCAACCAGGATCTGCGCTATGCGACCGACGAGAGCAGTCCCGGCGTGTTCAGCGCCAAGATCATCGACGGAACCGTCAGCGCCGCCGGTTTTTACGCGTCCCTGGGCCTGGACAACGCCGGCAAGGTCCACATCAGCCACTATGAGCTGATTGGCAGCGACCTGCTCTACACCACCAACCTCAGTGGCGCCTGGAAGACCGAAATCGTCGAGCAGACCGGCACGGTCGGCCAGTACACCAGCCTGGCGACGAGCGCCGCAGGCAATGTGCACATCAGCTACGTCAACGTCGACAGCGGCCAGGCGCGGTTTGCTATCGGCAAGCAGGGGACCTGGGTGACTTCGCAACTGGAGCCAGTGCAAAAGTCGACGTCCACCGCCGTAGCGACCTGGGGCACCGAGGTCTACGTCGCCTTCAACAGCCAGAACAACGGCAGCTACTACGAGCGGGTCAAGCTCGGCACCCGCAAGGGCAGCACGTTTACGCTCGAGTACGCCGACCGCGGCGCCACCAGCGAGTGGTGCCAGGGTGGCATGGTCGGCTGGGCCGGGCCGCGGGCCAAGATCGGCAACGCCGACCCGGTCGGCGTGGGGCTGGTCTACGGCGCCCAGACCGTGGCGCGCTGGCTGGGCAATGCCTATGAGTGGCGGTTGTTTCAAGTGGCCAACGCGGTGCGCGCAGGCTCGATGGCTGTAACCCAGGGCGGTGGCTGGCACGCGTGCGGGACCATTACCCAGACCACCGGCTATTCTCCCAAAGGCATGGGCTACGCCAGTGGCACCTGGAGCACCGCCAACCCCATCGTCACCGTCGATCCGAGCACCCAGGCGCTGACGCCGTGCTCCATCGCGATGGCCGGCGACGGCACTGCCCACTTGACCTGGTACGACGCCGGCAATCAGGTGATGCGCTACGCACGGGTCAAGGCGGGCGTGGCCTCGCCGACGGAGATCCCTGACCCGTCGTTTGGCACCGGCGGCACCCAGGAGTTGTCGATTGCGCCAAACGGCATGCTGGTGGCCATCTATGGCGGCAAGAACGTGCGCATGGCCACCCGCTCCGGCACCAACAACTGGGTCATCTCGACGCTGGTGGCCGAGGCCGCGGCCGACGTGGCGCTGGCCATCGACGCGCAGGACGTGCGGCATGTGTTGTACCGCAAGCCGGCGGTGTCGCCGGCGCCGGAGAAGCTGATGTACATGGTGTGGAAAGCCGGGACGTGGTCAGAGCCGGTGCAGGTGGGCCAGGTCGGCATGGGCAGTCAATACCCGTCTGCGACGGGCCTCGGCCTGACCGTGGACGACAATGGAGCGGCACACGCGCTAGTGCCGTCGCAGAACCTGTACTTGACCACGGCGTTTGGAGCGTGGAGCCCGACGCAGCTCAACCTCAACGCCTACCAGGGCCAGTACGGCGGCACGGCGGCGGTGGCGCTGGTCGGCAAGCGCGTGCTGCTGGCCGGGCTGACGGGCAGTTGCACGCAGGAGACCGGGTACTTGATGGGGCTGACGTACCAGAATCTGGTGGATGACAACTGTGATGGCAAGTAGGCGGGGGGCGTTGCGCTCGGCTGCGACGAACTATGCCAACGTCGCTGCCGGACTGGCAGCGCCCGGCGCTCGCCGCGACATCCACCACCAGCGCCCGAGCAAGACTGCGTACGCACAGCCGAAAATCAGCAGCAGCACGATTGCCACAGCCGTCTTGTCGGCAAACCCGTAGCGCCACAGTAGCGTCGGCATGGTGAAGCACCACAGGCACACGCCGCCGGCTACCAGCGCCACCGTGCGGGCCTCTTTGGTCAATGCGCCGGCGAGAATGCACGCGCTGTGTGCCAGGCTTTTGCCGTAGAACAGCTGGACATTGACCAGCGCGAATTGGCAGGCGAGCGAAGCGGCGTCGGTGGTGCAGCGGTCGTATTGCGCAGTCGTGGCTGCGGGCACGGCGAAGTACCACAGCGCGGCCAGTGACAGCACGAAGTCGATTTTGAGCAGGAACTGGATGGCGTGCATTTGGGCCTCTGTGGCGAAGATGGCACGCTGTGGCGGTGGGTGCAACGGTTTGGGGGGCCGAGGTGGCGGGCGCGCGGGCGAATGCCGGGTCCGGGCCCCGGCGGCGGAGCTTCGCTGCAGACGCTTGCCCGATGGGGGCGCACCTCGTACGCTTGTGGCATGAGCTCCACGGCCCGCAACACCAAGTACTTTCCGGTCGGAGCTTTGCGGACGACTCCTATTGACGGCGAGCGCACGAGCGCATCGCATGTCGCCCAGAACCTACATGCGCCGTTGCAGTGGGAGCATTGACCATGGACGCGGCAGCATGGCGCATTCTGGCGCAGGCCGACCTCGACGCTGCCAAAGCGCTGCGCGTTGCCGGCGTGTATTTGCCAATTGGCTTTCACTGTCAGCAGGCGCTTGAGAAGGTTTTGAAACATCGCTGGGCCTGCCGGTTTGGCAAGCCGCCGCCGTTCACGCACGAACTCCTCAAACTGGCGCGTGAGTTGCATGGTCAAGAAGCTGGCCTTGCCAGCCGCGAACCCTTTTTGGCTGAGTTGACCGATATCTACACCCAAGCGCGCTACGTCCATCCAAACTGGAAGACCACTTTGGCCTGGCTGTCGGAGCCAAGTACCGCCGATCGGCTGATCGCGCAAACCGACGAGGTCTATGCATGGCTGCTATCCCTGCCGACTTGATACCGACCCTGCGGCAGTTCGTCGCATACGTGTCTGCGCAGGCCCGCGTCGACGAGGTCGTGCTCTTTGGTTCGTACGCCCGCGGCTCCGCGGACACTTGGAGTGACATCGACCTCGCAGTCGTGTCGCCTGATCTCGCCGATCCGGCGGTACGCATTCCGTTGCTGTCGATGGCCAAGGTCGTCATCAACCCGGCCATCTCGGCGATGGCCTTTACGCCGGACGAGTGGGCGGACCCGGACCCGACTAGCTTCGTCCACGAAATCCAGGCGACAGGGGTGCGGGTGCCGTTGGGGGCGGGGCCAGCGTGAGCGATCGGGCACCGTGACAGAAGTTGGTGTGCCGCGAGCCTGTGCGCTCGGCGGAACGCCATCTGTCAGCAACCGTTGCATCACATTGGATTTACTGCAGAACATGGAGGTTTCCGTTCAGCGTGGCAAACTGCAACCCAGAAAAGCGCTAGCCCGGTTGGGCAACGGTCCATACCCAGGCCTCGAACAACGGTCGTTGATGCTCAAACCATTGAGCTGAAAGCGCGTAGATGCGTTGGCGGTATGCGAGCTCAAAAGTCGAGTAGTAGCGAAGTCGACCACCGTCGTCCCGTGATGCCGCCATTCTCGCTGGCTTTGACATCCCGGTTACGTCAATCAAAACAGCAAACGACGCCTTGAAGGCGGCGTGGCTCTTCTCTTTGCTCGTCAGCACCTCAAGGTGGTCGTCGGTCAGGTGATTGTGCCCGGCCAGGTGCTGCAGCACACTGCGCACTCGGTGGCCGATCGGCAACGTCGTCGCGTCAGTGAGCGGGACCGGCGTGCCCGTGTGCGCCTGTGCCCGGCCAGGAGCCAGTCTCGCCGCACGGTTGGGCTCGTACACAATGTGACCCGGCATTTCCGCGGCGATTTCGTCAGCTTCTTCCATCAGACGGTTGGCCTTGAGCACAATTTGACTCCGCAATTCCGCGGCGATTTCGTCAGCAGCTTTCATCAGTTTCAGTATGTTCTGGCGTAGGTCCTCGTATGCTTGTAAGCGATCTGCCTCTACGATCGCCTTAATGTCGATGCACGTGGCCCGCTGTGGCCTTGACCTGAGGTAGCCGTCGAGGCGCCGTCTGTTTTCCTCCCATGGTTTGCCTTGGACTTTTGGTGATTTGGGTGCGTCAGACCCGATCCAGTCCGCCCAATCGCGCGCGCCTTTACTTTGATTGCAAGTACCGCAAGCTGGCACCAGGTTCCAGATTTCAGAAAAGTAACCCGTTGGCTTTTTGTCCCGGATCATGGGATTGAGGTGGTCCCACTCTGTCGCCTTCTCTGAGCAATACACACAACTCTGCTTGTCGATTGTCTTTCCGCCCTGACCAATTCCGTCCAGGACTGCTTCGATTTCGGCGTCAGAAGGCTCAACTACCGGCATGATAGCGTTGCCAAAAGCATTGGTAATCGTCGCAGTTCGCGAGCAAATCGTCTTGACAGATGGGCCTTTGAATTTTCTCGTCATAGTTAGGTCCTTCGGGCGACAGGCGTTCGAGTTTGCCAAAGCATTCGGCTTTTACAGTGGGATTGCAAGGGCAAATCCTCGCTCTGCGCGCTGTCACAAGAGGCCGATTTCGGGGACAGTCTGTCACGGAATGTGAATGGTTCCAAGAGTGTCGGACAATCGTGGCAGCCTGTCCGAACTGAGCTGAGACAGCCTCGATTTCGGGCACCCAGGCCGGCCCTCAGTACCTCGCCCCCACCACCAGCCCGCCCGGCCCCAACTCAATCACCGGCTCCACACGGCTGGTGCTCGCCCCTGGCCCGCTCACGAGCTTGAGCAGCACGCCGCCCGCCACCGCGGCCAGGCCGCCCACGGTCCCCGCCACACCCAGGCTGTTGAGCGTGAAGTTGCGCTCTTGCCGCGACACCGCCTCTTGGTGGGTGATGCCGACGATGCGGCCATCGCTGTCCTTACTCTGCACGGCCGTCAGCAGCAGCGACTGGTCGTCGCGCGCCAGGTACACCAAAGTGCCACTGCCAAGTAGCACTGCCGCGCCGCCGCCCACCAGCGCCCAGCACGCCGTACACATGCGCTCGCCAACCGGCGCGGGCGCGGGCGGCTGCGGAACCGTCGGGCCTTTGCTCACCGCCACACCTGGATCAGCCGGCTTTTCGACCGCCACCACCACCACCGGCTTGGGCCTGACTTTGCCGGCCTCGGCTTTGCGCTCCACGGCGGCCGCGCGTTCGGCGTCGCTCGCGTAGGGGCTGTCGGCCAGACGTTGCCACAGACCGACCGCGCGCTCGGTGGCCCCGGCTTGCTCAAACGCCTGGGCGGCTTCGCGCAGCGCCGCCACATCGCGCTCTTGACTGACGTCGTACATGGCCAGCCACGCCTCGCCAGCGGCCGCATGGTTGCTCGCCGCCGCCGCCGCCTTGGCCTCGTTCTTGAGCTTGGTACGGCGCAGCGCTTTTTGGCGCGCACGCGCCTCGTCGGTGCCCAGCAGGCTCGTCGGGTCGTGCAGCTCGTAGCGGCTCCAGGTGGCCAGGGCCTGGTCAAACTGCTCCGCTGCTTCCAGGCAGTGCGCGGCCAGCCGCAGGTGGGTGCGCTCGCGGGTCGCGTCAAAAGCCGCCAGCAGCTGCCCGGCTGCGTCGGCGAATTGGCCGGCCGCCAGCTTGTCCAGGCCCTGATTGGCCGAGGCATGGCCACGGGTGGCGTCCAAAACCCGCGCGCCCTGTTCGCGCGCCGTCTTGGCCAGTGTCGCGTCGACGCCGGGCAGACGTTCGAGCAACGTCCACGCCAGGTGGGCGTCGTCCAGGCGCTTCGCCGCTTCGTAGTCCTTGGCTGCCAGCTGCAGCACGTCGCCGCGACTGCGCCCGCTGGCTCGAAACGCGCGCACATAGGCGTCGGCGGCGGCACGGCTCTGCTTGCCCTTGTGGGCGGCGTCGCCCTGGCCTTTGAGCTGCTCCGACCACTGACCGCGCACGGCGGCCAGCTGCTCTTTGGCCTCGCGGCGCACGGCCTCGTCGGCACGCGGCAGGTTGGTCAGGCGCTCCCAGACTTGTACGGCTTCCTCGTACAGTGCGCCGGTCGTGTAGGCCTTGGCGGCATTGCGCAGCTGCTTGGGAAACTTGCCGCCGGTCATCTCGTACGCGCGCAAGAAGCCCTGCGCGGCCTCGCGGTACTTCTTAGCCTCAAAGTCCTTGAAGGCCTGATCGACGGTGGTGTTGGCCTCTTTTTCCAGGGCAGCTGCCGCCGGGTCGTCGTCGGCAAACGCTGGCGCCGCCGCCCACGCGCATAGCGCGAACGCCATCGCGAGCAAACGCTGGACCGACTTCACAGGTCGCGCTCCAGGGCTGGCTTGGCGCCGCCTTTGGGCTTGCCGTCGCCTTTCTTTTTGACGGCCGCGGCCGCCGGCTTGGGCGCGGCTGCTGGTTCAGGAGCAGGTGCAGCAACAGGGACAGGAACAGCAACAGGCGCAGGGACAGGTACAGGCGCAGGGACAGGTGCAGGCGGCGCAGCGGCCGCCTCCGGCGTTGGCGCCGCGGCAGCCGCAACGGGCGCTGGCAGCGCAGGCGCGGCTGGCGGCGCGGCCACGGGCAGCACGGCAGGTGCGGCATGGGTGGTTGCGGGTGCAGGCACCGCGGCGGCCTCGGCGGCAGGACCTGGCTCACCCGCCTTGGGACCAAACGCCAGCACACCGACCACTGCGACGGCAGCTCCACCGGCTAGGACGGCGATCCACTTGACTGCCGAACCACTGGCCGGCGCGGTCGAGGCCTCGACCAATGGCGTCAGCGGATTGGCTTGACCCGCGGCTTCGGCGAGCACGCCAGCGGGCATGCCAGCTGTGGCATCCATCACGGTCTTGCCGTTGGCGACGGTCGGGCGGACGGTGGCCACAGCCAGGCTGGCCGCGCTCGGATGGCGGCCCGTCGGCTTCTTGTAGCGGTTGGTGCCGCCTGCCGCGTCGGCCATCGTCTCGTCTTGCTGCGACCCGAACGCGTTCAGGCCCGCATTGGCCGCGACCACCGTCACTGGCTTGACCTTGCTGGTGTCGCTGGCAATCGACCGCAAGGGGTCCAGGTCGGCGACGACCTCGCCGGGCGACGAGTAGCGCGCCTCTGGATCCTTGGCAAGCAACCGCTCGACGACCCCCTCAAAGCGCGCGGTCAGCGGCACCAACGCCCGCGCGCCGAGCGGCGCCGGCTCACTGGTGATGTGCATCATCAGCGTCTGCACCGGAGTCTCGCCTGCGAACGGCACCTCGCCTGCCACCAACTGGTAGAGCGTAATCCCCAGGCTGTACAGGTCGCTGCGGCCATCGAGCTTGATGCTTTGGGCCTGCTCTGGGCTCATGTAGGCGACGGTGCCCAGGATGCTGCCGCCGGTCAGCGACTGGTCGGTGCTCTTGGCGATGCCGAAGTCGAGCACCTTGTAGACCAGCCCGTCCTCGTCCTGCGCGCAAAAGATGTTGTGCGGCTTCAAGTCGCGGTGCACCAGCCCCGCAGCATGGGCTTCGTGCAGGCTTTTGCACACGGCGACGCCGATGTCGATCGCCTCTCTTTCGCTGAACGCGTGGTTGGCACGCAACCGGTCCTTGAGCTCATCGATGAGCGGCTTGCCGTGCAGCATCTCCATGGCCAGGTAGGCCAGGCCGTTGTCGTCCTGGCCAAAGTCGAACACGCGGATGGTGTGTTTGCTTTTGAGCTGAGCGGTGACCCGTGCCTCGCGGAAAAAGCGCTTAAGCGAATTGCGATCACCGGCCGAGAACAGCACCTTGACCGCCATCTGCTGGCCGGTGCCGGTGTGGCGGGCCTCGAACACCGCGCCAAAGCCGCCGCGGCCCAGTTCGCGATCCAGTCGATAACGGTGGTTCAAGATGTAGCCAGGCTGGAGCACCGCCAGGTTTGGCGTCGGGGCGTCGCGCATGAGCGTAGCCGTGCCATCGGCCGGGCACACCCGCTCGGCGCCCTCGGCGTCGCACTGCGGGCAGAACCGCACAAGCGCGCTCGGGACGATACCGGCTGGGTAGAGTTCGGTGGTGCTCACAGCCCCTTCAGCTTGGGCGCAGCCAAGCGCCCGACTGGGATTGTCGCGCGCCCGAAGCGCGGGTGCAAACGACGCCTACTGGGTGAACGCATACGCACACCGCACGCCGATGTTTGAGTAGACGACGTTGGGGTCATAGAAGAAGCGGCGGTATGGCGCCGCCTCTGCCGGCAGCGAAAAGAACCAGCTCATGCCGCGAAAGGCGCGCTGGGAAGCGGCAGTCGTGTTCAGTGGGTCTTTGACCGTCAGGTTGGTTGGGTAGTAGGCGGTGTACCAGTCGCGGGTCCACTCGCTGACGTTGCCGAGCATGTTGCAGGCGCCGACGGCGTTCTTCTCGTAGCAGACGTTGGCGTCGTGGGCATACGGGTACGGGTCGCCGAGCGACGCGATGCCGGTGTTGCCAATGTCGGCCAGCAAGGGTGGCGGCCAATTGTTGCCCCACGGATAGATCGTTGTGCTGACGCCCTTGTCGATGCTGCGCGCGGCGAACTCCCATTGCGCCTCGGTCGGCAGGTCGCCACCCGCCCACCCGCAGTAGCCGCTCGCTTGTGCCCAAGTCAGCTTCACGATGGGCTTACTGTCCTCGGTCGCGTCGTAGCCGCCGCTCGGCTGCGAGCACTTGCTGGCGGCAACGCACGCCTTGTATTTGGCCTGCGAAACTTCGTAGGTATCCAGGTAGTAGCTGCTGACGTAGACGACATGGCGCGGCAAGGTATTGGCGTCGCAGAAGGTGTCGTTCCAGGCCGAACAGCCCATGCTGAAAGCGCCGCCCGACACCAGCACCTTGTCGGTTTGCGCGAAGTTGGTCTTGGCTGAGCACAGGCCGTTCTTGTTGCACACGTTGCCAATGCCACACTTGCCGCAGTCGCCGAGCGCGCCGTCGTAGCCGCACACTTTGCCGGCGCACGCCGCAGGCACCGAATCGCACACGCCATTGGTGGCGCACTGCTTGCTGGCAGCGGGCAAGTCGCAAAATAGCGGCGTGTACTGCGCGCCTTTCTTGCCGGCCGCGCTGCTGCAACCTGCAGCCGCCGTGCACTGGTCAAGCGTACACGCCACGCCGTCGTCGCAGGTTTGTGGCGCGCCGGTGCAGTCGCCCAGAAAGCAGCCGTCGTTGACGGTGCACGGGTTCTTGTCGTCGCAAGTGGTGCCGGGCACGCGTTCGCAGACCCAGCACATGTTGCCAGCAGTCATGGTGGTGTCGTTCCACTTGCCGGTGCCCTTGTGCATGCGGGTGCGCTGTTCGGCGGCCAGCGACGGTTCGCCTGCGGTCCAGTTCTGGTACGAGTAGGGCGTGCCGTCCAGCCAGTTGTGGGTGATATTGTCGTTTGCGTTGGTCTGCACCAGGCCGAAAAGGGCTTCGATGACGCTGCCGCAGCCTTTGTTGGCCGCCAATCGCACCGCCTCGTTCTCGTCGGCGCTGTGGATGCTGGCGAGCCAGCCTTTGCTGGCGGCACATGCGCTCTTGACTGTGTCGAGCGACTGGTTGCTGCCGGTGGCGGCCTCGTAGCAGTGACCGCGCCACATCTCGCCCTTACAGGACGCTGCGTCGTCCGCCACTGCCGGATAGCTGCACTGGCCGCCGCCAATGCACTTGTCGTCGGTACACGGGTTGTTGTCTGCGCAGGTGTAGGCGGTGGCAAAGCAACCCTTGGTGGCGTCGCACTGGTCGCTGGTACAGTCCTTGCCGTCGTTGCAGGTGGTCGGCGCTGTCTGCACACAGGCGCCCGCCTGGCAGGTCGATTTGGTCGCGTACTTGACTCCGTCGCAACTGGCCCCGGCGCACACGGCGCCTGCGGCCAACGCCGTGAAGGTGCAGCCGAGCTTGGGGTCGCAGGCTTCGGCCGTGCAGCCGTTCTTGTCGTCGCACGACAAAGGTGCGCCGCCGCACACGCCGTTGCCACAAACATCGCCCTGGCTGCAGATGTTGGCGTCGTTGCACGCGACGCCGAGCAGGCGCTCGCACACGGCGCACTGGCTGGTGGGTTCGCCAAAGTCGTTCCAGGTGCCGGTGTCGAGCCACATGCCGCCATAGGGTTCGTTGGCGCCGTTGGGCTCGCCCGCATACCAGTTGGTGTAGGTGACCGGCGACCCATCGAGCCACTGGTCGCTACTGTTGTCGGCGGCGATGGTCTGCTTGAGGCCAAATAGCGCCCCAGTGCTGACCGCCTTGCCGCAAACCTTGTTGGCCGCGGCGAGCACCTGAGCGTTTTCGTCCGCCGAATGGATGGTGGCCAGCGTGCCGCCCATGCCCTGGCACTTGCTGATCATGGCTGCGTAGTTGCCGGTGACCTGGAAGGCTTCGTAGCAGTGGTTGTTCCAGGTGAAACCGCTGCACGAAACGCCCGCATAGCTCTTTGCCGCCGCGGTGCAGCCCTTGCCGCTTTCGCACTTGTCGTCGGTGCAGCTATTGCCGTCGTCACACGCCAGCGTGCCTGAACCGGCTTTGCAGGTGCCGTTGGCGCAAGCGTCGCCGGTCGTACACGGGTTGTTGTCGCTGCACGCCGCGGTGCCGCTGGCCGCACTGGAGCAGCCTTTGGCTGCCTCGCAGGTGTCGGCAGTGCATACGTTGCCGTCGCCGCAGTTCTTCTGCACCACCCCAGAGCAGGTGCCCGTAGTGCAACTGCCCGGCCCAATGTGGACACCCGCCGAGCAGGAGGCGTTGGAACAATTGGTGCCGTCGGGCAACGTCACCGCGACGCACCCCTTGGCCGGGTCACAGCTGTCTTGGGTGCACGGCTTGCCGTCGTCACATGGCGTGGCGGCAAAGCCGGCCGTGCACTTGCCGGCCTGGCAAAAACTCGTCGCCGAGCAGACGCTGCCGTCGTCGCACGGCTTTTCGTACGGCTTTTCACACAGCGCGGCTTTCAAAGTCTTGTTGACGTCCCCGGTCGTACCCCACGCGCCCTCTACTTGCTGCATGGTGGCGACCCAGGCGGCTACGTTTGGCCCGCCGGCCGCCCAATTGACGTAGGTCACGGCCGACCCGTCGCTCCACTTGGCGCCCGTTGCCAGCGAGGCGCTCAGCCCAATCCAGGCATTCGGAACTGAACACCCTTTTTGCATGGCTGAGTGCGCGGCATTGTTCTCGGCCTTGCTGGCGATACTGACCAGGTGGGCATCCACGCCGAGCTTGGCGCACTCCGCCTCGGCGGCGTCCAGCTTGAGGTCGTTGACTGCAATGCAGCGATAGCAGCGGCCGTTGCTGACCAGGCCGTTGAGCCCGCAGTTGCTGTCTTGTACCGGCGCGGGCGCCGACGCGCAGCCTTTGGCCGGGTCGCAGCCGTCGGCGGTACAGACTTGGCCGTCGTCGCACGACACAGGCTTGCCGCCGCCGCACGCGCTGTTGGCGCAGGTCTCGCCGGTCGTGCATAGGTTCTTGTCGTCGCACGGCCCCGATTTGGTGCTGTACACGCACTGGTTGCCGCTGCAGATGGCGATCGCGCAGGGGTTGCTGTTGGCGCAGTCGGTGTCTTTTTGGCACTGGCAGGTCCAGGTTCCCGCGGCGCATGCGCCGTTGCTGCACTTGTCGCCGGTCGTGCACTTGTCGCCGTCGTCGCAGACCTCGGCGATCGCCACGTGCACGCACCCAGAGACTTCGGAGCAGCTGTCCTTGGTGCAGGCGTTCTTGTCGTCGCAGTCGGGCTTGCTCGAGCCCCCTTTGCAGGCGCCGTCGGTGCAGGCGTCGCCGACCGTGCAGGCGTTGCCGTCGGTACAGGTCGCCGCGCTGGGGATGCCGACGCATCCCTTGACGGTGTCGCAGTAATCGGCGGTGCAGACGTTGCCGTCGCTGCACGCGGTCGCATTGCCGGCGCACTTGCCCGCTGCGCAAGCATCTTTCTCGGTGCACGGGTTGGCGTCGTTGCATGCCTCGCCGCCCACGGAGGCAGAGTAGCTGCAGCCCTTGGGCAGACTGCACGCGCCGACCGTGCACGGGTTGCCGTCGTCGCAGTCGGTGATCGCCTTGGGCAGGCACACGCCGAACTGGCAGGCGTCGCCGACCGTGCAGACGTTGCCATCGGTACACGGTGTGCCGTCCGCGGCGAGCGGCGCCGAGCAGGTGCCCGTCGTCGGGTTGCACACCCCAGCCACGTGGCAGCCGTCGGCGGGTGAGCACACGGTCTTGGCCCCCGTGCACGCGCCGGCTTTGCAGGCGTCGCTGGCCGTGCAAGCATCGCCGTCGTTGCACGGCTGGCCGGTCTCGGGCTTGTGGGTACACACGCCGGCCGTGCAGGCGTCGTGGGTGCACGGGTTGCCGTCGTCGCAGGAACCGGCGCACGCCGGGCCGGCGTCGGCGCTGGCGGTGGCATCGCCGCTCGCGCCCGCGCTGGCGTCGGCCTGCACCTGTGTCGTATCGCTCGCGGCGTCGCTCGATTCTGCGTCGGCGTCCGCGACAGCGTCGGTGTTGGTCTCCGGCAGTGCGTCTGCGTCAGCTGCGACGCCATCGCCCGGCCCGGGGTCGGCCGGCGTATCCGCTCCGCTGTCTTCGGGTTGCGCGTCGGGCTGCGCTGCATCCACGGCAACATCGGCAGAAGCCAGCGGCGGCCGGCACTCGTCGGCAGTCAGGCACGCGTAACTGTCTGGATTGGTGTCGATTTCTTGCAGGCAGCCAGTCAACAAAGCGACCAGCGCGCAGATCCGCGCACACGCTGACGTCGCCGCCAGCCCACGCACATTGCCGCCGCGGCGCTCACCCATCGTCGCTTGCCTCGCCCCTGACCGGCGCCAAGTCGCCGCCGTGTCATCGCGCTATGGTAACCGTGGTGCGGGAGTGCTGCAAACGGTGCGCGCAGGCGACATTGGCCGACGTCAGTCCTGGCAGGCGCCGGGGTTGCCGACCGTCGGCTTGCCGTCGCGCCAGGACTGCAAGAAGCAGCGCACCACCCGCCAGGCTTGTTCGGACGCGAACAGCACGCGGTGGCCGTCCACGCCCGGTGGCGCCAGCAGCTGCACCAGCACGGCCGTTCGCGCCGGCACGCCTTTGCGCGCGGTCTGGTTTGCGGACGCGGGCAACTGGGTTGCGGCAAAGCCCAGTTGCGGCAGCAGCACCCCAGCCGAGGGCACGTGGCCATCGGCAATCTCGGGGTCCGCGGCGTCCAGCACGGGTAGCGCTGGCGACAGCCCCAATGCGGCATGGTAGGCGTTCGCGGCGACGGCGGGCGTTTGCGTGCTGACGACGCCTTGGATCGCCAGGTGGTGCACATCGGAATTCTGCGGACCACGCGCGCGATGGGCGTAGGCCAGTGGGTCGGCGGCCTGCATGGCCCAGTCGAGCAGGTTGAAGTGCGGGTCAAGGCGCCGATCGCGGTAGTGCTCGGCCGCCGGCCAGCCCAGGCGGCTCGCCAAGTTCTTGCGCAGCGCGGGTTCCAGCGACTCGGGATCCCAACCGCCACCGCCAGCGCTCGACACCGCGGCAGTAAACGGGTGGTAGCCCGACAATAGCACCGGCACTACACGGGTACCGTGACCGTGCGCGACCAGCGCCAGGCGCTTGGCGTCGATGTTGAGGAATTCGCCCACCCCACCACAGACCTTGATGGGCAACTGGTCGACAAACGACACGACGGCCACGGTCTCCCAGGCCAGTTGCCGCAGAATCGCGCGCCAGCGTTTGGGGTCTTCGGGCAGGTACAGGTCGGCTTTGGCCGTGCCGCCTTGTGCCCGCAGACCTTGAAACGGCCCATCGAGCATGACACTCGCAATGCCGATCGCCGCCAGATGCGCAGCGGGTGCCAACGCCACTTGCGGCTTCGCGCCATCGCCAAAAAGCAAGGGAAACGGCTCGGTGAAGCCGGCGCCGACCCACACCGCCAGCGGCCAGCCGTCTTTGGGCATGGGACCAGTGGGAATCGTCAGGCACAAGCGGGCAAGACTGCCCGGTCCGACGGCGTCGCCACCAGAGAACACCGGGTTGGTGTCGGGCACCAGCACCGTCAACGGCTGGCCGCAGAACCCTGCGCCGGTCACCGCCTCTGCAGCGTTGGGGTCGGCGGCCAGGGTGATCTTGGTTTGGCCGTGGGTCGGGGCCTGCTTCTGGTACGTCTTGGCCACATCGTCGGTCATGAAGGTCGTGACCGCAACGACTTCAGTGCCGCTCAAAACCTGCCGCGCGGTGAGCGTGGCCTCCTTGAATTCCCAAATGCCAGCGAAGAACGGCCAGAGTCCGCTGAAAGTACTCTGCACTTGTAACGCCGGGGTCGGTCGCGTGTGGTCCAGGTGCCGCAAGCGGCCGGTGGCAGCTGAGATGTACCTGGTCTTGGGCTGCAACGGATAGGCCGCGCGCGGGCGCAGCGCCAGCAGTGGTTCGCCCGTGACCGGGTTGGCCTGCAGCTCGACATCAATGGGTACCAGCACTGGACCCGTTGGCACATCCGCGAAAAGCACGACGCTGTCGTCCCAAGACGGCGCCGCGCCGGCCGCGGGCAGCGACTTGGGCAAGATCGGCGCGCCCGGCCGCAGGTAGATGGCCGACATTTGCGACCCGTAGTCGCCGTCCGGCGGCAGCAGGGCCGCGGCAGCCTCTACTAGCGCCGTGCCAAACACGTTCGGCGGGGGGCCAGCCATGCTGCCCCGGCCATAGGCCTTCGCGGTTGCCAGACCGGCCGCCGGCACCGGCGCGTCCCACAGCGACCGTTTGCGGTCAAAGTCCATCTGGAACCGCGGCCCCGGCACCAGGGTCACGTTGGAGGTCAAGTCCAGCTCGGTTTCGCACGCACAGGCGGCCAGAGCGCACACCGCCAACCCGAGTTGCTGCCGACCTACGGGCTTCACGGCGCACCCGCTTCGATCACACACGCGCCGCCGACCGCCACACACCGACGCTCGTTGCTGCACGCGGCGCTGGCCGCGCAGTGCTGGTCGCTCACCGCCTGGCAGGTGTTGGCGACTTTGCCGCAGCGGCCTTCGGAAAAGCAGCCGGCATGGCGCTGGCAATCGCCGTCGGCCGCGACCGCGCACTCGGGTCCGAGCTTGCTGCACCGGCCGTGCACCAGACAGGCGGCAGTGATGGCGCACCAGGCGCTCGACTCGGCGACGCAGCGGCCGCCTTGTGGCGTGCAGCGGCCGCGCTCGTCACACATCGGGGTCTTGGCGCAGGCCTCTGCGCTGCGGGCGACGCAGCCACCGGCTTCGGCCGCGCACTGACCGGCCATTTGGCAAATAGCCGCCGGCGCACAATCGGCGTCGCGCAGCGCCACGCAGCGGTCCTCGAACGGGTGACAGTGCCCGAAAACCGCGCAGGCGCTGTGCAGGCGGCAGGCGACATCGGGGCCAGAGTAGCGCTCCAACGTCTGCGGTTCGCCTAGCGGCTCGGTTGCGGTCGCCGACAGCGCCGCCGTGCGCCCGTCGACGGTACGCGACCACATCCAGCCCAGCGTCGGACTCGCGCACGACTGGGCAATGCCTGGCAAGAACTGCTCCGAGCAGCGCGCCAGAACGGCCTCGCCGCCAACTGTGAACGAGCGGTCGAACAGGAAGCGCGGGCCGATCTGCACGAACCACGCCTCCGTCCCAGGCACGCCAACCCGCAGCGGCAGCAACAGCCGCGGTCGTTGGCTGGGGTCGCGCGGCAGGACTCCGGGGCAACTCGGCAGCCGCCACAGGCCCGCGTCGTCGATGACGTGGCAGCCGGTGCGCAGCAGCACCGGACTGTCTGGCCTTGCCACGTCGGCAGGGTCGGCATCATCGGTGCACACCAGCCGCAGCAACGCCAGGCGCGCATCTTGGGTCTGCAGTGCGTGGTGTTCGACCACCCAGCAGCGGTGCAGCGGCCTGGTCATGCCGGTCAGCGTCCAAGTGAACGCCCGGTCTTTGGGAAAGGCCGCCTCCAGGTCCAGGTCAGGCCGCTTGGCCGTTGTCGCCTCCGGCGCCGTGCGAATCACGCGCCGGTTGCGGCTGTCGATGACATAGCCGTCGGCCTGCCGCGCCGTCGCGAGCATCTGTGCACGCTGTTCGCGTTGCCACGGCGCCAAGGCCACCGCTACCACCAGCGAAGGAGCGAACAAGCGGCCCACTACCGTCAGGCGCACGGTTTGGCCATACACCCACGCCGACACCGCCACCTCCGGCGCGACCGTGCCCCCGGGCCGCAGCACCGCGGCCACATCGACTTCACCTGCCAATCCCAACCGGTGCAGCGCGGCGCTCACGCCCAAGTGCCCAAGGTCGGCGGTTTGGTTCCACGGTCCGCCGTCCAGTACACCCGCGCGCAGGGCGAAGGGCCTCGTCATCGCCACTGCGCGCACGAAGGGCTGCCAGTCGGCGGTGCCCCAGTCGACACCACCCAGGACGTCGACGAACTGACCGCGCCAACCCATGCCGGTGCGGCCGGAGACGGTTTGCACCTCGCCGCGTGCGCGGACCAGATCCTGGCCGTTGAAGTACACCTTGGACCGTGGCGACACCCCCCAACTGATGTCGGCCATCACGCCCAAACCGCGCTCGGCCGGCCAGCGCAGGCGCAGGGTGCCAAACGCCGAATCGTGGCCCTCTGCGGCCATGCTATGCATGCCGTAGTAGAGTTGACCCTCCACCGGTGCCGCAGCGCCGCTCGCCACAGTAGCGTCGAGTGCATGGCTCGGCTGGCCGGCGAGCAGTAGTGCCGTGAGCGCGCCTGCTAGCGCGAGTACGCGCGGCGGTCGTTGGGAGCGGTGGGAGCGTGGGACCGTAGCGGCCTCCGGCGCAATGCGTCCGGGCTGTTGTACGCTCGCAAGGCGCGGTGCGCAAGGGCAAAACGGCACCTGGCGCTGGCGCATTGACACCGGGACGCCGCGGGACAACCATGCCGGCCCCCCTGCCGAGTTCGTCTCGCCTTTGGAGTCCCATGTCCTTGCCGCGCCTTCTGCTCCTTGCCCTTGCCGTCCTGTGTAGTTGCTCGTCTCTGCAAGTCAACCGCGACAAAATCGCCGGCGTCAAAACCGTCGCCATCATCGGCTACCAGGGCAGCGTGCAGATGCGCGAGGCCAACGAAACCAGCGGCGTGACCGACGTGGTCGGCGCCGTCAAGTCCATCAACGACGCCGCCAGTGGCCAGCTGGGCCAGCGGCGGTTGGCCCAGGCACAAGCCGGCTTCGCGGCGCTGACCAAGAAACTGACCGCCGACCTCGGCTGGGCCATCTCAGACCGCGCCGCGGTGGCCAACCATGCCGCGTATCAGCCGGGCCTCAAGGCCAGCGAAAACGGCAGCGTCGCGTTCCTTGGGATGCAGATGCTGCCCGACGTCATGCGCGCGGACTAGGCGGATCGGCTCAACGCTGCGGAGCTCTCGGCGCTGGCGGTGGCGCTCGGTGTCGACGCCGTGGCCATCGTGCACCTGACGTTCGTGGTCGGTGACACCAGCGGCTTTGCGCTGGGCGGCATCGGCAAAGTGACCAAGTACCCCAAGGCCATCGTGCGCATGCTGGTCCAGGGCGCGCGCGAACCGGAGCCGTTGTGGCGCGACCGCGGTGCAGAGGGTGCGCCGGCCAAGACCGGCATGGCCGTGACGATGGGCGCCGAAATCAATGAGCATGAGAATCAAGCTTTGGGCGAAGCGCTGGACGGCGGCATCGACGCGCTGATGGCGCGGTATCGGGCGTTCAAGTAGCTTAAGCGCAGCCATGATCAGGCCCGACTTCCGAGTCGGGCTCTGATGCAGTGTCTGTGGCCATGCTTGCTCATGGCCGTCCTCTCAAGGCATGGCGCGCGCGTGGCTTGCTGGCGGGCGGACGCGGAGGTCCGCACCTACCCGGGCCAATGGGCTGCCCTGTTGCCGGACCAATGTGCTGTCCAAGCGGGTCGCGTAGCAGGGCTATCGCTAGGTCGCCGCGCGGCAGCAGCGCAGCACCGATCAACTTGTGAGAGGTCTGGGCGCGTCCCGGCAGGGCCGGGACCGAGCCCTAGTCCGGCCGCGCTGCCGACGCGGCCGGACCGGAGCCCCGTTTC
>SXRM01000292.1 GCA_005792545.1 Pseudomonadota bacterium | reverse complement strand
GCGCAGATGTCGATGCTGCCGCGGCTGCGGCCGCACACGTTCTATGACCTGGTGGTCGAGGTGGCGATCATCCGGCCGGGGCCGATTACCGGCGGCATGGTCCACCCGTACCTTCGCCGCCGTCACGGGCAGGAGCCTGTCGAGTACCCGCACCCGAGCCTCATTCCCGTGCTGGAAAAGACCATGGGCGTGCCGCTGTTTCAAGAACAGGTGATGAAACTGGCGATGGTCGCCGCCGATTATAGTCCGGGCGAGGCCGATCAGTTGCGGCGCGACATGGCGGCGTGGCGGCGCTGCGGCCGCATCGAGCAGCACCGCGACCGTCTGGTCGAGCGCATGGCCGCCAAGGGCATCGCCCGCGAGTTCGCAGAGCGCGTTTTTGAGCAGATCCGGGGCTTTGGCGAGTACGGCTTTCCCGAGAGCCACGCGGCGTCGTTCGCGCTGATCTCGTACGTCACCGCCTGGCTCAAGTGCCACCATCCCGTCGAATTCACCTGCGCGCTGCTCAACGCCTGGCCGATGGGCTTCTATACGCCGGCGACGATCCTCGAGGACGCGCGCCGCCATGGCGTCCAGGTACTGCCGGTCGACGTGCAGCGATCGGGATGGGAGTGCAGGCTGGAGGTGGTGGCCCCCGTCACTGAAGCCGGAATCACACAGGGGGCAGTCCGCTCCGCGGACTTCTTGAACGTAGCGGGGGACTTCAGTCCCACGCCCTCAGGCACAGGCACAGGCACAGGCACAGGATCAGGGACAGGAGCAGGCTCAGAGACAGCAACGGGCGCGGAAACGGGCCCAGCACCCCTCGCCGTTCGCATGGGCCTGCGCTTCGTCAAAGGCCTGGGGGTGCTGCACCGCGCCAAGCTGGAGGCGGCGCCGGCCCCGTACGACACCCTCGACGACTTCGTGCGGCGGGTTCCGCTGGATCGCGCGGCTCAGGAGGCGCTGGCCGAGGCGGGCGCGTTCGATGGGCTTGGCCTGCAGCGCCGCGAGGCATTGTGGCAACTGCGGGCGGTGCTGCGTCGTGCCAAGGATGAGCTGCCGCTGGTGCCACGCGACGACCTGCCGCTGCTGGCACCGCTGTCGGCCCACGCCGAGGTGGTGTGGGACTACCGGCGGACTCAACACTCGGCGCGCGGCCATCCGCTGCTGCATGTGCGCGACCAGCTGCGGGCGCACCGACTGCCGACGGCGTCGGAGGTGCAAGCGCTGCCGCACGGTCGGCGGGTGCGCTACGCGGGGCTGGTCATCTGCAGGCAGCGCCCTGGTACCGCCAAGGGTGTGACGTTTTTCACGCTCGAAGACGAGACTGGCTTTGTCAACCTGGTGTTGTGGCGCGACGTGTACGAGCGGCACCGGCTGCTGGCCAAGACCGCGGGGTTGCTGGGCGTCAGCGGCAAGGTCCAGGCCCAGGACGGCGTGACCCACGTGGTGGCCGAGGAACTGTGGGAGCTGGCACTGGGGCAGAGCGTACCGGCGGCAGGCAGCCGGGATTTTCATTGACGCGGCTTGCTGCGCGGACGGCTAGCGCAACGCCGCAGCCTCGCCCTGCCGCAACCGACGCGCCAGCGAAGTGTCGTTGGCCGGAGCGGCCGAACGCCCGCCGCTGATCAGCCAATGGTGCGGCGCCACGAACAAATCCATGGTCAGACCATCAAACTGGCGCAGCACGAAGGCGTTGAGCACGGCCATCGGGTCGCGCAGGCTGCAAGTCTCTGAGCGCTCGCAGTCGTGGCTCGGCATCTGGCAGGACACGACGGCCAGCGTGTCCTCAAACGGCTGCACTACATCGAGAAAGCGGATATCCGACGGCGCCCGCGCCAGACCATAGCCGCCGCCTGCGCCCTTGACTGCACGTACCACGCCGGCGCGCTTGAGCCCCTGCAGGACCTTGGCGAGCACGTCGGATGGCACCTGAGTCTGGCCAGCCAGGTCGGCCACCGACACGACGCGGTCCGGCTGCGCCCGCGCAAGGTGCTGGACCGCGATCAGGGCATACTCGGACTTACGGCTGACCTTGAACATAGCGGCACGGTACGGTAGCACAGGCAACCCTGCAACAAGTTGACCACAACCACACGGAACCGTGCACGATTGCCGCGCCAGCGCAGCTTGCACAAAATGCCCGGACGGTTGACTGCGCAGGCTGAGGCGGGCACAATCAAATAGGACCATTTTAGTCCGGTATTCTATCGGCCATGACGCTCGCAGAAATGCAGAAAATCCGCCGCGAGCGCGCCGACCGCCTCGACCTGGGCAGCGAATTCTATTGCCGGCCGCGACGCCGCAAGCTCACCATCGAGCACTGCCTGCGCGACTACCTGGACGCCAATGCCTTCGAGGACAAGCGCAGCGCGTGCTGGCGCTGCTCCCTTGGCTGTGCCAACCGTCAGAAGTACAGCGAAGGCAGCTGAGCGATCAGTGCGAGGCGCCGACGCCGACATCCGGGGCGTCGAGGATCTCTTTGCGGCTCAGCCACAGCAGCACGAGCGCCACGGCGAACAGCGCACCCGCACCTGGGCCGGCAAAGTCGAGCAGGCCCGGCACGAACTTGGGCACGAACTCTTCTTTGGTCGTCCAGTCGCCAAAGCTGTCTTTGACCTGGGTTACGCGCAAGACCTTGTCTTGGATGAACCAGCTGGCGCCTGCCCCGGCCCACCACACCAACAGATCCAGGCCGGCGGCAATGGCCAGCAATGCAGCGGTCACTTTCATCGTGTACCTCGTACTAGCGTGCGGCGCAGATGACCGTCACTTCGACGTCGATCGTGGCGCCAACTTTGCTACCCACCGTGCCCGCTGAACCCTTGACCCCGTGATCGGCCAGCGCAACCTTGAAGGTCGCCGTCACCTTGATCATGTTCTTGTCGGCGGCATAGGCGACATCGACCGCAATGTCCTTGTCTACCGCCTTGCCGTTGACGCTGAACTTGCCGTGGGCGCGTGCCTTGGCACGGGTACCGTCGACCTTGCTGACTTCGACCTTGCTGAACTCGAAGGTGATGTTCGGGTTGGCGCTGGCGTTGAGCCAATCCGGACCTTGGAGGTGCTTGTCGCGCATACCGTTGCCGGTCTCGATCTTGGCGACGGGCACGCTGAAACGCCCGCTTGCCGTGGCCAGGTTGGTTGCGTCGCCAACGGTCACTTCGCCGGTGGCGGTTCCGTCGGCGCGGCCCTTGATCTTCTCCATCGGCGCGTCGCTGAGAAACGACACCTTGGAGTCTGCGGCGTTGGACACGAACTTGAGCGCTCCGGTCTTACCCGTGAACGGCGTATCGGCGGCGGCCGGAGCGGCGACCAGGGCGCCCAGCGACAGGACAAAGAAGACTACGTTGCGCATGATGAACTCCTTGAAACTCTTGAACCCCTGCGTTTGCTGTCTGTGCGCGCCCGCCCCCTGCGATTGCGCGTAACACCAACGGTTGGCCGTGACCGCCGATTCGGCGGCCCAACGAGACCTGTCTAGAACCACACGTGCAATTGCAGCGCCCACTGACCGATGGTCCAGGCCTCGTTCTTGAGCAACCGGTACTCCGGGCGCAGTTCGACGTTGGGCAGGGGCACGAACTGCACGCCCGCCACCACCGCTGTCATATCCGTCTCGTCGGTCTTGGTCCCTGCGGGCTTACTCGCCATACTGCGCTCGTAGCGCGCCTCGAACACCAGCCAGTCGTACAGCGGGTAGGCCGCGTGAACCAGCGCCGACATCACTTCTTGCTTGGCCGCAGTCTTGGTGATCAGCACCTCGCCGATCAGGCTGCCCCAGTACGTCTTGCCCATGCCGACGTGTCCGCCCATAACGGTCAGGTCGCCAGCCTTAAGAAACGAGCCGCCCAGCCACGTATTGATGCCAAGATCCAGCGATTGCGGCCACAGTGTCAGCCGCCCGCTGAACACCAGGTCATCGGCTTTGACTGAACCGGCGCACGACTTTGACAGGTTGTCGGCCTTGAAAGCGCCGGCCTCGATCGACAGCCAGTGCATACCTTCGTACGAGACCTCGGCGCCAAGCTCGTTCCAGTTGGGCGCAAACAGCGGCAGCGCCGGCTGAAATGGATTGCGGCGCAACAGAATCGTGTGGTCATCGTGGCGGATGCCCATGCTCGGCTGGATCATGCCCACGCGCACGGACGGCAATTCCGGATCTGGGGCGATGCGCACCCAGCCGTCAAACGGCGTTTGGCCCGCGTATTTCTTGAACAGGTGCGCGACGTTGGCGGTGGCCGCCACCGACAGCCACTCCGCGACCTTAAAAGCGGCGCCCAGATTCTGTTGCATCGGGAAAACCTGGCGCTCCGGGTCAATCTTGACGCCATTTTCCCAGCGGGGCACGCCGAACTTGGCCATCTGGCCGCGCAAGTCCATGCCCAGCGTCAGCCGACCATCGAAAAGCCGGTTGTCGCTCAGGTCGTGAAAGGCTTGCCAGCCGAGCTTGTCCCAGGTCGTGGCGCCGTTTTGTGCCATCGAGTAGAAGCCGAACTCGGTGCGTGTGCCAGAGCCCTGCGGATTGACGTGGCAATTCGAGCAGCGGCTGCCCGCCATCAGCGTCATGCGCGGCAGTGCGCTGGCGGTCGATGGCAGGCCGCCCAACGCGACGACAGCGGCGAGGACCAGCAGGAGACGAGCCGCGGCGCTCACGTGGTCACCGTTCCCTTGTTGCCGTCAAAAGTAACCTTAAAGGTCTGTGGCGGCTTGGTGATCTTGTCGCCGTTGATCGGCTGGCTCACGATCTTGCCGTCCTTGGCGAATTTCGCCTGGTGGCAACCGCAGGTCAGCGCGCCGTCCTTCTCGCTCCAGCTGCCAACCTGGTCGAGCGGGCAGGCTTGGTGCGCGCACGCGTTGATCATCGCGAACACTTCAGCCTGACTGGCGCGGACCAGCAAGATATCCTGGCCGCCCAGCGCTACCTTGGCTTTGCCGCCGACCGTCGCCAGCGCTTTGAACTCCGTTGCCGCGACGTCGAAATTCATGCTGAGGCCGGCGGCCGGCTTGGGCGTATGCAACTCGCTGACTTCACAACTGGCCAGCGGCACCAGCGCAGCACTACTGGCCAGCGCGCCAAACTTGCACAAAAACTCGCGCCGTGGCTGCGTCGCGGGTGCGGGGGGGGCGAGCGGTTCTGCCATGGTTCTGCGGCGGTGACAATCCAGCGTCGCCGCTAGGGTTGCAGAGCGCGTCCGCGGCGTCAAGCTTGCCACAGGTCTGTCACGACCGTCGTTCAGCCGGGCAAAAACGGCGAGAGATCCAGGGACGTCTCCGCCTGCAACACCGATTGTGCCACAAGCTGCGCCGTCGCGGGCGCGAGCAAAATGCCATTGCGGTGGTGTCCGGTCGCCACGAACAGGCCCTCGACTTGTGGGTGTGGACCCAGCAACGGCAGGCCGTCGGCAGCCATCGGACGCAGCCCAGCCCAATGGCCCCGCAGGTCACCCCCGGCCAGGGCAGGCACCACTGAAGTCGCCATCGCCAGCAGATGCAGCAAGCCACCCGCCGTGACGCGCTTGTCAAAGCCAGCGTCCTCGCTGGTGGCGCCGATGACCACGCGACCGTCGCGGCGGGGCACCGCATAGCCACCCTGCCACGTGAGCACCGGGCGCATCGGCGGCACCTGCATCTCTATCTCCGCGAGCTGTCCTCGCTGCGGGCGGACTAGCGTCCGCGTGCGCAGGCCGCCAAACAACGTTTGCGACCAGGCGCCAGTCGCTACGACCACGACGTCTGCCGGAAGCGTGTCGCCGTCACACGCGACGCCCGTGATGCGCCCATGCTGAACCAGCAAGCCGCGCACCACCCGCCCCGTCTGCAGACGGGCGCCGCAGCGAACCGCGTCGATGGCCAGGGCCTTGGTCAGCAACGCCGGTTCGACCTGGCCGTCGCCCGGATGTAGCAATCCGCCGCGGATATCGTCGGCAAGTTCAGGCACGCGCACCCGCAGTTCGCGTGCGTCGTGCCAGCGCGGCGCACGGCCCGGATCAGCCACCGCCAGCTGTTCGCCCTTGGCTTGCAGGGCCAGCGCGGTGTCGTTGTCCTTGGCGATTTCAATCGCGCCACAGGTTTCCCAGCCGAAGCCAAAGCCCACGCGCTGCCGCAACGACGTCGCGAAGTCAGACCACAGGTCCATGCTGTGCTTGCACAGATCGTACAGCGGCCCAGGGCGGCCGCACTCCGCGCCAGCACCCAAGATGCCCGCGGCGGCGCTCGACGCTTCGGCGCCAGTTGCCAATCGGTCCAGCACGGTGACCCGGCAGTCGCGGCGCGCCAGCTTGGCGGCAATCGCGCAGCCGACGACGCCGGCACCAACAACAATGACAACCGGCGTAGACATCAGCGGTTAGACGCGCTCAATGGCGCACGCGACGCCCTGGCCAACGCCAACGCACAGGCTGGCCACGCCCCGCCGAACGTCGCGATCGTGCAGCGCGAACAGTAGATGTGCGAACAGCCGCGCGCCAGAGCAGCCAAGTGGATGCCCAATCGCAATCGCACCGCCATCGACGTTGACGCGGTCGCGGTCGAACGGCAGCTCGGCCAGCACGCTCAAGGCTTGAGCCGCAAAGGCTTCGTTCAGTTCGACCAGATCGACATCGGCCAGATTCCATCCCGTCCGCGTTAGCAACTTGCGGATAGCCGGCACCGGACCAATGCCCATCACAGTCGGATCGACACCCGCCTGCGCGCTGCCGATCACGCGGGCGAGCGGCTGCCAGCCGTTGGCCAGCACGGCCGCCTCCGAAGCCAGCAACACCGCCGCCGCGCCGTCGTTGAGCGACGACGAATTGCCCGCCGTCACCGACCCGTCCTTGCGAAACGCGGGGCGCAGCCGCGCCAGCGCCTCGTCGGTACAGTCCGCGCGAGGCTGCTCGTCGCGATCCACGACGGTCGTCGTTTTGCCAGCCGCGACTTCGATCCCAACGATTTCACGTGAAAAACGGCCGGCCGAATGTGCCGCCAGAGCACGGCGATGGCTTTGCACGGCAAACGCGTCCTGGTCGGCGCGCGCAATCTTGTAGCGATCGACGAGGTTTTCGGCCGTCTCGCCCATTTGCTGCAGTGGAAAGCGCGCCTCCAGCTTGGGGTTGGGAAAGCGCCAGCCGAGCGCCGTGTCGTACATCACGTTGTTGCCGCGCGGAGGTTCGGTGTGCGGCTTGGGCACCGCCCAGGGCGCTCGCGACATCGACTCGACGCCGCCAGCCAGTACGACGTCGGCCTCGCCGACCGCGATCAGCCGTGCAGCAGCGGCAATGGCGTCCAGACCGGAGGCACACAGACGATTGACCGTGTGCGCCGGTACACTGTCGGCAAAGCCTGCCAGGCACGCTGAGTTGAAAGGGGCGATGCGCTCTGCGTGTGTGTCGCCGGCAGATCGGCAGAGCGTCGGG
>SXRM01000291.1 GCA_005792545.1 Pseudomonadota bacterium | reverse complement strand
GGTGATTTCAGCAAAATGCCGCTTGCTCACTGGGGCTCCCGTGTTGGTTTGGTGCTTGAACAACTTCAAGCTACCACGGGCCCAGTGAGTGTCAATTATGCAAAGCATTTTAGGTTGTTGGGGCTAAAGATCCTGCCTATGTGTTCCGCATGATGCCCTTGCAACGTCGCCCGCGGCCAGAGGCCGCCAAGCGGAAAGAGTATTGCCCCGCAACTGCCGGCGCGCAAGCGCATATGGCAGTTGCGGGGTTTCGTGGACTACCTCGGATAGGCGGCGGCCAGCCGCCTACACGACGCGGGCGATGATCACCACCGTCAGTCGCGACGTCGCCTGCTGCGACCAGCCATTGGAGATCGCCACATTGAAGCGGACCAGCGGCGCGAATTCGCCTACGGTGCTGTTGTTGGTGCCTAGCTTGGCGCCGGCAGCGGTCGCTGACAGCAGGCCGACGGTGAAATTGGTCCAAGTCACGCCATCGACCGACCATTGGGCCGTCACGGCGACCGTCGAGGTGCCTGAACTGGCCTGGAGCGCATCGATCTGCGCAAAAGTGCACAGGGTATTGAACTTGCTGACGAGGTTGAGCGGTTGCCCGTAGTAGATGACCTCGGCGCCGGTGGGTCCTGACACGATGGCTGCGTCCGTCAGGACCGGAATCACGATTGAATTCTTCATGTTGCTGCCTCTCATTCGATGGGGCCTCGCGCGCCGCCGCCCACCCTGGGCTTGGCCTTGGCCATTGCAGCGAGTGTATGCCCCCCCCAGGAAATGTCCAGCAGCACCAGAACCGCGCGGCCACAGCGCGAGTGACGCTCGCCTCCGCCCGAGCTGACGCTCACCAGCGTCTGGGCTTGCCACGCCTACTATTCAGAACAAAGAACATTCCCTGACAGGCGCAAAGGACCAACGACGATGATGACGACGGCGTGATCGCGAGGAGCCTGGGATTGGCCGCTCAGCGCTGGGTCGGCGCTAACCGCGCGGATATTACGCGCGTAAACTACCCAACTACCGCGACAACGTTGCCCAGCCAACGACCTCGACGCCGCCCAGTGAAAAGGCTCCATCGCCGCCAGAAACAATGCCCCCCGCAAACTTCGAAGTCCGAATTGGCGGTAGAATTCAATTGGCGGCTCACCTGGGCCAGCCGCGGCAGGTCGGCGCGCACTTCCGGGGCAAATCGCTCCAGATGTGCCAGCAAACGCTCACCGACGTCATGCACATGGGGCGGGTCGCTGCCGATGGCGCGCAGCATGGCCTTGCCCGCAAGCTCGACAATGTCCTGGGCGCCGCGGACGACGTCGTTGTAGCCTTCACTTGCGAGCAGGAGATCGAGCGTCGGCAAGCGTCGACGCGCCGACCGCAAGTAGCTCGCAGCCAAGTCCGCATGCGTCATAACGCAATCACCTCGCCAGGTTGAAAGTCTGGCTTGAGGTCCCAGTACCAGCCCTGGCGGTCGACCACCCGTCGAGTGCCCAGTTCGGCCATGCGGGCACGCACCTGCCCCATTCGCTGGGCAAACACGCCATCTGCGTCGTAGAGCGCAATGCCGTCGGTAGCCAGGTCGAGGTGCAGAAACGAAAACGCTTGCAACGCTGCAAGGCTCCACAACTGCGGGATCGGCTCGGCGCGGTAGCCCTGAGCGCGCAGTGCCTCCCAAGCGGGCGTTGCCATCGCCGCGTCTTCTACGGCCATGAAGGCATTGGTTGCAGCCATTCGCCCACCTGGCCAGTCGCGCGCCACCACCACCAGGTCGACGTCGGAATCAAGCCCAGCCTCGCCACGCGCGACCGAACCATACAGCACCACCGCGACCAGGCGGTCACCGAGCGCTTGGTGGGTGAACTGTGAAAAAACCGCGAGCGCCGGCGCAAACACAGCTGAGGCGGCCGGCAAGCGAGCACGCGATGCTTCGACTGCGGATTTGGCAGACACTGCGGGCAATTGCGGACCCTGCGTGAGCGGCAACACTGCCGCACTGCTGTTTCTACGCCCGGGGTGGTCTGGCGTCAAATCGAGGCGGCGTCCGACTGCTTGCGCTGTATCGGCTGCCGCGACTCGTGCCGAATGGGTTGCGACCAGTGCTCGTCGTGCGTGGGAATCCACCAGGCTCTTGACGCAGCCGCCCTTCCTTGATAAATTATCCTGTTGCAGATATTCGGAGATAATCGCATGCACTTCCCCCGCCCTGAACTCGCCGCCCACATCGCCGCCAGTCTGGCTGGCCGCGACTGGTTTGGCGACGCCCACAACGGCCTGTTTCTCGCCGGCCCACGCCGGACCGGCAAATCGACCTTTCTGCAAGCGGACCTGCTGCCCGCGCTGGCCGAGGCGGGGGCCGTCGCCGTGTACGTCGACCTGTGGGCCGATGCGCAGCGCGACGCCGGAGCCTTGATTGGCGACGCCATTTCGCGCGCGATTGCGGAGCGCCAGAACCCCGTGGGTCGCGCCGCGCGGGCAATGGGGTTGCAGAGTGTGACAGTCGCCAATGTCGTCAAGCTCGATACCTCCCGCCTGGGCACGGTCGAGGGCACGACACTGGTCGACCTGCTGCGGGCGCTGCACCAGCTGGCGCAGGCTCCAGTGGCGCTGATTGTCGACGAAGCCCAACATGCCCTGACCAGCTTGGCGGGCGAGGCGGCGATGTCGGCGCTCAAGTCGGCGCGCGACCAGATGAACCGGCCCGGTTCGGTACAGCTGATGCTGGTGATGACCGGCTCGGACCGCGACAAGTTGCTGCGGCTGGTCCATGGCAATTCGGCACCTTTCTATGGCTCTCAGGTATCCAAGATGCCGCTGCTTGGCGCGGCTTTTATGGATCAGGTCGCAGAATTGATTGTCGCCCAACGGCCAGTGCTGGCGCCCATCGACGCTGCCATGTTGCTGCGCAGCTTTGAGGTGTTCGGGTGCCGACCGCAGTTCTTTCTGCAGGCGCTGGGCCAGGCACTGAGTCCGGTGTCGGGGGTGCAAGACCGCTTTGAGGCGGCCGTGCTCGCCGCGGCCGAGCAGCAGCAGCGCGATGACGAGGCGCAAATCCTGGCGGAATTCCTGGCGTTGCGACCGCTGGAGCGCGCAGTGCTGTGGCGCATGCTCGACCAGGGCCAACGCTTTCGACCCTATGATGCCGAAGCGCTGCGGTTCTACCGCTCGCAAGTCACCGGGCCGGTCACCCCGGCGCGGGTTCAGGCAGCTTTGGAGTCGCTGCGCGCGAGGTCGCCAGCCTTGGTGTGGAAATCGGCGCGCGGCGAGTACGCTGTGGACGACGCGGCGATGCATCGGTGGTTTGCTGAGCAGGTTGCAGCGGGACGATGGCCGCCAATCGGTGCAGCCAGGTGAGCACTGCACAACCTGACGGCGCAGCGAGGCCGCCTAAACAACCGCCTCAAACTCCGCCGTAAACGCCCGCAACACCGCCCGTTGCTTGGTGATGCGATACCCGGACAGCTCCGCGCGGTTGCGCCACACCTCGGCAATGACCTCGATCAGGTAGTCAACGTGGCTCTGGGTGTACGTGCGCCGCGGAAAGGTCAGCCGCACCAGCTCCAGCGGCGCGCACTCGTCCGGCTCGCCCTGGCGCGGCTTGCCGAACATCACCGTGCCGACCTCGACGCCGCGCACTCCGCCCTCCAGGTACAAGGCATTAGTCAGCGCCAACCCCGGGTACTGGTGCGCCGGAATCTGTGGGCAGAAAGCGCCAGCATCCAGATAGACCGCGTGCCCGCCGGGCGGCCGCATCATCGGCACGCCTAACGCGTCGAGGTGGTCGAACAGGTAGCGGATCGAAGCCTGCCGGTACGCCAGATATGCCTCGTCGAGCACCTCTTCGAGCCCCACGGCCAGCGCATCGAGGTCGCGCCCCGCCAGACCGCCGTAGGTCGGAAAGCCTTCGGTCAAAATCAGCCGCGTGCGACAGCCATCGGCCAGCGCATCGTCGTCCAGGCACAATAGGCCGCCGATGTTGACCAGCCCGTCTTTCTTGGCGCTCATGGTAAAGCCGTCGCACAGGCTGAACACCTCCCGGGCGATTTCTTTGGCCGTGCGGTGGCACTGACCGGGCTCGCGTTGCTTGATGAACCAGGCATTCTCGGCAAAGCGCGCGGCGTCGAGGTAAAGCGGCACGCCGAACTGCCGGCACAGGTCATGGACGGCTTTGAGGTTGCCCAGGCTCACGGGCTGACCGCCGCCGCGGTTGTTGGTCACGGTCACCAGCACGCAGGGCACGTCGGCGCGGCGCGTGTCGAGCACCTGCCGCAGCTTGCCGAGGTCGACGTTACCCTTGAACGGCAGGTCGGCCCGGGGATCGAGCGCCTCGTCGTACAGCAGATCCAGCGCTTCGCAGCCAAAGTACTCGCAGTTGGCGCGGGTGGTGTCAAAGAAGCTGTTCGACGGAATCACCAGCCCCGGCCGCCGGATCAGCGCGCCGAACAGGATGTGCTCCGCCGCCCTGCCCTGGTGGGTGGGGATGACGTGGCGCTTGCCCGTCAACGCTTGCACCACGGCTTCGAGGCGGTAGTAAGACTTGCTGCCCGCGTAAGTCTCGTCGCCAATCATCATCGCGGCCCACTGCGCCGCGCTCATCGCGCCGGTGCCCGACTCGGTCAGCAGGTCGATGAGGATGTCTTCGCTGCGCAGCAAGAACGGATTGCACTTCGCAGCTGACAGCGCAAAGTGGCGGCGTTCGGCGGTGATGTGCGGTAGCGCTTCGACGACCTTGATGCGAAACGGCTCGATGATGGTGCGGGCGTGCAGCGGCGGATGCGAGGTCATGGCGTCCCGGCGGCGCACAAGGCGCGGACGGCGATTGTCGCGCATGCGCCGCGGTTCGGCCCACCGTTGTTGGCCGTGATGTGACCGAGCCGTGACGGGTCAGGCTTGGCCCTGGGGCTGGTCCAACGGACCAGGCTTGAGCGTCGGCGAAAAGTGCTGAGTCACCAGCGGCGGCAGGACCTTGGCTTCAATGACCGCGGCGTTCTGGCGGACGAACGCGAGGTACAGCATGTTGGCGAACGTGCGCTGCACCGCCCAGTACGCAAACGCAAACGTGACCACGCACGCCACGAAGTAGCCAGTGCCGTACCACGGCTCGCCCATGCGCACCGACACCCACGAAAACACGGTATTGGTCAGCAGGAACACCAGGTTGATATGCAGCACCGACCGTCGCGAGTCGAAGTAGTGCAACACGATGGTCAGCATCAGCACGCCAGACTGAAAGGCCGCGCCCATCGCGCAAAACCGCAGCAAGAACACCGCCGACTGCGGCACGCCGACAGCGCCGAGCACTATGGTTGGCAACAGCAGCACCAGCAGCGTCACGCTTAGCTGCACCAGGCCCACGTCGCGCGAAGAGCCGACAAAGGCCTGCAGAATGCGCCCGCGAGCAAGCAGCAAGCGTTGGTGGTCGCCATGGTCTTGGATGGTGCGATACAGGGCCTCGCAGCTCTCGGCGAGCGTCGTCTCGGCTTTGACGATGAACAGCGCCAGCGCGGGCACCGTCGTCACATACGCCACGAACACGGCGGTGTCGTAAGTCGGATACGAGATCAGCCCGCCGCGCACAGTCGCGTGCTCGGGCGCCGTCCACATCAGCCACTTGTCGACCCAGATGCCGACGCCGTAGAGCAGCCCGCTCAGCGACAGCTCCCAATACTTCAGGGCGCTTGTGAACAGCCCGCGCACCGGCCCCGCCGGCCCCGCAAAGTTGTGCAGGATGAGCGCGCACACCACCGCGTTGGTCGCAGCCATGCCAACGTTGAACCCCACCAGCAGCTGTGCGGCCGTCTGGTGGCGGTTGCCGGCAATCATGCCGTAGAACACCAAAGTGCCCAGACCGAACGCGAAAGTCAGCATGCGAAACTGCCGAACGGTCGACAGCATCGGCGCCGCGATCCAGTTGGTCGTCACCAGCGCATACGCCGTCAGTGCGTGCGGCACCCACTCGGTCGGCAGGTCCAGGAACACGTCGGCCGCCCACGCCACCGGCACCACGGTCGCCAGGCTCACGGCCAGCGCGGCGACAAAGCTCGGCGCAATCTCGTCTTCGCGCTTCTGGTACATGCAATCGCTGACATGGCGGGTCAGCGCAATCGCAATCGGGCTCGACAGCGTCAGCGACACCGAGAACACGTACAGCAAGAGCGTCACGAACTCGGCGGTCGCCGCCTCGCCGGTGCGCGGGTCGAGCAGGAGCGACGGCAGCGCCATCGCGACAATGGTGAAAAACCACGGCCCCGCCACCGCCACCACGCCGTGCAGCTGGCTCTCGATGAGCGACCACAGGCCGTCTTTGCGCATCAGGTCGCGCAGCGCGAAGCCTATGCCGGCCATGACGCCTCCGCGCGAACTTCCGTTGAGACTTCAAGGTCCTGAACAATGGGGGGGTCTGTTCTGCGCGGGCACACCGCCAAACCAATGAATTCCGGTACTTGAACAATGGGGGGGTTCATTCAAGCCCCCGTAACTGCTAGGTTTGCGTCTTCTGAACTGTGCTCAGGTTCAGACAGCGCCAGCAGCTCGTCGTACAGTTGGGCGTAGCGCAGCCGCAGCGACACGATGTCGTAGTACTGGATGACCCGCTGGCGCATGGCCTCACCGCAAGCCTTGCGAACCTCGGCGTGCAGCAGTAGGTCCGCGATGCCATCTGCGACTGCACCGGGGTTGCCGATTTGCGCGACGCGGCCGCCGGCGCCAAGTGGCGGCGATTCGTCGCTGCGGCCTTGAATGATTTCGCGACAGGCACCGACGTCCGTCGCGACGCTCGGCACGCCGGCGGCGCCGGCTTCGAGGATGACCAGCGGCTGCGCCTCACTGATGCTGGTCAATACCATCACATCGATCTTGCCGTACCACTGCACCAGATTGACCATGCCGGCGAACACCAGCCGCTCGCCCAGCCCCAACTGCGCGGCCAGCGCCTGGCAGGCGTGCGCGTATTCGGGGTCCTCGTCCATCGGCCCCAGGACGTAGCACACGACGTTGGGCACTTTCTTGACAAGCAGGGCGCAGGCGCGCACAAACGTCTTGATGTCCTTAATCGGCACCACCCGGCCGACCAGCCCAATCGCAAGCTGCGCCTTGCCGTCGATCTCGGGGCGCTCGCCTGGCACGATTTTGCTGTACTTCTCGACGTCGATGCCGTTGGGGATGATGCACAGCCGCTCCGGCGACGCGCCATCTTCCATCTGCAACGCGTAGTTGCCTTCGAACAACGAAATCACGTAGGTGCAGGCCTGGTAGCAAGCGCGGCTGTACGAGACAAAGGTGTTGATCCACATCTCCTTGATCTTGTTAGTTTCACCGTCGACCACCAGCGCCGTCGAGTCGTCGACCGCCAGCCACGGCGCGGCCAGAATCTCCAGCCGCCGCTCGTTGGTGTAGACGCCATGCTCGGTCACCAGCGCCGGCCGGCCGGTCTCGAAGGCGGCGCGCGCCGCGAACAGGCCCGCGTAGCCTGTGGAAATGCAGTGATAGATGCGGGCCGGCGGCAGCTCGGTCAGGATGGTGCCATACAGGCCGCCGAGCAAAGTGCGAAACCCCCAGAATGCGTTGATGAACGACGCGCCCTGGCACATCGCTTCGTACACGCCGCAAAACGACCGCCAAGCTTCGGGCGAGTCGAGCAGCAGGTGTCGTCCGATCTTGTCGCGATGGGGGTGCAGCAACCGAATGATTTCAACAAGATCCTTGGCATCGCCTTGCGCCATCACCCGCGACACCGGGCCGTGCAGCGCATCCAGCAGCTTTTTTTCGCCGCGCAACGAGCGAACGCCGGGCGGCAGGTAGGCAGCGTAGATATTGGTGATGCCTGCGACGTTGGGCGGCAGCTTGTAGCGGACCTTGAGCTCCGCACCCGGCGCCACGATGACCACCAGGTGAAAGGTCAGGTGGCATTGCGACTGAATGAGATCCTGACACCACGACGACACGCCGCCGGTAACGTACGGGTACGCGCCCTCGATGACCAGGCAGACATCGGCTTCCATGGGCTCGCCGTTCGGGTCAACCAAGCAGGGCCTCCACGGGCGCCTCGTCGAGCGGCGGTGGCGGTCGTGCAGGCGTGGCATGCCATAGCTGCAAAAAGCCGTGGATCTTGGCGTCGGGCGGTAGCTGCGCCATCAGCCGCGACCCGTCGCGGTCCATGACCTGGCGGACAAGGTCGAACCGACCACTGATGTACAGCGCCTCGACGTACCAGATGAGAATCGAGACCGTGTCGCGACCCTGCTCGACCTGCTGACCCAGCCAGTCGGCGGCGAGTTGCGCCTGGTCGGCGCGCACCAGCAAGCGGCCCACGGCTGCCACTGCCTCCAAGTCGTCGGGGTGGTTGGCCAGATAGGCGCGGTAGGCTTTGAGCGCATTGATTTGCGCGGTCCGCGTGCGGCTGGCGTCAAACAGGCCGCACCACGCTTGCATGTCGTAGAAGCGGGCCAGTTCCAGTTGGGTGTCGTCGGCCCAGAAGCCCTGTAGACCGGCGCCGGCCTCGCCACCCTGCTCTAGCTGCACTTGCCGGCGGTCGAACTCGTCCTCGAGCTGCATCAGCACCATGCCGGCCTGGACGCGAATCGAGTTGTGTTCGTCGGTCAGCGCCATCCGTAGCGCTTCGGTCAGCTGGGGCGTAAAGTTGGCGCCGATAAGCGACACCGCGGTGCGCCGCTGTGCCAGCGTGCCGTGCCGGAATACGTCGCAGAACGACTGCTGAGCCCCGGCGTCGAGGCGCTTGGGCTGGGCCAGCACGCGAATTGGTTCAGGCGCCGTCTCGGCAGCGTCGCCTTTGGCTGCCGCCAGCGGGTCGCTTTGCGCGCCAAACGAGCGCGGCAGTACCAGCACCAGTCCGGTCGCTAGCACGGCCGCCAGCGCCCCCAACGGGCCGCCAAACAGCTGCAGCAACAGCGCGAGCGGCGTCGCAGGCGTGCGTTCAAAACCGAATTCGGGCCGCCGCCACACCACAAACAGCAGCCCTGTCACGATGAGGTGGGCAAGCAGCGGCTCGGCCTCAAAGGCTTCGCCCAAGACTACCGTCAGCTGCGGCCGGCCATGCCATTGCGGCCAGGTCGCGCCCACGGCAATCGCCGAGTCGAGCAACAGCCCCACGCAGGCAAACCCCAGTGGACTCAACGGCCGCTGCGTGTCGGGCATGGCGTCGACAGGTCAGCTTGGCGCGACGCGCCGCAGGATCGGCCGGTGCCACGGTTTGACGTCATCGGCGGTCGGCACGTACAAGGTCTCAAAGGTGACCGATACCCGCGCTGCGTGGCCAATTTCGGCCAGGTGTGTCCGCATTAATTCGCGAATGCGGTCGGCGACGGCCTGACCGTGTTCGGCCGGGGTCATGGGTAGCAGGATCAGGAACTCGCCGCGCTCTTGCTGGTAGTCGAACGCCAGATCGGTGACGCGCAGCCCCTTGGACACCGCACGCCGCACCACGTCGGTCAGTGGTCGCGCGGCAGACAAAGGACCCGTCTTGCGAACAGCGTCGTGGGTCACCCGAACCGTCAACTGCGAGACTTCAAAGCGCGCCCGCGCCGCCAGCGACAGCACGAAGGCCGACACGTCGCGGTAGTAGGCGTCGGTGTACAACTGGCTGTCGTTGTGGACCATCCGCGACTGGTTGGCTTCTTCGTAGCGCTGCGCGTTGCGGTAGGCGGCGCCAATCCACTCGCACAGAGCCTTGAAGGCCTGCAGCATATCCTGCCGCAACAGCGTCATCGGCAAGCCCTCGACCTTGAGCATGCCGACCACGATGCCGGTGTCGATGTCCATCAGTGGGCCAGCCATGACGCCTTCGTGCCCGAGCACCTGCAGGCCGCGCGGGTCGGCGACATGCAGGACCAACTGCTCTTTGACAATCGCGCGGTACAACTCTGAATCGCCGTTGTAGTGGCCAAGTGCGTTCGGCGACTTGCCGTCATTGGTCTGCACCACCAGGTCTAGCCGATCGCCGTTGTGCAGATAGATGGAATAGGCGGTCGGCATCAGGATCGAGGTGACCAGGCCCTCGACGCTTGCAAACACGCTGCTCGGACTGCGCGTCTCGACCGAGCGCGCCGCCTGGACTAGCGACAGTGCGGTCTGGATCTGCCCAGCGGCTGCTTTGCGCAAGCGGTCGCAGCTCTGCTCCAACTCCGCGTTCGCGGTCGCCAGGGCTTCGTTTTGTACTTGCAGCTGCTCGGCGTGCAGCCGATGGGCCTCGCATACCCGTTCGCGGCGGGTGCGGATTTCGCCAATGACCACCGCGCTGCCCAACCACAGGGCAGGTTTGCCGATGACGGCGAGCAGATACAGGCTCTCGTTTTCAAGGGGATTGCGCGCCGGCAGGTTGCCCAGGAACGCCAGCAGCGTCGCCAGCACCGCCGCAAACACGCCCGCCGCGGTGCCGTAGAAGGCGGCGACCACCAGCACAAACAGCCAGAACGGATGCGGCTCAATGCCCGCAAAGCGCGCGCCATCGAGCAGCACGGCATCGAAGACCAGCGCTGCCGCAAAAAATACAACGATTTCGGCAGCGGCTGCGCGCGGCACGCCCAGGAGATCGGGGTTCTGGACGGCACTGTTCGCTTGGGCAGGCGCGCTCATACCCACCCCGCGGTCAGCGCACGCGCATGTGACAAGCGTCGAATCCAGGCTGGCGGCGACATCGAACCTTGCCCGTAGCGCGGGGGCGGCGCAAAGGGCGACGGCATGATAACCATGCAGTGTGTCCGCGTACAAGAAAACGCGTTGCAAGCCACATGCGGTGGGGTATCCAGGGGCGCTACCATGCGTGACCCACACTGGCGAACAGCGCCGTCGACGTCGAGCCGACCGCAGTCGGCACCAAACCCTGCTGTGCGCGCAAGCTGGCCTGCAGCCCGGCCGCTGGCGCCCAGCCGAGCCCGCCGCCCAGTTGCACGGCATTGGGCCCCCACAGGTTCAAGCCGTAGCCCGCATACGCATCGATCGTCAACCATTGCCACAAGTTCCACTGCACGCCGCCCACCAGGTTATGGATGTGGAAGCGCGGCAGAACCTGCCCCAGCGCCCCCTTTGGAGGGTCGCCGAGCGGCGTGAAGTGCTGAAACGACCATGCCGCCGTCCACCGCGGCCGCGCGCGCCACGACACGTACTGGACCTGGCCTTGTGCCGCGAGCCCAGCCAGACTCGCGCCCGCCTTCCAGACCTCGTAGCCGGCAGATAGCCGCCCCGATAGTTCGCCGGCCAGCGCGCGGCCTAAGTCGCCAAAGCTGCGCGCCGCCTGGCTTATGTGGACACCAGTGCGAACGGTCCCAAGGCCGGCAAACACCGGCAGGTCCCAGCGCGGCTCGTCCCATGTGGCAGCGAGGGCGGTCGCGCCCACAATGGACCACAGCGCACACTCGGCGCCGAGCGCAGGCTGCGTTCCGCTGGCCCCGCCGCGGATGGCGCACCAGTTGCCGCCCAGGCCGTCGTAGCGCAGGTGCAGCAGGCCTTGATGGCGCTGGCTGCCCGCTCCGCCAACCGACGCCAGCCACTGACCCGGCTCGGCCTTGACCGTCGCGCCTTCGTAGCTGGCGCCAAGGCGTACGCCGGCGCCGACGAAGGTGTGGCCAGTGGCCCGTACACCAAGCCGATCGCCCGCGCCGCCCTGGCGGTCCGCAATGGCCGTCGCCGTCACCTTTGGCGCGTGCTCGTTGCCGCGCAGCGGCCAATTGCGCGGGCGCTGCTCGCCTTTGCCGGTCTGAGCGTCTGCGACCAGCGTCGATGACAACCGCCACAGCTCGAGGCGCGTAGCTACCATGCCGCGAGCGGCCAGAAACTCCTTGTCGTTCGGATAGTCCCGCACGAGTTCCGCGAGCAGGTCCAGCGCCGCCTCGGCTTGCCCCTTGGACCACAGCAGGTTGGCCTTGAGCTGCCGCAGGCGCTTGCGCGCTTCGGTGCTGGGCGGTGGCTCGCTCGGGGCCTCGCCGCTGCGTGCCTCCAGCCCCAAAATGACGTCAATCTTACCGTCGCGAACCGCCGCGCTGCCGCGCACGTTCATGGCCAGCGTCAACACCAGCGAGTCGTAGCCAAAAAAGGCGCCGTCGACCCACCTGGCCAGGCGCGGCAAGGCGGCCGCAAAGGCATCGTACTGCACGGGCTGATCGAAGCGCACCGCCAGCTCGCGGGCATTGTTGGTCACGACCTCGACAGTGGCAGGTTGGGGCCACTGCAGCGTCAAAGTGGCGTTGTCCTCGCGAACGTCGACGCTGACCACCTGCGCCCACGCCGGCACAGCGAGACACGCCCCCACCACGATGGCCGCCAACCACGCGCAGCGCATCTATTTGCCCCCGCCGCGGCCGCAGCTGGCGGGTGGATCCACCAGGAGCTGAGCTTTGTCCAGTTGTTCCAGGCTCATCAGCAGCGACACCAGATCGGCGCGCAGCGTATCGTCGCACGGACTGGCGAGCAGCGCCCGCTCCAGACTCTGCGCAGCCTCGACACTGCGGCCCAGACGCTGCAGCAGCCGGCCGCGCTCGCGATCGCGGACCTTTGCCGCACCGGCATCGGCGTCAAGCAGGCGCAGCGCAATCTGCAGGTGCGTGCGGCCCTCGGCCTTGCGGTCCGCGGTGACTAGCAGCAATTCGCCAAACGCCGAGCGGTCTTGCCAGGCTGCTGGTCCCTGCTTGTCCGCAGGCAGGTCAAAGTACGCCGACCACCAACGCAGCGCCGAAGCCTTGCTGTGGTTGACCTGGGCCAGCCAGCGCAGGGCAGCGCCATCGTGCGGATCGAGGCTGACGAGCCGGACATACGCAGTCTCTGCCGCCGGTCGTTGGCCGTGGGCCGCGCAGTGCTCGGCCAGGCGGCGCAAGGTCGCGGGCTTGTACAGCAACTCCGCACGGCGCTCGACCAGGCCGGCGATGGCTTTGTGCTGGCGACCTTGGGCGGCCGCGTCGAGCCACAGGTCGAGCAGCGGACCTTCGCCGGCGTCTGGCCCAGCGATAGCCATCGCTTCTTCGCCTGCGCCGGCCCATATCAGGTGCCGCAACCAACCAAGCTGGTCCGGCCCGACTGCTGAGCGCGCGCGCTGCGCCAACCACTGCACGGCGACCGCACCCGGGCGCGGGCCCCACAGATACAGCACTTGCTTGACGGTCGCCCCTTCGGGTCCCTCTGCCGCAGCCACTTGCAGATACACCGCCAGTGCGGCCGTGCGGTCGCCGGCCTTGAGCAGCTGCTGGGCCGCAATCAGCCGCTCGGCGGCGGGCAAACTGGTATCGGCTCCTTGCGCGCGCCACTCGTTGGCGACCTGGCCGTGCTCGCCGAGCCCACTCAGCAATTCCACGTGTTTGGCTGCCCAGGCGCCGCGCTGCGACCGTGCCAATTGGGCGACGAACGGCAGGGCCTCACGTCGGGCGCCCAGTTCAAGCAGCAAGTGCAGCCACGACTGCGGATCTGCGCCGCGCAGGTCGGCACTTGCCAGATACGCCACAGTCGCCTTGACAAGTTCATCGCGCACCGCGTGACCGGCCCGAAAGGCGGCAAGCAGGGCTGAACGTACGGTCGCCCCGTCCGCGGCCGGCAGCGCCTCGAAGGCGGCGAGCGCCTCAGGCACCCGCCCGGCGGTCAGCAGTGCCTGCGCCAGCGCCAGCGGCACACCCGAAGGCTGCGGCCGGACCAGCAGCAAGTGCCGCAGCGCCCAGATGTGCAACTCGCCGTGACCGTGATCGACCGCGGCTTGCGATAGCAGGTAGAGCCACGCCTTGGCATCGACTGCAACGTCCGCGGGCAACTGAGCGAGGTGGCCCCACACCGCCGCGGGCTCGACAACGGCAAGGGCTTCGCCGCAGCGACCGGCCGCCGCCAGCAACAACGCCCGCGCAGCCACGCCCTCAGTTGTCGCCGGCCAACCGCCGGCCAGCCCCAGCCCACGACCGCCCGCACCAGCCCGAACGAACAGGGAAGCCACGCGCAACGCCATGCCGGGCTCGCGCAACGCGAGGCCAGCGGTCGCCAGCACATCCGCGGCCTGGCTGCCGCGGTCCAGCTGCAGGTCCAGTTCAACCAGCCACAGCTTGTGCGCATGGGACAAGCCCGGCGTCGCCTCGGCAGCGCGCGCCCACACCGCGGCCAGTTCGCGCCTGCCCAGTGCCAGCCACACGGACACTGCCGTCACCGGCTCAGCGGCCAGCGCGGCGTCGTCGGTGCGGCCCATCGCCGCCCGCGCCCGCGGCAGGTCCTTGGCCGCGACCAAGGCACTGGCCATCCACAGCGCGACGCGGCCGCCGATGCCGCGCCACTGAGCAGTCTCGGCAAAAGCGACGGCCGCTTGCAGCTGACCCTGCGCGACCGCGGCCTCGCACAAAAGGGACGTCACTGTCCCCGCCACGCCGCCTGTGGCTAGACGTGGCCGGACAACGGCCATGGCGAGTGCCGTCTCGCCAGTCGCAATCGCAGCCCGCGCCCACTGCTCCGCCTGCTTTTCGCCGGCGCTGCCGTCCGCAACCGCAGGCTCGAGCAGCGAGCGCACCTGCGCAAAGCGGCCCGCAGACTCGAACAGTCGAGCCAGCGCGAGCGGCGTCGTGAGCGCGGCAAAGCGGTCGCGCTGGCCGTAGGCCCGCTGCAGGGTCGAAGCTGCCGGCTCTCGGGCCGCGGACAGCGCCAACAATTGGCCGAAGTCCACCTCGCTAAACACCTCTGGTTGGCGCTGCCACAGGCCAGACAGCAGACCGAGCGCCCCATCGACGTCGCCAAGTTCGCGCCGGGCATGGGCAAGACGCAGCGTCGTGCCAGAGTCGTTGGGGTACCGGACATGCAGCTCGCCCAGGGTGCGCGCGAGCGGCTCGACCAGACCCAGGCCGTCGTAGACGTCGGCCAGCTCGCGCAACGCGTCGACGTCGCCCGACTGCCGCCCATGCTCCAAAGCGTTGACCAGTTCGCCAGGCCGCCCGGCGTCGCGCAAGGCTTCGCGCACCATTGCCTGCTCAGACGCACCCAGCTCTGCCGGCGCAAGCGCGCGCAGCATCGCGGCCGCCGCGTCGTACTCGCCAGACTCCAAGGCAATTTTGGCCAGCGGCACCACCAGCTCGCGCTTTGATCCGCGCTCGTGCATGGCGTGGCGCAGATAGGTGCGCGCCTTGACCGCGTCGCGCTCGCTGAGCGAATGTGACCCCAGCTGTGCGTGGGTGGGCACCAGCACAGGCACCAAGGCCAGCGACCCGACCACAAGCAGGGCCACCAGCGCGTGCAGTTGGCGCAGGGCCGGCGGATCGTTCATGGCGCGACACCTGCCGAACCGCTTGGCGTAATGTCCGCGGGTTCTGGGACCACCCGGTCGAGCGCGATGGTGGCGACGTAGGGCACGAAGCCGGCCTGGCGCTGCCTTCGGTAGACGGCCTGCACACCTGCGCGGTCAGCCACATTCCAATAGTCCAGCGTGAACACCAGCAGTTGCGGATTGGCGACCCTCGCCGCAGCCAGCCGGTCAGTGGCCCATTTGCGCTCATCGTCGCGACGCAAGCGCGCGGTCTTGCTGGCAAAGTCCCAATCGGTCAGCGACGATTCGACGGCAAACCACTGCACGGCCGGCACCACGCGACCGGCCAGCGGAATGGCGCCATTGACCAGCAGGCGCGCTTTGGGGTGCCGCTCGTGCAACGCCAACAGCGTCGCCACCGCCGCGTCGGCCATACCTGCGTAGCGCTTGGGATCCGTCGCCTCCAGGTGCATCGCGGAGTCCAGGGTGTCGAGAAACAGGCCGTCGAAACCGCGCGCCAGGATGGCCGTGGCCATCTCGTCGACCACCAACCGCTGCCACCCGGGCTTGCGAATGTCGGCGAACCACGCGCCCTTCCAGTTCGGGTTCTCGCGCAGCAGCAGTCCCTGGTCGCGCGCGGCCGCAAACTGCGAGCGCTGGTCGTTCAGCTCACCCAAGCTCAAGTACCCGAGCACGACGGTGCGGCTGGCCCGGACCACCGCCAGGTCGCCCGCGTAGCCGGGGTCAACAACGGCGACGTCGTAGTTCTGCAGCAGTTCAGGGGGTGCGTCGGTGCCGTAGTAGGCAACCCAAGTGCGCGGCGGCAGCGGCTGCGCTGGCTTGTCGCACCCGGTCACCGCGGTCAGCCAGACCAGGGTCGCGGTCAGCAGCAACGATCGGCAACAGGAATAGCGGATGCCCAAACCCATGTCGCGCAGTGGTGCGCCCGAGCGGCGGACGGCCTTGGCGTTAGAACGGCGTCTGGACGGCCATGACCTTGGTCGTGTTGGCCGCCAGCGACACCCACGCCGAGCGCTGTCCACCGTATAGGGCACCTGTCGTCGTGCCCGTGATGGGCGCGTACACGGCGACCGGGCTCTTCACGTAGATGTAGCCAGCCTGGTAGTAGGCACTGGCCAGCGCAGGTGCAGCAGCCGCCCAGGCGGAGCTACGACCAAGCAGCGTGCCGGAATCACGAAACCAGGGCTGGACGATCGGCGCCTTGACGTACTGCTTGAACTTGGCGACCAGCACGTCGAGGACCGGGTAGGCGGTGCCGTCTTCCGCCAGGTTGGCCTGGTGGATGTAGTGCGGCCGCGGATCATTGGTCAGCACATGGCGGAACATGATCGCCGCTTCGCTGTCGGTGTACTGTGCCCAGGTTGCCGGCGCGGTGAAGCAAGTCGTCACCGCCGAGTTGGTGCAGTTCTCAAAGTAGATGTAGTTGTACTCGTCCAGCTGCTCGGCGATGGTGCCAACGTTGTAGTACAGGTTCGACGGGTGCCGCGGAATCGTGGTGGCCTGGCCGATCATGTAGGGCTTGGGCTGCTTGCTGTTGTCCGAGCCCATCCACTTGACGGTCGTCGAGTTGATGGCGGCAACCATCTCGGGGTTATTGAGGCCCGAGTGCTCGCCCGTCACCAATTCGGTCCTATTGACCGCAATCTTCTTGCTGCTCGCCCAGCTGAAGTTCTTCTTGATCTCGTCCGCGATCTGCGCCGCTGTGAAGGTGTCGAGGTTGTGGTGCGAGTAGGTGTGGTTGATCCAGTAGAACTTGCTTTTGTTGGCCAGGAACTTGGTGGTCAGCGGATCGCTGCCGTTGGTGGCTACGGCTTCGTCGCTGCCAGAGCCGTTGAAGACCATGTCCAGCTTCAAGCCGTTCTTGTTCTGCCAGGCGACCAGGCGATCCACGTCGCTCGGCACCATGCGGATGAGCGGGTTGGTGGCGCCGTCGTCTTCGTAGGTGAAGTTGGCGACGGTGTCCCAGCGATCATCGGGCAGAAAGATGTCGTCGATGTGCATGGTGAAGTAGTACCGCTGGTGGCCGAGTTGGATGCCGCGCGTGGCCCAGGAAATCAGGCCGTGGATGGCGAGCAGGTGATGGCTCTGGTAGGCGTTGGACGACGCCGTCACGACCAGTTCTTCAAAGCCGTCGGGGCGGGAAAAGACGCCGGCGATCGAGGCGGCAGTGCCACCCGGGCCGACCGGGCCTGCGATCAGCGTGGTAAACGGATTGACGGTGCCGGCAGCGACGGGCAGCGGCTCTGCGTAGTAACCCCAAGTGCCGACGTCGAAGGGCACGGTACCGACCAGATACGGCATGGCGGCCAAACCGGCTGCACTCAGGGTGCCGGTCGCGCCGGAAATGTCGCCAGACTGGAAAGGATAGTTCAAGCCGTAAGCCGGGTTGGGCCACGCATAGGCGGTCACGCGCCGAACGCCAAACTTGGCCTGGTACGCGTTGAGCACGGCCCATTCGCTGGCGTCGAGCGCCGAGTAACAGCCACCGCCGTCGCAGTACACCAGATCGCCCGTCGCCAGGACCACCGCCTGGTATTTGCCCTGGTCGGCCACGGGTTCCAACTGGGCCGCAGTCAGCGGATCAGCGCTGCTGGCGACGAACGTGTCGTAGGGGATGCCCTCGCGGGCTAGCGCCGTGGTCCACGCCTCGTAGGTGGGCTCCCAGCCGGTAGCCGCCATTACCAGGACCTTGAGGCCCAACTGCTGGTTGGCGGCCAGCGCATGGGCAGCCGGCGCTGCGAACAGGCCACAGGCGGCGCACAAAGCGATCGCTATCTGCGCGGCACGCCGGTAGCGGGGATGGAACAAAGCGGACATTGCGACTCCAGAGGTCGTGCGGGCAGCAGTGCAACCTGGCTTGCGCTGTGGCGCAGCCTGGCAGGGCGGCAGGTGGGTGATGCGTTGCGAAATGAACCCAACAAGCTGTACGGCGCACTGGGCGACCGCGACGTCCGTCTTGAACGCCCTTGCTGACAACATTGTGCGACGGATCGGCGAGGCACAGAGAGGCCGGTGCGCGACTGGCCCACAATCTTGTGTGGCAGAAGGCCCCCGTCGGCGTCAAGGGCAGCGGCAAAAAAGTGGGGCATTTGCTCTCAATACCCGGTTATTGATTGCGATTTTAGACTTGCGCGGTTTGTCAGGCCGTGATCGCCAGGCCGCATGGCGGCAACCCGCTCGCATGCCTGTTATGGCATATAGCGCATGTACAGGCCCTCTCGCCGCATGTCGCGATCCCAGCGACGACGGCTCGCGACACTCAGGTGCCGATACCGCCGGCGGACTCAGTGAACGATTGTAAGTGCACCCGCAAGTTGGTCGCAGCGGCGGGCGCGCAACCCTGTCCCCTTGACGGCCCGCAGCACGCCAACTACCTTGCGTGCCAACCGGTTGCGGGCCCGGCGGTCGCGGCGAGTGCGCCAGCGTGGGAGCTCCGCGCTGTGGCAGCGGGCCGCCCGAGCTGGCTCAGGCAGACAGAAAATGGGCGCTATCGGCCGGTTCGTCGATCGCATTGCGGCGCCGCGGATGGGCGACAATGACCCGCGCTGGTCTGGCCGCGGCGGGCATGTCGAGAGTTGGTTCTTGCGCGCCAACGACCCGTTCAGCCGTCGCGCGCTGTGGTGCAAGCTGACCATCCTCGCGCCACTGCAAGGCGAGGCGGTGGCGGAAGCCTGGGCTATCGCTTTTGACGGCGATCGGACGCTGGGCCTGCGGATCACCGAGCCTGCCTGTGCGGCAGCGTTGCGGGATCCGACGGCGTTGCGCGCGGGCCCGTGCCGGATGGCCCTGGCGCAGGGCGGTTCAGCGAGCGGCGAGATCGACGGCGCGACGGGACGACTGCACTGGGACTTGCGCTGGACACCTGACCCGGGTTCGGCTGGCGCGCCGCTGTCGATGCTACCGACGCGACTGCTACTGCGCACCGGCTTTCCGCGCAGCAAGCTGTTGACGCCGAGTCCGGCGGTGACGTTTCAGGGTGCATTTGCCTTGGATGGTCAGATGGTGTCGATCGAGGGCTGGCGCGGGATGCAAGGCCACAATTGGGGCCGCGAGCACGCCACCGAGTACGCCTGGGGCCAGTGCCTGTTCGACGACGCCAAGGGCGGACCGGTCATGGTCGAGGCGGTGACAGCCCGGCTGCGCATCGCCGGTCGACTGACGCCGCCGATTTCGGGGCTGGTAGTGCGCCAAGGCGACAAGCAATGGCGGTTCGACGCGCTGGTGGACCTGTGGCGCCAGCAGGCCGAGGTGGGCGAGCGCGACTGGACCCTGCGGCTGCGTGGACCAGACGGCAGCGTCGAGTTGCGGCTCGATGGCTGCGACGCGCCGTTCGCGTGCTTGGGCTACGGCAACCCCGACGGCAGCATGCGTTACTGCTGGAACACCAAGCTCGCCGCCGCTGCGCTGCGTGTCGAACCGCGGCACGGGCAGCCGTTTTCGTGCACTTCGTCGCATGGCGGCGCACTGGAACTGCTGCGGCCGCGGCCGATCGCGGGCGCTGGAGTCGTATGATGCGGGTGCAATTCGTCGAAACGATGCGAGGCAGTCTGACCGATGCCAACGGCACCCACGCGGCCGAGTTTACGGTCAAGGCCCGATCAGCGCGGCTGCGCGACCTGCTGCGCACCGGCGTCGCCACGTTGAGCGGCGTGGTGCGCGCCCCGCCCTATGCCGCCCAAGCCCCCGCGCAAGGCACGCTGCGCCCGCTGGCGGGCGGAATCGGGCATCGCTGGCCTGACCCTGGACGAGCTCGCGCCTTACTACGCCAAGGTCGAGAAGATCCTGCAGGTGGCACCCTCGTCGCCCGCTGCGGTGGGGGCTCCCGGTCGCGTGATTGCTCGAGGCTGCGCGGCGCTGGGCTGGTCCAACCACCCGTTGCCGCGCAACGCGCCCGACTGCGACGGTCAGGGACTGTGCTGTTTCGGCTGTCCGAGCGGCGCCAAGCGCTCGACCGACGTGAGTTACGTGCCACTGGCCTTGCAGCGCGGCGCGCAACTGTTCAGCGGCGCAGTGGTCGACCGCGTGCTCCTGGAGGGCGAGACGGCGGTTGGCGTTGCCGGCAGTTTCCTGGACAAGAACGGCGTGCGGCGCAATTTGCGGGTGCGCGCCAAGGCGGTCGTGCTGGCGTGCGGGGCGATGCACACGCCAGCATTGCTGCTGCGCCAGGGTCTGGCCGATGCCTCTGGCCAGGTGGGCCGCAACCTGTCGATTCACCCAGCCAGTGCGGCAGTCGGCATCTTTGACGAGCCGATCGGCGGGTTGCGGTCGGTGCCGCAAGGCTGGTGCGTCGACCAGTTCCATGCCGAGGGCATCCTGTTTGAAGGCGCTAGCTCACCGCTGCCGATTGTGGCCGCTTCGCACAGCGGCTATGGCGCGGCCTTTGTCCGGGCGATGGAGGCTTTCGACCGCTCGATGATGTTCGGTTTCATGGTCCGAGACAACTCGCGGGGCCGGGTGCGGCCGGGACCGGGCGGCGAGCCACTATACAGAATCGCCTTGAGGTGAGATCAAGCCTACCTCAAGGAAGGAGCGACGAGTCGGCTTGCAAAGCCGCGAGTTTGCGACCCACTGAGCCAGCAAGAACGGCAATCGCCGATGACCTCGGGTCATCGCGATCCTGTATAGTGACCTACATCGTCAACGACAGCGACCGGGCACTGATCCAGCGCGCAACAGGCCTGCTTTGGCAGTTGTTGTTTGCCGCTGGCGCGCGCGAAATCCACACCGGCGTGCATGGTTGGCAGGTGGTGACGCGGCCAGAGCAAGCGGCCGCCTTCGCGCAGGCGCGGGTCGCGGTGCGCCACTTCGAGCTGTCGGCATACCACCCGCTCGGTACCTGCCGCATGGGCGTGGACCCGCTGCGGTCGGTGGTGTCGCCCAGCCACGAGACGCACGACGTGCACAATTTGTGGATTTGTGATGGCTCGGCGTTGCCTGGCGCGCTGGGCGTCAATCCACAGGTGACCATCATGGCGCTGGCGACGCGGGCGGCAGCGGGGATCGCGCGGCGGGTGAACTGAGCGCGCCGGTGCGCTTGCGCTGCCGAGCCGTGCTTCGGGCAACATCAAGTCCAAGCGGACAAGGCAGCGCGGGCGGCCCCCCAAACGAAGTCGGGTCGGGTTGCATGACCGCGGCTGCAAACCAGTTGCGGTCAAAGCGCGCACGCGTTACAACCCCGTTCGCCGGATTACCCCCGTCGGCTGAAAAAGCACAACGAGGCCAGCATGGTTGCTGTCAGCGGCTATACCGTCGTCGGCAAGGAGCCCCTGTACGAGAGCATCCAATCGTTGGTGTTTCGCGCACGTCGCGACGCCGATGGCAGGTCGGTGGTACTCAAGCTGCCGGTCGAGCTGGTGCCGTCGCCCACACGACTGTCGCGCATCCGCCGTGAGTTTGCGGTCACCCAACGCGCAGCAGGCCCCGGCGTCATCGACGTCCTGGCGCTGGTGCGGGTCGATGCGCGCTTGTGCATGGTTGTTGAAGACTTCGGAGCGCATTCTTTGGCCAGCCGCCTGAGCCGGGGTCCGCTGCCAATCGAGATGGCGCTGGACGCGGGTGCGCAACTGGCGCGGGCACTAGGCCACGTACACGATCAGGGCCTCATCCACAAGGACATCTGCCCAGGCAATGCCGTCTGGAACACGGCAACGCGAACGCTCAAGCTCATCGACTTTGGCGTAGCCAGCGACTTGCCGCGCGAGTCGCCCGAGTTGACCGCACCGACGACGCTGGAGGGCACGCTGCCCTACATGGCGCCGGAGCAGACCGGGCGTATGAACCGCGCCATCGACTGGCGCAGCGACTTGTATGCGCTCGGCGCTACGCTTTTTCACCTGCTGACCGGCCGGCCGCCGTTCGAGGCGATCGATCCACTTGAGATGGTCCACGCCCACCTGGCACGCCGCCCGCCGCTAGCGCACGACCTCAATCGTGCCGTGCCGGCTGTGGTGAGCCAGATTGTCGCCAAACTGCTGGCCAAAAACGCCGAAGACCGCTACCAGAGCAGTGCCGCCGTGGCCGACGACCTGGAGCACGCGGCGCGCGACCTCGCCGAAGCACACGATCCCGCGTTTGCGATTGCGAGCAACGACCGCGTGGACCGCTTTGCGCTGCCACAGCGGTTGTACGGCCGCGACGTCGAACGCCAACGCCTGCTTGATGCCTTCGACGCGGTCGCGCAGGGCGGCAGAAAGCTGCTGCTGGTCACCGGCTACTCGGGCGTCGGCAAGTCGTCGCTGGTCAACGAAATCCAGCGGCCCATCGTGCAGCGCCGCGGCCATTTCATCGCCGGCAAGTTTGACCAGCTGGCGCGCAATGTGCCGTACGCGTCGCTCATTCAGGCCTTTCGCGAGTTGGTTCGGCAGCTGCTGGCCGAGCCGGCCGAGGTGCTGCTGGCCTATCGCCGCGCGATTGTCGAAGCCATCGCGCCCAACGGCCAGGTCATCGTCGACGTGATTGCCGAAGTGCAATGGATCATCGGTGCCCAGCCCGCAGTGCCAGAGCTGCCACCTGCAGAGGCGCTAAACCGCTTTCACGTGGTGTTTGAGGCTTTTGCGCGTACGTTTGCGACTGCTGAACACCCGCTGACGCTGTTTTTGGACGATCTGCAGTGGGCCGACCTGCCGTCGCTGCAACTGCTTAGTCGCTTTCTGACCGACCACAGCATGGGGCACTTCTTGTGCCTCGGCGCGTACCGCGACAACGAAGTTGGGCCGGCGCACCCGCTGGTACTGACCGTCGAGGAATTGCGCAAGCTGGGCGCGGACATTGAGAGCATTGCCCTGCCGCCACTTGGGCACGCCGACGTGGGGCAGTTCATCGCGGACGCGTTTGAGCGCGACCTGGCCGACGTCAAGGCGCTGACCGACCTGGCCGTCGCCAAGACCGGCGGCAATCCGTTCTTTCTAAGCCAGTTTCTGCTGGCGCTGGCCGCCGCCGGTGCGATTGCCTACGACAGGCTGCAACGGCGCTTTGTGTGGGATCTCGACAAGATCGCCGCAATGGGCATCACCGACAACGTCGTCGACCTGATGATCCACAAGATCCGTGGTCTTCCGGCGCAGACTCAGGAAGACTTGCGCTTTGCGGCGGCGCTCGGCGCCCAGTTCGATCTTGGCACGTTGGCGGTGGCGCGCGACTGTCCGCCGTTGGAGGCCGCCGAAGCGCTTGCCGAGGCGCTGCGCCACGGCCTGGTGGTTCCTGTCAACAACGCCTACAAGTTCATCGACGCGAGCCTGGACGCGGAACGGAGCGAGGCTGTGGACGATGTGGGGGGCGTGGGCTACCGCTTCTTGCACGACCGCGTGCAGCAGGCAGCCTACGCACTGGTGCCGGTGGATCAACGGCCGGCGCTGCACCTGGCGATCGCAGATCGACTGATGGCTGCGCTCGATCCCGCGGCGCAACATGAACGCTTGTTTGAGGTTTTGGGCCACTTTGAGGCGGGACTGGCGCTCGTTCCCGCGGATCGCCGCAAGGGTCTGGCGCGGCTCTTTGCAGAAGCAGCGCGGCGCGCGCAAACCAGCGCCGCATATGCGCCGGCCAATGCCTACGCCTTGCGCGCCCATGCGCTGGCGGGCGACGACGTGTGGAGCATCGACTACACTTTTGCGTACGGCCTGTGGGTGCTACTGACGCAGTCGTCGTACTTGACCGGCGACTATGCGGCGATGGAGGTGTGGGCGGCTGAGGCCGCTGCCAACGCCCGCACGGTCATCGACCGCGCGTACCTTTCGGAAATTCGGGTACAGGCCTACATCGCCCAGCAGAAGTTGGTTCTGGCCGTCGATACGGCGCTGGCAATGCTTTCGGAACTTGGCGTCGACTTCCCGGCCGCTCCGACCGATGCCGACGTCGGCGCCGCAATTGGCGAAACTGCGGCGGCCATCGCTGGACGCAGCGCAGCAGAATTGCTCGAACTGCCAGAGATGCAGGATGCGAACCTGCGCGCCACCATGCGGGTCATGCAGCGGATTACTTCGTCCGCGTACGTGGCACGCCCCGCACTGTTTCCGCTGTTGCCGCTCAAAGGGGTCGCCTTGTCGGCGCGGTACGGCAACACGGCGGCCTCGACGTACGCCTATGCTTGCTACGGCATCATCCTCGCCGGCGTGCTTTTTGACATCGGCGCCGCACGCGACATGGGCAACCTCGCCAACCAGTTGGTCGACCGCTTCGCCGCACGCGAATACGAGGCTCGGACCCGCTACATCGACCTGTGCTACATCCGCCACTGGCACCAGCCGATGCGAGAGGTGTACCCACGGTTCATGCCGGTCGTTCGCGCGGGCTTGGAGACTGGCGACCTGGAGTTTGCCGGCTGGGCCCTGATGATGGCGATGGTCGAGACGTTTTTCGCAGGCTGGCCCCTGGAGGAGCTCGAAACTGAGGCCGGGCGCTACCGCGAAGCCGCTCAACAAACCAGCCCTTTGCTACTTGGAGACCGTGCACCAGACCATGCGATGCCTGCAAGGTCATACGCTCGGAGCCCTGTCGTTGAGCGAACCGGCGCAGGGCTACGACGAAGATGCCGCGCTGCAAGCCCAGCAGGCCGCCGGCGACGCCTACGGCGTGGCGTATCACTTGCTCAATCGCCTTTTGCTGGCTGTGGTATTCGGCGACCACAATCACGCGGTTGCGCTGACGGCGCAGTTGGAACCTTGGCTGCCGGCCATGGTGGCGACGGCGTCGGTACCGATGCACGCCTTGCTGGACACGATCCACCAGGGCCGAGTCGCAGCGCGCGGGGGTGCCGAGGCCAAAGCCGCAGCGCTTGCGCGGATGGACGGCTACCAGGGGCGTCTTGAGCTGTGGGGCAAGCACGCTCCAGACAACTACGCCGCCAAGTGGCGAATCTGCCAGGGCCTCGTTGCTGGCGCCCGTGGCGACGGTCGGGCGGCGCGGCAGATGCTGCGCGAGGGCGCGGAGTATGCCGCCAAATGCGGCAATGGCCTTGAAGAGGCGCTCGGCTTTGAGTTGCTGGCGCAGAGCTATGCCGACGAAGGCGCCAACGAGACGGCGCGCGCGTGGACCGTGCGGGCGCACCAGGCCTACTCGGTGTGGGGGGCACGAACGAAGGCGGCGCAGCTGTGGAGCGACCACGACCTCGAGGTGGCTTCCGTGACCAGCGCCGCGCGGGCGCCCACTCAGGCCATGCGCGCGGCAACAGTCCAGCACCGCGCCGCCAGCGGCGTCATCGCCAGCCAACCGGTGGTAACCACTAGTTCGCGTACCGCTGCCGATCTCGACTTGGACAGCGTGCTCAAGGCCAGCCAGACCATTGCCGGCGAGGTGGTGTTCGACAAGTTGCTGGCCAAGATGATGGCCGTGGTCATCGAGAATGGCGGGGCAGAGCGCGCGGTGTTGCTCGCTGTGGACCACGACCACATCGAGGTCACGGCGCAGATGGCTACCGGCGACCACAATGTACCACGCGAGGCCATGGCGCTGGCGGACGCAATTGCGCAGGGCGTGGTGCCGGGCGCGGTCGTGCTGTGGGTTGCGCGCTCGCGCGAGGTGGTGGTGCTCGACGACGCCAGCGAGGACGCGCGCTTTGTGCTCGACCCCTACGTGCAGCAGCGGGGCAGCAAAAGCGTGCTGGCGCTGCCGCTACTGCACCAGGGGGTGCTGAGCTACATCCTGTACCTGGAAAACGACATGGCCATCGGCGCCTTCACGGCGCGGCGGCTCGGCACCCTTGAGCTGCTGACGGGCCAGATCGCCACTTCGCTGGCCAACGCCCGCTTGTTCGAGCAGACCAGCGCGCTCGAACGGGCCAACGCCCGGTTCGTGCCGTATGAGTTCTTGCAGGCGCTGAACCGCACCAACATCGTCGAGGTGCGGCGCGGCGACCATGTGCGCAAAGAGATGTCGATGTTCTTCTCGGACATCCGCGGGTTTACCGCGCTGGTCGAGCACTTGTCGCCCGAAGCCACGCTGCAGTTCGTCAACGACTATCTGGCTGTCGCCGAAGCGCCGCTGCTCGCCAACGGCGGCTTTATCGACAAGTACCTGGGCGACGGCATCCTGGCACTGTTTGACGGCAGCGCCGACAACGCCGTGCGCGGCGCCATCGCCATGCACAAAGCGCTAGAAGGCTACAACGTGGCGCGGCGCGCGCGCGGATTGGCCGATGTGCGCACCGGCATTGGCATCAACACCGGGTCGGTGGTTTTGGGCACGCTCGGCGGCAAGAATGCCTTGCAGTGCAGCGTGGTCGGCGACGCCGTCAACCTGGCCTCGCGCATCGAGAGCTTAACCAAGCGCTATGGTGCGACGCTGCTCATCTCGGAGGCGACCTTTGAGCGCCTGGCTTTGCCAGTTGCCTACGCCACGCGCCGCATCGGCCGGGTCCAGGTCGTCGGCAAGTCGCTGCCAGTGACGGTGTACGAGGTGCTCGACACCGAGGCCCCAGAGGATCGGGCGGCCAAGCTGGCGACGCTAACCGCCTTCGAGGCCGGCCTCGAGGCGTACTTCAAGGGCGACATGCCGCTTGCAGTCGCACGGTTTAGCGATTGCTGTGTCGCGGCGCCTGCCGACCTGGCGGCAGCCCACCTGTTGCAGTCGGCGCGCGCCATCCAAGCGGCCGGCGTTCCAGCAGACTGGGATGGCGTGGAGCGCATGAACGTCAAGTAGGCGCGCCGAGGGCAACGCCGCGCGAGCTACTGTGGCCGCCCCTTCAACGGTGGCCAGTCGGCAGGCACTGGTAGGCCGCGGTTGCGCACCAGGTCGCCTGCCGCGCGCAGCACGCCGAACTGCGCCATCCAGGCTGCCCGCAATGGCGTGTCGCAGTGGGCCCAACTGCCCGCCGCGTACGCTGCAAAGCGACGGGCCGAGTGGGCTGGCAGGCGCAAATAGCTTGCGCGTAGGTTCAGCGCCAGGTCGTCCGCCCGCGATGGCTCAGGCGCCGGCCACGGCAGTGCTTGCGCTCCCAGTTGCCGGTGAACCACCAGCCGCGCCAACCGCCAGGCTCGCCGTAAGTGCCAGCGTTCGGCGATGGCGTCGAGCAAAGGCAGGTCGGGATGGCCAGCGGCGCCAACTGCAAGGGCGATGTCGAGCACCCACAGCGGCCGCTCGAAAAGGTGGCCAGCGCCATGGGCGGCCAGGTAGACGATCTCGGCGAGCGGGTCCAAGGTGCCGTTGGCTCGCAACAATTCATCGGCGAGCACGATCGTGCCGAGGCCCGCTAGGGCCGCCTGGTGCAGGTCCAGGGTCGGCGAAAAATCGCGGCGCAATGGCACGTCATGGTGGTGGCGACGGTAAAAGGCGTCGCGCTCTGGCAACATCGGTGTGTAGCCCAGCGTTGCCAGCGCACCCAGGGCCGCGTCAAAGTTGGCTGGCCAGACGATGAGGTCGACATCGGTGGCGCGCCGGACCCAGCCGGGCGGGTACACGCGTTGCGCAAGCCCGGTGCCCTTGAGCTGCGCGGACACGATGCCGGCTGATTGCAGCGCCGCCAAGGCCTCGGCCGCGCAGGCCGCCTGAAAGCCGGCTTCCATTTGTGCAGCGGCAGCTGACCTTGCAGCGCCGGCCCTTTCGTCCGCACTGCGCACAAAGCCGCCCTCAGTGGCAAGATCGCCGGCCGCCCCCTCAATGCCAGCCGCAGACAAGCCGACCTGCCATTGCGATGCGGTCTGCGGACGGCTGCCGTCGCCAAATGGATCGGGCGCCTCGACGAGCAAACGGGCGGCGAGCTTTGCGTGAACGGGCGGCATGGCGAGGCAAGCGCGAGGACGCGCCGGGAACGGTACCGCATCAGGCGCCCACGGCCAAGGCCTTGCAGCCCGCCGCAGGTCAGGCGACGATCCACAGCCGGCGGCGCAGGATCCGCCACATCGGGTTGCTTGTCATGACATCGGCTCCGTTCGCCCCACTGCGGGCGAAGTTCGCGTTTGTCCTGTTGCTATTGTGCTGCGCGGCCGCGCTGTTGACGCCTTTTCGACCGCCGGCGGCCGCGACCGGTCTGGACACCGGCGATACCGCCTGGATGCTGACGGCCACCGCGCGGGGG
>SXRM01000290.1 GCA_005792545.1 Pseudomonadota bacterium | reverse complement strand
GGCTGCGTTGTGCATGGGCGTCGGATACCTGGGATGAAAGTTTCCGCCAGGCGGTCGATGCGCCGCCAAGGCCGCTAGCCAATGGCTTGAAATTACAAACCTAAAAAAGAATGGGCGCTCGGGTTTGGATTTGCGCCCTTGGGCATCCAATGGCCGGCGTGCCTGCGTCTGACCACCCAACCAGTCCGGCTCTGTCAGCCGCGGCAGCCGCTACTGCGCCAAATCGGCCGCGCCAAAAGCGGTCTTGCGCGCCAGCCGTTGCAGGCCGTCATAGGCCGCGTACTTGAAGAGCTCCGACAGCGTCGGGTAGTTGTACACGGCATCAATGAACGTATCGAGCGTGCCGCCGTGCTGCAGCACGGTCATGCCGATGTGCACCAGTTCACTGGCGCGCTCGCCCACGATGTGCACGCCGAGCAAGCGTCGGTCCGTCGGGTCGAACACGATCTTGACCAGACCGCGATCGGCGCCGACCAGCTGCGCGCGGGCATTGCCGGCATACGCTGCGCGGCCGATCTCGTAGGGGATGCCTGCGGCTTCCAGTTCCTGCTCGGTGGCGCCGACCAGGCTGCACTCGGGGATGGTGTAGATGCCGTAGGGCAGCCACCTGCCGACCTGCTTTTTGTAGGCAAACCCGAAGGCGTGACACACCGCCACCCGGCCCTGGTCCATCGAAGTCGACGCCAATGCCGGAAAGCCGATGACGTCGCCCGCTGCATAGATGCGGCCGACGCCGGTCCAGAAGTTGTCGTCGACGAGCACGAGGCCGCGGTTGTTGACCTTGACGCCGACGCGGTCCAGCCCCAGTCCAGCGATATTGCCGTTGCGCCCGGCGGCGTACAGCAGCCGTTGCGCCGACAGCGATTTGTCGCCGGCCCATAGCGTGACGCCGGCGTCGCTGACGTCGGCGCGGTCGTACTTGAAGTTGGTGTGGATGGCGATGCCGAGGTCTGAAAACGCCGCCAACAGCTCCTTGCTGACGTCGCGGTCCACAAACGGCAGCACCGCCCCGCGCGGCTCGATGAGCGCGACCTGCACGCCCAGCGCTGCGAACATCGTGGCGTACTCGCAGCCGATGACGCCGGCGCCGTAGACCAGCAGCGTGCGCGGGATTGAGCTCATCTGCACGACTTCGTCGCTGTCCCACACGTTTTCGTGCGCAAACGGCAGGTCAGTTGGCCGGTGCGGCGAGGTGCCGGTGGCAATCATCACCATGTCGGTCGGCAGGTCCACCGGTTCGGCGCCGGGCCGATGCACCCGCACCAGGTTGGGATCGACGATCTCGGCGTCGCCGACGACAAGCGGGCAATTGTGGCGCTGCAGGTTGCGCAGAATGCGGTCGACCTCAGCCGCGCAAACCTGATCCTTGTGCGCCAACAGTTCGTCGACCCGGACGTCTTCAGCCAGCGAACACGAAATGCCTTTGAGGCCCAGGTTCTTCAAGCGCACCATCGCCAGCGCCGACTCGCGCAGGCCTTTGCTCGGCAGCGTGCCCGTATGCACGCAGGCGCCACCCGGCGTAGCGCGGTCGATAATCGCAACTTTCTTGCCGAAATATGCGGCTTGGGCGGCGGCTTTCTCGCCGGCCGGGCCACAGCCGATGACCACGAGGTCGTAGCGTTCAGCAGGGTGGGCGGGGTGCGACATGGCGACCTTGGGGTAGTGCAGCTTGGCGGCAGCTGCGACAGAACTAGCGCAAGCGGCGGCGCTTTGGCAAGCTCGCCAGGCCCGGCCCGGCCTTGTCGTGTCAGTGCGTCGGCGGTTCTCTATGCGCCTTTTTGTTGGCTTGCCGATTCCCGATGACCACGTCGATGCGCTGTGGCCGCTGCAAGACGGCGTGCCGGGCGCCGATTGGACCGACCCCGACGACCACCACCTGACGCTGGTGTTCCTTGGCGAACTGGCGCCCGACCGGGTGCCCGCCTTGGCGCAGATCTTGGGCGGCGTGCGCTTTGCGCCGTTTGAACTGGCTATGGCCGGGCTCGGGCACTTTCCGCCGCGCGGCCGGCCGCGCTCTTTGTGGGCCGGGGTGCAGGCAAGCGATCCCCTCCGCCGGCTGCAAGCCAAAGTGGCACGCGCGTGCGCGGGCCACGGCCTGAACCTGGACGCGCGTCAATTCGCTCCACACATCACGCTCGCCCGTCTGCGCGACAGCCCGCCGCACCGCGTGGCCCAGTGGCTGGGCGGCCACGTCGGCTTTGCCAGCGAGCCGTGGACCGTGGATCACTTCGTGCTGTACCGCAGCGTCCGCCAACCGGGCGTGCAGCACTATGAGCCGCTGCACACGGTGTGGGCGGACGGCCGCGACGGACTCGGCGGCGATGACGAGCAGCAGGCTGGCTGACCGCGCCCGGCGTCAGTAGGTCAGCGGCTCCATGGTCGGCCGGCCGACGACCGGGTCGAGCGGCCCGAGCGCCGGCAACGCCGCACCAGTCCACACGTTCTGGTCATTGTCGGCCACGGCGGTCAGTTGTGTCGTGACCTTGCCGCCGTTTTGGACGGACCAGCCCAGGCCATTGCCGGTGATGCGCGCCTCGACCAGTTGCGCCGTGGCGGCGTCCACCACGACCGCTGCGCGCTTGGCGCCGCTCAGCAAGGCCTGTGCCAGCAATAGCTTGCCACCCGCCGCGACATGAACGCCGTCGGCGGCCTCGCCCAAGACCGCGCCGCCCGGCGCCACGATGAGGCTCACCGTCGTGTCGTGCAAGCTCGCCCGCAGCACTTCGGCCTTGCTTGCCGCGCCCAGGACCGCCAAGGCCACGCCGCGGTTGCCAACGGCGCGCAAGCCGAACACGTCGAGGCCGCCACCGCCTTGCACCGCCGCCCCCCAGCCAGCCGCGCCATTGCTGTCGCCCAGGCCACCTGCCAGCCAGGCACCGCCCAGCCGCGCGCTGCCCGCGTGCACCAGCAACCCAGCCTCGCGATTGCCAATGAGCCGCGTGCCGGCCAGCACCAGCACGCCGCCGTGGCCCACGTCGATGCCGCGACCGCGCCGGCCGGTGCCTGCGTCGCCTTTGGTGTCGAACACTGCCGCGTTGCTGGCGTTCAAGCGCGCGCCCGGACCCGCGACCACGATCCCCGACCCGGTGTTGCCGGCGACCACCAGACCCACGATGGTTGCGGTCGCGCCGGCGCTCAAGTCCAGCGCGCGGCCGGCCTCAAGCGTCACCGATTCGGGTAGGGTCGCATCCACCACCACATCGCGCAGATCGAGCACGGTCGCCACCTTGCTGCCGGCTGTCGCGGCGATGCCGGCCTCTCTGGCCGCCGACACCCGCAGGCGACTGAGCGTCACCGTCGAGCCGCCTTGCGCCACCAGACCGCGGCCGTACCGCCCCTTGGCGCCGGCGAAGTGACCGAGCGTCCAGTCCTGACCTTGCAGTGCGCCATTGTGGGCAAACACGCCGGCATCGGCGCAACCGGCGACGGTCAGCCCTTCCGCCGAAAACACCGCTTTGTCTTCCACCACGACGCCGCGGCCAAAGGTGCCGTCCTTGGCGCGCGGCTCGATCGCGGTCACCCACAGGTTCTTGGCGATGACCTGGGTGCCCTCCCCGGTCGCCACCACCCCCGCCTCGCGCGCAGCGGTGACGTGGGCGTGCAGCAGCGTGACCTTGGCGCCCTTGCGCGCATGCACGCCTTGACCGGCCCAGCCGTCGGGCCGCGGACCGGTGTTGGCCACCACGACCGGCAGCTTGCCGTCGCCCAAAGTGACCTGGGTGCCGGCACCGTCGGCCAGCACGGCGTAGTCGCGGTTGTCCAAGAGGGTCACCGCGCCGGCTACTTGCACCACCGCGCCCCCGGCGACATGTAGACCGCGGCCGCCAAAACCGTCGGTTTGCGGCAGCGTGTGCAGGGCCTTGAAGCCACCCAACTGCAATTCGGACTTGGGGTCGCTCACCCACACCGCAGCCGTGCGCGCAGCGTGCACATGCAGCAACGATGCCGTCAGCTTGCCACCCTCGACCACCTGGACGCCAAAGCCCTTTTGCGCGTCTGAGGCTTGCGGCTGCATGTTGCTGACGATCAGCGACCCGCCGTTGACGGCACTGCCCGCGCCGGCGACCACCAGGCCGACCGCGCGGTTGCCGTCCAAGCGCAAGTCGCCGAGCTTGGCGATGCACCCCGACTCGATGCGCAGGCCCTCGCCGCGCTGGTTGTCGCTGGCCTGTGGCAAGGTGGCCGCGACCACGCCCTGCGCCAGGCTCAGCTGGCTGCCCAAGCCTGTGCACAGCGCGCCATAGTTGCGGTTGCCAGTGGCCACCAGACCGACGACCGCCAACGATGCGCCATTTTGGACGCGCACCCCGTCGCCCAGGGCGCTGTCCGCTTGCTGAGGCAAGGTGTCCTCGACAATCCAATTGACGCCCGCCAGGGTGCTGCCCGCGCCATAGGCCAGCACGCCGATCGCACGGTTTTGCGCAATATGGGCGTGCTGCAAGGTCACCTTGGCCGCCCCCGAGACCAGCAAGCCGTGACCCGCCGACTTGTCGGTGGCATTCGCGGTGGTCGCCGCGATGTGTGCAGTTGCCAGTTGCAAGTCGCTTCCCGGGTCGAAAACTGCCACGCCCGCGGTCGCATTGCCGTGCGCCCGCAGCCCTGCCGCCTGTGCCTTGGCGCCTTCGGCCACCAGCAGACCATAGCCGCCCTTGCCATCGGCAGCGGGGCCGGTCCCCGTAATGACGACATTGCTCAAGGTGGCCGCGAAACCACCGGCGACCACCACGCCGCGGTCCTTGGCGCCGCTGACCCGCACGCCGAACAGCGCGCCCGCGCCGCCCTTGCCATCGGCCAGCACGCCGCGCCCCAGGCCTTGCACCAGCACGTGGTTGAGCGCCCCACCCAGCATGCGGATCGCCGCGTAAGTGCCGCCTTGTACGCGGACCCGCGACACCGTTCCTTGGGCCAGCACGATGACCGGGATCTGACCGTCCACCACGCTCAGCCGCTCCAGAGCGCCGCTGACCTCGACCCATGCGCCCGAACCGGCGACCGCGCCGACCAACTGCGTGCTCGCTGCGCAGCGGCCGCGCAGGATCACGCCTGCCGGGACCAGCGTCGGCCCCGGCGGTAGCACGTAGGTGCCCGTCGCCAGTGCAATCGTGCCCAGGCTTGGGTTGGCCTTGACCTTGGCCAGGGCGTCGCCAAGCGCGGTAAACGGCGCGGCCTTGCTGCCATCGGCCTTGGCCTGGCCCGCATAGGCCTTGTCGACGAACACGGTTTTGCCGTTGTCGGCCGCGCCACCCCAATTGTCGCTGCCGCAATCGTTCGGGTCGGCAGTGCAGGTCGGCACCGCGGCGCCGTCGGCCACGAACCCTTGCGGGCACCACGCCGGCAGCACGCTGGCCAGCGGCACGCAAGAAGCCTTGGCGACCGGATCGACGACGGTACCCACCGCGCACGATCCGCCGTACGCCGGGCAAGCGGTGGCCGCGTCTGGCGACGGGTAGCACCAAGCGGCGGGACTGGCCGCATCCAGCAACACGTCGGCGGCGACCAATGCCGGCGGCACCAGTTGCGCCACCGGCGGCAGCGGAGCGATCTTGCCGTCCGCGGCAACCTTGGCGCCGCCCGGCAGTTGCACGTCGCTGCCAGCGGGCACGCATTGCGGCGGCTGCGTCTTGGCCGACAGCCACTCGCCCACCGTGCAGCCGCTGGCGGCGAGCTCCGATGCGGCACAGGCCCGCGGCACAACGCTGCAGCCGGGACCGCCCGGCGCGCAGGCCTTGCCGCCCAGGTCCTGCCAGTCGCCGCACCACCGAGGCTTGCAGGTCGCCGAGTCGGGGCACTCTGCCAGCGTGACGGCGACGCAGTCGACGGCCGCCGGGCTCCACGCCTTGCCGATCGGGCAGCAACTGTTGTCGGGCTTGGGGGTGCTGCCGGCGCACGGCAGCGGCGTGGCGGGCGTGCTGGTGCTGGCGGCGCCGTCGGCCAGCATGGGCTTGCCGGCAAAGCCGCCCGCGAGCGTGTCCCACGCCGGCACCACGCCGACGTCGGTGTCGCCGTCGCCGTAGTATTTGCCGGCCCCCACCATGTAGGCATCCGATTCGCCGCCGCCGGTGGCGAACCTGCGGGTGGTATTGCAGGCCAACATGCCGGCAACGACCCCAAGCGCCAACGCGCCCGCTTGCAGGCGCGCCAATGGGACTGGGCGTGGTTGGGCTTTGGACATCACAATCTACCTTGCGGCGGTGGGCGTGGTAATTTCGCCGTTGCCGAACGCGGGCGCAAGTCGGCGATCGGTGGGGCCGCCGTCGCGCGCCAGGATGCAAGATGCCGCAGGATCGCTGGGAACGCGAGGCCGCCGAGTTGGGCGCCGTGGTCGAAGGGCCAGGGTTGGTGCGCCTCGCCTTGTCGACGCCGACGCTGCCGCCCGCCACCACCACCAATCACTATCTGGTGGGCTGCAATCCCCTGGTGCTGGTCGACCCCAGCGCGCCCGCGGCCCGCGATCAACTGCGCCTGCTGCAAGCGCTGCAGGCGGCAAGTGAGTTGGGCGCCGTGCCGACTGCGCTGTTCCTGACCCACCACCACAACGATCACGCTGGCGCCGCTGCGCAGTTGGGACGAGCGACCGGGCTGCCCATTTGGGCCCATCCGACCACGACGCAGCTGCTGGCCGGCAAGGTGGTCGTGGATCGCGCCGTGCTTGACGGCGAGGTGGTCGCCCGCAACGCCGACGGGGCGCCGTGGTTGACGGTTTTCACGCCTGGCCACGCCCCCGGGCATCTTGCGCTGCACCAGCCAGAATCTGGTCAGGTCGTCGCGGGCGACCTGGTCGCGGGCGTTGGCACCATTCTTGTCGATCCGAGCGATGGCGACATGGGGCTGTATTTGCAGAGCCTTGCGCGCCTGGAGGCGCTGAACCCGACCAGCCTCGCCCCCGCTCACGGGCCGGTTCAGCGCGATGCCGTAGCGCTATTGCAGCACTACCAGCAGCACCGCCGCGCTCGCGAAGCCAAGATCCTGGCGGCACTGACTGCGACCGCCCAGCCACCCGCCGACCTTTTGCCTGTGGCCTACCACGACGTGTCGCGGTTGGCGTGGCCCCTGGCGCTGCGCTCGTCGCTGTCCCACCTGCTGCATTTGCAACAACAGGGGCTGGCGCGGTCGGTCGGTGCTGGCTGGGTCCGGGCGTAGGGCGGGTCCTTGTGGCCCGCCGCGTGCTCCGTGCCAGTGTGATGAGCGGCGGGGGACGAGCCCCCGCCCTTACTTGCGCGGCTCAGCGCGACCCCGTACCCCGGGTGCATCGCCCGAGCTGCCGCTTTTGAGCATCGACCACGCGTGGTAGCGGCCCACTTGGGCGGCGCGGCCCGGCTTTTCCGGCACTGTCGAGGTCAGCAGCAGCAGCCACGCCAACACCGTCGACAGCGCCGTCAGCACCACCGGCCAGTTGATCGGTTCGCGGCGCCGCGGCAGCGCCAGCCACCAGCACAGGCCGATGATCGCGCAGAAAACGCCGAAGCTGGGGTAGTTGCCGAGGCCAGCCCACAACCCCAGGCTGGGCGAGAAGCCGTCGCGCAAAAGCAGCGGCACCGCCAGCTCCAGCACCGGCCGCTCGACGCGGTCAAAGTGGTAGGGAAAGGTGGCGACGGTGGGCGCGTGCAACAGGACCGCAACCGCGAGCGCGCCGGCAGCGCACGCCCGCAGCCACCACGGCCACGGCGACAGCACCCCGCCGGGCGGCGCCCACGCGATCGGCAAGCCAAACGCGAACAGCGGCACCACCGGCAGCAAGTGGCGCGCGCCCGGGCTGTCGCCAGCTGGCCAGTCGGCAAACCCGGACACGAACAGGGTGTACGCCACTGCGATGCCCAGCGCTGCGCCACAGTCCAGGCGTAGCGCCTGGGGTAGATCGCGCCGCCGCGCCGCCCACCACGCGCCCGCCGCAGCCAAGGCCAGCCAGGGTGCGTGGTAGAGCAGTCCCCGCCGCGACCCGACCAGCAGGCCCGCCAGCGCGTCCGGCTGCGGCACGCGGAAGCCTAAGAACCCGGTGTCCATGATCGCGGCGAGGTTGCGGTCGCCCTTGAATTGGTAGGTGAAGCGCAGCGGGTGGCCGAGCACCCAGGTGTTGTACGCCAGTTGCACGACGACCGCCGCGGCAAGGCCGCCAAACACTGGCCAGCAGGCCTGCATCCGAGCGCGCAGCTGCAGGCCCGGCCACGGCAGCGCCCGAACCAGCGCGAACGCGGCGACAAAGCCCGCCAGGACGAACACCGGCGTGTCGGTCAGGCCCGCCCAACCCAACAGGGCCCCGGCCGCCCAGGCATGTCGCCGCTGCAGGCCGGTCGGTTCGCCCGCCGCGATCAAGGCAAAGCCGCCGAGCACGCACGCCGCGGCGAGCGCATGGCCAAAGAACAGCGTCGCGTAGACCAGCAGCGGGCTTGCGGTGGCCAGCGCCAGCACGGCGATCCACACGCCATTGGCGCGGATTGCGTGGTGGCGCAGCGCCCGGCTGAGCAACGCCAGCGCCCCCAATAGCGGCAGCGCCATCGCGACCACCGTAGCGACGTAACCGAACGCCCACAGCCGCGGGCCGGCAACGGTCGGGTCGACCGCCTGCCACATGGCGTAGACCGGCAGCACCAGCAGGCTCGCACCCGGCGCCTTGTCCATGTAGACGTGGCCGCCGTACTCGCTGCGGTCAACGGGCACCTTGCCCTGGCGTGTCGCCACGACATCGAGCTCTGGCCGTCCGGTCTCTGCCACTGCCTGCACGAAATACAGCCGCATTGCCTCGTTGGCGGTCTTCAAGTGCGGCCAGTGGTGGCAGTACCAGGCCGAGCCCAGCAGCAACAACAGCCAAAGCGCGCGCGTGCGCCACCGGCCCGGCTGCGGCGTGTTCGGGTCGGGGCTGGGGGTTGGCAGTTCGGCCATGGCGCAACGGTAGCCGCCAGTGCGTCAAAAGGCGATGGCGCGACTGGGCATGGCTGGGCGGCGGCCGGTTTGGTGGTCGCAAGTCCGCACCTCGCCGCGCATTGCGCAAAAACGCTGCGGCGCCTATCCTACCGCCCGTTTTTTGGCGCGCCCGCCGGGCGCCCGATCGCCGACAGCACGAGGTCAAGATGTCCAAGAATCGTTTTAGTTTCCGCAACCTTGGCCGCGTCGCCCTGCTGGGCGCCGGTCTGTCGCTGGTCGTGGCGGGGGGCGCCGGTTGCCGGCGGCCCGCGGGCCAGCAGATCGTGCTGACCAAGGACCAGGAGCAGCAGATCGCCGCCAACGTGTTGACCGCGCCGCCGGCCACCATGCAGGCCAAGGCCGACACCAAATTCGAAGACAAAGTGGTGCTTTTGGGCTACGACATCGTCGGCAAGCCCAAGAAAGGCGCCAACTTCGACCTCGTCATGTATTTCCGCGTCGACCAGCCGGTGTCGGGCGACTGGAAGGTGTTCGTCCACTTTGAGGCACCGGGCAAGCGCCGTCAGCCGTTCGACCACTACGGTGTCAACGGCCTGTACCCGGTGGGGCAGTGGAAGAAGGGCGAGATCATCAAAGACGTGGTGTCGATCGCAGTGCCGGGCGACTGGGCCGAGAACGACGCACAGTTGCTCATCGGCTTCTTCGACTGGGGTCTGTACAACAGCACCCAGGGCGACCGCCGCCTCAAGGTCGAAAGCCCCGGCAGCCTGTCGATCGACAAAGACGGCCGCGTGCTGCTGACCACGGTCACGCTTGAAGGTGGCGCAGCGCCCGGCGGATCTGCTGCCGAGCCGACGCCAAGCGGCCGCGGCGTGTTCGACTTGGGCGATGTGCTCAAAGAAGTGCAGGTGGCCAAGACCGCCAAGGCGCCGGCGCTGGACGGCAAGGACGACGACGCCGCGTGGCAGAGCGCGCTGCCGATCCTGGTCGCCCGTCAGCCCAACGGTCGGCCGCTCGATCGCGCGATCAACGCCAGCGCCAAGGTCGCTTGGGACGACGAGCACCTGTACGTGTTCGCGCGGGCCAGCGACGGCGACGTGCGCAACCCCAATCAGGGCAACGACAGCACGCTGTGGGAAGGCGATGTCATCGAACTGTTCCTGCGCGCCCCCGGTCAGGACGGCAAGTACATCGAGCTGCAGTGGGCGCCCAACGGCTCGCGCTTTGATGCACTGTTCACCGCGCCGCGCACGCCCAAGTGGGAAGAGGCGGCCAAGCACGAGACGGGCATGGAGTACAAGGTCGTGGTCGACGGCGACGTCAACGCCGACGGTGCCGATCGCGGCTTTGCGGTCGAAGCCAAGATCCCGTGGAAGGGCCTTGGCCTTGCCGGCGCGCCGGCCGACGGCGCTGTGTTCGACGCCAACTTCTACCGCATCGACGACAAGGGCACTCACGACATTGCGCACATGGGTGCCTGGGTGCCGATGGGCGGCGACTTCCATAAGCTCGATGGCGCCGGCAAGCTTAAGTTCGTGGCTGCGGCGCCCGCGGCCGCTGCCAAGCCCGAAGCCCCCGCTGAGCAGCCCAAGTAGTTCCGAGCGCCGCCCTTGACCCCGCTGACCGCACACGGCATCGACGCCGGCCGCGGCTTCGATCGCCTCGTCGCCGTGATGGCGGCGCTGCGCGCGCCTGGCGGGTGCCCCTGGGATCGCGAGCAATCGCTCGCCAGCTTGCGCGCCTACCTGGTCGAAGAGAGTCACGAGCTGTTGGACGCCATCGCGGCGCTCGGCCCGGCGGCGACGGCGACCGCCGTGGATCTGCCGGTGACCGCGGACCCGGTCGCGGTGGCGCAGCTGCGCGAAGAGTTGGGCGACGTGCTGCTGCAGGTCGCCTTTCAGTCGCAGATCGCCCACGAAAACAGCTGGTTTGATCTGGACTCGGTCGCGGCCGGCATCGCCGACAAAATGATCCGCCGCCATCCACACGTGTTCGAGCCGAGCCAGGCGGTGGCAACCTCAGGCGAAGTGCGCGACCGCTGGGAGCAGCAAAAGCGCAAAGAGGGCAAGGGGGCCCTGGACGGCGTGCCGCGCGCGCTGCCGGCGCTGTTGCGGGCGCAACGCGTCGCCGACAAAGCGGCGCGCATCGGCTTTGACTGGCCGGATGCCGAGGCCGTGTGGCCCAAGGTCGCCGAAGAGTTGGGCGAACTGCGTACGGCTGCACAGTCGGGCGACAAGGCCGCGATGCACGACGAATTGGGCGACGTGCTGTTCGCCGTGGCCAACCTGGCGCGCCACCTGGGCTTGGACGCCGAAAATGGGCTGCGCGACGCCCTGGACAAATTCAGTCGGCGGTTTGCCCACGTAGAGCGCGCCGTGCACGCTCGCCATGGCTTACAGCAGCAGGCTTCGCCGGACGAACTGGACGAGCTGTGGCAACAGGCCAAAGCGCTAGAGCGCCAGAGCGGACCCGGTTGACGCGATCGCCGTTGCGGCCCAACCTTGCGCGACGCGGCGTATACCCTCTCTCTTGCCCGCGTTTGCGGAGGCCGCCATGGCCCGATTGCTCATCGCCGACGACGATCTGTCGCTGCGCGAGTTCCTGACCATCTTCTTGCGCCGAGAAGGCCACGAGGTCGAAGTCGCGGCCAACGGGCTCAAGGCTTTGGAGCTATTGGAAGGCAACCGCTTTGATCTTGCGCTGACCGACATTCGCATGCCGCGCATGGACGGCCTGGAGCTGCTCGACGCCGTGCGCCAGCGCGGGATCAACACCCAGATCGTGGTCATGACGGCCTTCAGCTCGACCGATACGGCGCTCGATGCCATGCGCAAGGGTGCCTACGACTACATCATCAAGCCGTTCAAGCTTGAAGAAGTCAAAGTGGTCATCAGCAAGTGCCTGGAGAAAAGCCAGCTCGTCGCCGAGAACCTGCAGCTCAAGAAGAAGCTCGCCCAGCGCGCGCCCGCCCGACCCCAGTTCGTGTGGGTCTCCAAGGCCATGGAAGACGTGGTGACACTGGTGCGGCGGGTGGCGCCGACGCCATCGTCGATCCTGATTCTGGGCGAGTCCGGCACCGGCAAAGAGCTCATCGCCCGGATGCTCCACGACGGCAGCGATCGCAAGGATAAGCCATTCGTGCCGCTCAATTGCGGCGCGATTCCCGAGCAGCTGATGGAGTCGGAGTTGTTCGGCCACCTGTCGGGCAGTTTTACCGGCGCCACCAAGGACAAGAAGGGCCTGTTCGAGGCGGCCAGCGGCGGCACCATCTTCTTGGACGAGATCGGCGAGCTGACGCTCGGGTTGCAGGTCAAGTTGCTGCGCGTGCTGCAAGAGCGCAAGGTCACGCCGGTCGGCGCCACCCGCGAGGTGGCGGTCGATGTGCGGGTGGTGGCCGCGACACACCGCAACCTGCGCGAGTCGGTGCAAGATGGCCGCTTTCGTGCCGACCTGTTCTTTCGGCTCAATGTCATCGAGATCCGGCTGCCGCCCTTGCGCGAGCGCCGCGCCGACATCTTGCCGCTGGCCCACCACTTCTTGGCGCAATTCGCGCAGCGGATCGGTCGCGAGTTCAAGGGCATCGATCCGGAAGCCGAAGTGGTCTTGCAGGCGCTGCCCTACCCGGGCAACGTGCGCGAGCTGGAGAACCTCATCGAGCGCGCCGTGGCGCTCGAGACCAACGATCGCGTCACCCCGGCGTGGCTGCCCGACCCGGGGCAGCCGGCGTGGCTCGGTCGGTCCGCTAAGATCATCGCGCTGTCGCCCGAAGAAGAGATTCTGCGCGTACTTGGCGCTTTCGAGGCCTGGATCGTCGCCGACGGCGCCACGGTGGATTCCGAAAAACTGCTCGATCAATTCGAGCGAGGCCTGCTCGAATTGGCGCTGCGGCGCACCGACGGCAACAAGACCGAGGCGGCGCGGATTCTGGGCCTGAGCGTGCGGTCGATGCGCTACAAGCTTGAAAAGCATGGGCAACTAGACTCGTCGCCGTGAACAAGACTCATTCCTAAACGTGAATACTGACGAAAATTGTCAGCCAGCTGCCGCAGATTGTCGGCGCTGCTCCGGCCCCGCCGGGCGGCCAGTTCGATTAACATGATGAATTTGTACCGTTTGTCTGGACTTCCCGCAGTTGGCACGGCCCTTGCATAGCCCGCTGGTGCGGCCGTTTCGCGGGCCGCGCGCGAGCAACACCCGGCGTGCGCCGTCGGGTTCGCCAGTCAGGACCGAGCCCTCGTGGTTCCCCAATGCTGGCCTCGTTCTCGAACCTGCGGACGGCGATTCGGCCTCCAGACGGTGTCATCGGAACGGCAAGCTGCCCACGCAGCCGCCGCAGCCGGTGGCCGCCACGCCCCTAGTCCACGCAACTGCCGGCAAGGTGCCGGTTGGTGAGCGGACAAGGGCGCGACGGTGCACCCCACTGTGCCGCAATCTTCCGAAGTGCCCGAGGTTTTCCCCGCCCGGTGTTCTCATTCGGGCTCATCGCCGGCAACCCCATCGTGGGGCCGCCAGCCGGCTCACCGCGGAGGCGCAGTCCTCCTGGAGGCAGTCATGCTCAAGCAGATTCGCAAAGGCTTTACGCTCATCGAACTCATGATCGTGGTCGCGATCATCGCGAGTCTCGCGGTCGTCGCCGTTCCGCAGTTCACCAAGTACATGCGCTCGGCCAAGGCGGCGGAAGCGAACGAGATGTTGGACCTGCTCAAGAAGGGCTCGGCCACCTACTACACCTCGCCGCGCGTCAAGGCGGGCACCATGACCAAGCTCGAGTGCCAGTTCCCGAGCAACGTCGGCGTGACCCCGACCGGCGCCTCGTGCTGCGTGGACGTCAACGACTCGGACAACGACGAGCGCTGCGACGCCAAGCCGGGCAACTGGAACCACGCGACGTGGTCGGCCCTCAAGTTCGCCATCACCGACCAGCACTTCTTCCAGTACAGCTACGTTTCGACGGGCGTGTACGGTGCGTCGTTCTTCACCGCCCAGGCCAATGCTGACCTGGACTGCGACACCATCATGTCGACCTTCCAGCTGACCGGCCGCGGCGACGTCAAGTCGACCGGCGCCGAGTGCGACATGGAAGGCACGCCGGCCATCTTCCGCGACAACGAGACCGAATAAGTCCTCGTCGCGCTGGACCGCCAGCAACGCTCCTGGAGGCTCGAATCGGCAACGATTCGGGCCTTCGGGCTTTTTGGGCTTGTCTCGGGGTTGTTCTGGATGCTGCGCATCCTTGAACTGCGCCCGTTTGCTATACAGGATCGCGATGACCCGAGGTCATCGGCGATTGCCGTTCTTGCTTGCTCGGTGGGTCGCAAGCTCGCGGCTTTGCAAGCCGACTCGCCGCTCCTTTCTTGCGGTGGGTTTGATCTCACCTCAAGGCGATTCTGTATAGCTGGGTGGGTCGCCGGTCGGCATAGGTGGCCAGATCTCCCCGCGTGGTCCGCGTGGCGGCGGGGGCCTGGGACCGCGGACGTCCCCGTCCGCCTTGGCGGTGCCTTCGGGGTACGGGTCCGTGTGCACCAGGCGAGGCCTTTGCAGCCCAGCAAGGCCAAACACATTTCGGCTCAGAGCCCCGCCCGCCCGCCTTTCACCAATTCAGCACCGGCCAGCCGCGACGCTTCGCGGTCCAGCGCAAGCGCAGATCCGGGCGCACGACGTGCGGGTGGCCCACCGCGGCCAGCAGCGGCAGGTCGGTGTGGCTGTCGGTGTAGAACCACGCCGCGTCCAGGCCCAGGCCAAACTGCGCGCCAAACGCCTGTGCGCGCACGACCTTTTGGGGCCCAAAGCACGGCTCGCCCAGCAGTTGCCCCGTAAACAGGCCATCGTCGCCGACCTGCAGCTCCGTCGCCATGACCACCGGCACTCCGAGATCGTGCGCCAGCGGCCGGGCGATGTACGGCGTCGATGCGGTGACGATAGCGACCGGGTCGCCGCGATCGCGGTGGCGCTGCAAGGCCTGGACGGCTGCCGGCAAGATGCGCGGCTGGACCTGCTCTGAGTAGATGCGCGTGCAGCAGTCGATCATCTCCGCTTCGCTCGCACCTTGTGCCGCGGCCGCGCCTTGGCGAATGAGCCGCGCCATGTCGATGGCGTTCAGCCGGTAGCCGATCCACGCCGCGCCGACCCGCCAGGCTTGCCGGCGCGAGATCTCGCCGCGGCGGCGCCGCTCGGCAAAGTACAGCGCTGCGGTATTGGCGCCGACCAGGGTGTCGTCCATGTCAAAAAGGGCAATCGCCTGGGGCATGGCGCGATTGTCGGCGGGGGGACGGCGGCGCGCAAGGCGGGGGCGCGGGAAGCGGAGCGTTGGCAGCGCCGACGTTGGCCCGGTCAGTACAGGTCGACGCACCAGGCCTCAAGTTCGCCACCGCGGTCGACTTGGATCCAAGTGCGACCGGGTCGCAGGATCTGACTGAGCACGAACGCTTTGGATCCAAAGCCAATCCGCTCGCCGTGAACTTCCGTGACGCAGTCGAAGTGTTGAAATCCCAGTTGTTGCTCGACAGAGCGTTCCCGTAACACATGGATATATCGTCCGAAATCCGACCCTGACCGGCAGCGGGGCGCAACGCCCATGTTGCACGAGAACCCCTGGCTGGAATCGGTCCACGCTGCCCGCACCGCCGCCCGCGATGCCCGCCGGCAGGTGTTGCCGTAGCGCAGTTTGCCCTCAACGGGTGGCTGTTCTGCCGGCGCGACAGCGACGGCCGCCAGCCCCTTGCCTACGATCGGTGGCGACGTCGGCACTTGGTCCGGCGGGCCTGCCTTTGCTGGCAGAGTCGCTGGCGCGCTCTGGCCACTGGTTCTGGCTTGCGCAAGAGCACCCGCGTGGAGAAACGGGCCAATTGCACTGCCCTGGACCGATGGCCTCCCGCTCGTATGCCTCGGCGGCGTCAGCGCCCGGCCGCGCTCGGCCGTTCGCGTGCCGATCGTGGACTCGACGGCACGCCGCGGCCGCGAGTGCGCGTGGGGTCCGATGGCTCTGCGCTGAACTTCGGCCGCACCTGGCGCCGCGATTGCCGTGACCAGCAGTGCGACTGCGGCAGAAAAAATCCTGGCGGGGGACATGTCGTCCTCGCGGCTGGCCGTTGCGCCGAGCGTCGTCGCCCCACAACCACAAGTCCCACCTGGCTATTCCGGCAAGCGGTCAAAGCCAGACGAGCAGGGCGAAGACGTCGATTTGCCTAAGCAGTCGTGCAGCCGACGGTCGACGTCTGCCTGCCCCGAGTAGTCCCAATGACCCCAGGTGGGCGGAACACTCGGGCCTTCGGGCGTCCAGCCCACGCCACGCAACAAGTTGGCATCCAAAAGCGCGACCAGCTCTTGGTTTTCGCGCTCGCCTTCGGTGTAGTCAGCCACTGCATCAAGCCTAGCGTCATCCACCGCGCTGGGCGCCTGAACGGGTGGTGGCGCCGCGGGCGCGATCTCCCGGGTCCAGTACCGGTCGCTGCGGTCCCGCACGACGGCGACGTCCAGCGCCCACAGGACCGCCCAGACTTCACGCGTCGATGTGTCGTCGTCGGCCGCCACTTTGACCACCACCCTGGGATGGAGCGACTGCAACCACCGCACTTCGTCCAACAGCCCGGCGATGTCCACCCCCGGCACTTCGTCGACGATGGCCGGGTGGATCGCGGACACATCGAATGCCGGCAAAGTCCACCAATGGTGGCCTACCGTTGCGAGGTCCAATTTGCCGTCGCCACGGACCACGCAATACAACGGCAAGCCGACAGCTTCGACTTGGGCCAGGCTTTCCTGTGGCGCGAATCGTCGCACCAGGTCAAGAACCGTTGAAACATAGCGGCGACGACAGGGGGTGGGCCACGGATTCGGACAGCTTGCCGCAACCGCCGCCTTCAGGTCGGCGACCTGGAACTGGATCGGCAGGATCTCGTCGGTATCGCTTTTGTAGGTTTCGGCCTGCAGGTGGCCAATCTGATCCATGTCCGTGAACCAGGGATAGCGTCTGTCGACGCCGGGGGGACCCGGCCTGGAACCGCAGCGAAGAATGTGCTGGGGCAACGGCAGAATGCGCCCGGCAACGAGAACTCCGACAGCGATGTCGACGTCCTGATTGACCTTGTCGGTGACGGCAGCCGATGGCGGCGCTATTTGGCGGCCGTGGAATTACTAGAGCTGGCGTTTTCATGCCGGGTCGATGTGGTCATGCGGTCCGCGCTGAAACCGGCGGCTCGTGCAATCGTGGAGGCGGAGGCGGTGCGTGCCGCGTGAATTCGCATTGAGGTTGGCCGATTTCGCGCCGACTCACACCACCTTGCGCCAAACCCAGCCGCGCACGGGCCAGGCGCCGCGCGCGACCAGCGCCGCCTCCGTCATCAGCAACAGCAGCAACGCCACCAACGCTGGCGTCCACACCGGCGACTTGGGCACCGTACGCACGGCGCCGACCTGCGCCAGCTGCGCCGACCGCGCCGCCAAGGGGCCTGTCACCGCGGCTGCGAGGTCACCCTCGCTGCCGGGTGCAACCACCACGATGGGCCGCGAGTTCAGCGCGGCGCCAGCGCGCAGCTCGGTCGCCATATAGCGGCCGGGAACCTCCAGGCCTGAGATCGACCACTGACCGGCCTTTTGCAACACCGCTTGCGCCACGTGATCGCCCTGGCCGGCCGCGGCGCCGCCTTCGACCCGCACCTGCAATTGCTCGGCGCGGTCGTCGCGGCCGAGCGTGGCGACCTGGCCGACCTCGATCGCGGCTTTGCGTTCTAGCGCGCGCGGACCTGCCAGCGCGCGCACGGTACCATGCACGAACGGCAGCCACGCCGGCTGCAGCGGCAAGTCGGTCCAGTCGCGATCGATGGTGGTCGTCCACAGCGCGACCCGGCCGGCGCCGACACCGTGCGCCAGCAGGGCCGGTGCGCCGTCGCCAAACCGCAGCACCGTGCGCGACGCCAGTTCAGGCGTCGGCAGCGGCAAGACGTAGCGCCCGGCCCGGGCTTCGCTCAGGCCCACCTGTGCGTCATGCAGCTCGCGGGCGATCGCCGCCGCCGCGGAACAGAGCCCTGCCGGGTCGGCCGCGCCGGGATCCAGAGCCAAGCCGGGCGCCGCCGCCGCACCGGCCGGGCCCGACGACCGCACCCCGCCCAGTCGCGCGGGCAACAGCGCTGCCAGGTAGTCGCCCGGCGGGTCGGGCAAGTTGTCGCCGAGCGTCACCAGCACACCGCCACCGCCGCGCGCGAACTCCAGCAGCGCTTGCAGCGTCTGGGCCGGGGGCGACCCAAGGTTGGCGGCAATGACCACATCGTGGTCGGCTAGCGCCGCGCTGGTCAGTTTGTCGGCCGCGATGCGATCGACCTGCAATTCGCCGGGTCCCGCACTACCGGACTCTAGCGCCTGGGCGACAAAGAAGGCTTCGTCGTCGCGCGGCACCGGTCGCGGCGCGCCGTTGATGACCGCGATCTTGAGCGCCGTCGCCGCATCCAGGCGCACCAACCGGCGGTTGTCGACCTCCAGCGAGTCGCCGGGCAGCACTACCTCGGCCCACTGCGCCGAAGCCGGTACCAGAAAGCTGCGTCGCGCCACCTCGCCTGGCTGCAGCTGCACCAGGCTCTTGAACTCGCGTTCGGCCGCGCGGACGCTGACGTAGTCGCGCCAGGCCTTGTGGCCGTGGTGGACCAGCGAGACCTCGACGCGCAACTGCGCCCCGGTCTTGTCGGCGCCGCGGTCGACGGTCGCATCGACAATCGCCGTGTTTTCCACGCTGTCCGGAGCAAATCGCTCGACAAATGTCTGCACAGGTTGGCCGCGATCCGCCAGCCCCGGCATGTCCGCGGCTTGCCAGCCCGACGCCTGCAAGTCAGTCAGGATCACCACCCGCCGGCTGGGTACATCGGTCGCGCCCTCCAACAGCGACTGTGCCAGGTGCAGCGCCCGGCCGGCGTCGTCGCGGCGCGGCCGCCAGCGCAGCGCATCCAAGGCCCGCAGCAATGCCTGGCGATCGCCCGTCAGTTGTTGCACCAGCGTGCGCGCCGGAAAGCCGCTCGCCACCACTGCCGCGCGCGCCCCCAACGGCAAGTCGGCAACCAGAGCAAGGGCCCGCCGCCGCGCCCGCTCGAACGACGCTTCGCCCTGGCTACCGGCGGCCATCGACATGCTGTCGTCCAAGACCAGCACCAACGCCTGCGGGCCTGCGGCGATCGCGACCTCCGCAGCGCGACCCGGCAACGGCACGCTCGGCCGCGCCAACGCCACTGCCACCGCGAACACCACCAGGCACCGCAACGCCAGCAGCGTCCACTCGCGCAGCGCCAGCGCCCGCGCTTTCTTGGGGTTGGCGGCCAGGATGAACTCCAGCGCGCTGAAGTACAGCACCGGCGCCCGCCGCCGACCAAACAGGTGCAGCCACAGCGGCACCGCGGCGCCGAGCACGCCCAGCAACATCCACGGCTGCACGAATTCGATCACGACCGCGACCCCGCCGGCTTCTTCCATTCGCCGGTGTCGCCGACGAGCACGCTTTGGCTGTCAAAGGTCTTCTCGCCGTCGCCGCCGCCCTGCGCGCCGGTGCCGCCGCGCACCCGCAGGTGGGTGGTCGCGCGCAGCACCTGGCGAATCAGGCCGCGCGGGTCAAAACTGGTGTCCACCAGCACATGGCCCACGCCGCCGTGCGCCGCCGCTGCCGCCACGGCCTCGCAGTGTTGGCGCATCAGCGTGGTATAGGCGTCGCGCATGACCCGCGGGTCCACCGTGCGCTGGCGCGCCGATTCGCGGCAAGTGAACTGCGCGGGCGTGGTGAACCCCAAGTCCAGCTCGCGCGGGTGCAGCGTGTGCAGCAACAGCACGCCTAGACCCGAGCGCTGCAGCGCCGTCAGCGGTACCATCGCCTTGTCCGGGGCGACCAGCACGTCCGAGGCCACCATCGCCAGGCCGCGGCGCTCGTGGCCGCGCCAGGGCACGGGCTCAAAGCGGTCCAGGCCGTAATCACCGTCTGGCTGCACTGCCGCCAGCGTCTCTGCAATATGGGCGAAGTGCCGCAGCCCGACGCCGGGCGCAATCGTGCACTGCGGCCGACCCAACACCGCCAGCCCGACCGAGTCGCCCTGGCGAATCAGCACCAGCGCAATGCAGGCCAGCAACAGGCGCACTGCGTCGAACTTGTCGCTGGCAAAGTCGCTCAACTGCATCGACCCCGAGGCATCCAGAATCAGCGTCAGCGTCGCGTGGACCTCTTGCTCATAGCGCTTGATGACGTAGCGGTCGGTGCGACCGTAGGCTTTCCAGTCGAGCATGCGCAGGTCGTCGCCGGGCGCGTAGTCCTTGTGCTCACTGAACTCCACGCCGCCGCCGCGCCGCAGTGACCGGTGCATGCCGCCCGGCAGCCCGTCGTCGACCTGGCGCGCCGGCAGCTGCAGCGGCCCGAGACCGGCCAGCACCTCGCTGGCTCGCTGCGCCAGCGACTTGCGGACCACCGCCTCGTCGTCGTCGGCGAACCACTGCAGCAGGTGCGAGGTGGGGCCGCGATCGTGCAGTGCGTCGTGGCCGCGCGGGGCCGGCAAGCGCTCGAGCAGGCTGCGGGTGCCCGACGGCCTGCGGTGCGGAGTGCCGACTGCGCCGGGTTCGCCCTTTGCCGGCGCCACCCACGCACCCATCTGGCGCGTGAGCGTCCGAAACCGATTCCACCCTGGGGCGGCCATGGATTAAGCCTTGCTGTCGGGCGGCACCAGCTCAAGCAGGCGTTCGACCAGCTTGCGGCCGTCCAGGCCTTCGGCTTCGGCGCGAAAGCTCGGCACGATGCGGTGCGAAATGGTTGCCACCGCCAGGGCCAGCAGGTCTTCGATTGCCACGGTCGTGCGCTGTCGCAGCACGGTGCGCGCCTTGCCGGCCAGCACCAGGCATTGCGAGGCGCGCGGGCTGGCGCCGTAGGCCAACAGCGGCCGGATGCTCGGCGGACACAGCGGATCGTCGGGCCGGGTGGCCCGCACGAGCTTAACGGCATGGCGCAGGACGTGGTCCGCCACAGGCACCGCGCGCACCAGTTGCTGGATCCGCAGCACCTGGTCGCGGTTGAGCACGGCGTCGATGGTCGGCGTATGCAGCCCAGTCGTGCGCCGGACGATCTCCAACTCATCGTCAAAGCTCGGATAGTCAAAGTGCACGGCGAGCAGAAAGCGGTCCAGTTGCGCTTCCGGCAAGGGGTACGTGCCGTGCTGCTCGATCGGGTTTTGCGTCGCCAGCACCAGAAATGGCTCTTGCAACTGGTGGGTGGTGCCGCCGGCCGTGACGTGGCGCT
>SXRM01000034.1 GCA_005792545.1 Pseudomonadota bacterium | reverse complement strand
GGGCTTGATGTCGCGGTGGATAAGGCCGCGAGCGTGCGAATAGGCCAGCGCCTCGGCAATCTCGATGAGGATCCGTCGCACCTGCGCCCACGGCAGCTTGTCGCCGCGCTTGATCATGTGGTCGAGCAGGTTGCCCGTCAGCTTCTCCATGACGATGAAGCGCGTGCCGTAGGCCTCTTCGGTATCTAGCACCCGAACGATGTTGTCATGGTTCAGCTGGGCTACCAGGCGGCCTTCGCGGCCGAAGTGGTCGGCAAACGAAGGGTCGAACACCAGCGCGTGAGACAGCATTTTGAGCGCGACCGCGTGACCCAGTCCCGGATGAATGGCCTCGAACACCGTCGCCACGCCGCCCGAGCCGAGGCGTCCGACGACCTGGTACTTGCCTACGCGACGGATGCCCTTGTTTTCCAACAAACGCTCGCCAACCAGGCAGGTCAGAAACACCGCGGTGTGGGGATGTTCGCGGCAGAGCCGCTCGAACTCCGGCCGCTCCATGCGCAGCACGCGCGACGGCACCGCGGCCGTAACCGTAGCGCTGCGCCGCTCGCCCGTGACCAACGCCATTTCACCGACGATCGCAGGCGCTTTGACGCTGCGCTCCATCGCTACTTCGCCAGAGGCGTCCGCAATGCAAACGCGCAGCGTGCCGTGTTCCAGGATGTACAACGCGTCGCCGGCATCGTCCTGGCGCATCAGCACGTCGCCGGTCAGCAGGTCCTGGGAATCCAAGACGCTGGTCACGCGCGCAAGCACATCCGCCGGCAGCCCCGCAAATGCTGGCAATTCCAGCCAGTTTTGCGCCGCCTCTTCTGCCGCCCACATCACGGACTTGACCGTGTTGTTGAACTGCGGACGTTTGAGCACCTGGGTCTTGCCGGCGTCCATATTGCCCGTTGCGGGAAGCCTTTCGGCGACGTCGCCGGCCTTGAGCGTATGTCTGGACGACTTGCCGGGCAAAACCAGGTTCAATTGCGAGAGGTTGTGGGCAGGTGTGTCCATGCAGCAACCGTGCCAGAACCCGCGCACCGCATGACTCGCGGCGTAAGCTCGCCTTGTACCTGCAACACGGCAGTGGTGCAAGTTCATCGTGCCGCTGTCGTCGTGTTGAGGGTGCCGCAGCCCCAATTCATCCCGGCAAACAAGGAGATCGCTGAATTGAACTGGACAGACCCAAGCCCCAACTATTCGATATGATTTGTAACTTCGACGATTCGATCGGCTACAAACAAACGCCGGCCTGACACGCTTTGCCGTCGCCGCACGGCGCGCCGTTGACCAACTGACTTTGGGTGCACAGCCCGCTCGCGGGGTCGCACAAGTCTTGCGTGCACGGGTTCTTGTCGTCGCAGATCTTGTTGTCGCCGGCGCACGTGCCCGCTTTGCAGACGCCATTGGTCAGGCACAGATTGTCTTTGCCGCAGACTGCGCCGTCGTCGGAAGGTGCTGCAACGCAAGCGCCCGTCAACGGATCGCAGGCATCCAAAGTGCAGGGGCTGCCGTCGTCACAGGTTTTGGTGGCGCCCGGTTTGCACACGATGTCAGCGCAGCTGTCGCCCGAAGTGCAGGCGTTGCCATCTTCACAGGCGGTGACGTCCACTGCGGCCTTGATATCGCAGAACCCTGTTAGGTTGTTGCAGAAATCCAGCGTGCATTCACTGGCGTCCTTGCAGACTTTGGGCGTGCCGCCGCACTTGCCACCTGCGCAAGCGTCTCCCGAGGTGCACTTGTCGCCGTCGTTGCACGGTTTGGTCGACGGCACATACACGCAGTTGCTCTTGGCGTCACAACTATCTGTCGTACACACGCCGCCGTCGTCGCAGGACTTGCCGACGCCTTTGCACTTGCCGAATTTGCATGCGTCGTTCTTGGTGCAGCCGTCGTTGTCGTCGCAGGCAATGCCGCCGATGACAGCGTGCTGACACCCAGCAACCGGCGAGCAACTGTCGAACGTGCAGGCGTTGGCGTCGTCGCACGGCTTGTCGTTGACGACAATGCACTTGCCCGACTGGCATGCCGACTGCGCGCACACCTGCTTGGTGTCGCACGGTTTGACGAGGTTGTCGTGGGCACAGCCGGTCGCGGGAAGACAGTGGTCCAAGGTGCACTCGCTGCCGTCGTCGCAGTCCACGGCAGTGCCTTTGCAGGCGCCGGCCGCGCACTGGTCCGCTTTGGTGCACGCGTTGCCGTCGTTGCAGGTCATCACGTCGGTTGCAGGCTTGAGGTTGCACACGCGCAGCGTGTCGCAAAACGCAACAAGACACGGCACGGTCGACGCCTTGCAGTCCTGGTCGGTCAGACACAGCGGCACGGGCTGCGCGCCTACATCCGATTTGCTCGCAGTGTCCGGGACGCTTGCAGTTTCAGCAGCAACGTCCGCGGCCGTAGATACCGATGGCGTGGGCGGATCGGCACAGGCTGGCATCGCGAACACGGCGAGCGTCAGAATCAGCCAGTTCCGTTTGCTGTCTTTGGGTGTGGATGGTGCGAGGGGCGATGGCAAGCTCATGGATCAACCATAGCCAACCCCGCGCGACTTTGTCACCCTCGCGGGCCTGTTCCGCCACCAACCTGAGTCCGCCATGTCGCCTCCGTCAGCCCAGCCGCCGCGCCGAGCCCTCGTGCTGCTGGTCCTGTTGTACCTCGCGCAAGGCATGCCGTTTGGCCTGCAATCGGTTGCCCTGCCAGTGCTTTTGCGCCAGCGCGGCGCGTCACTCGAGCAGATCGGTCTGGCGGGCGCACTTGCGTTGCCATGGCTTTTCAAGGTGTTGTGGGCGCCTGCCGTCGATCGCTGGGGCACGCGCTGGCGTTGGGTCGCGGCGATGCAGGCCGCACTGGCGGCGATTTCCGCGGCGGCCGCAGTGTCGATCGCGGCGGATGGCCTCGATATCGCGGTTCTGGCCTGGACGGTCCTGGCGCTGAACTTTGCCGCGGCGACCCAGGACATCGCGGTAGACGGCCTTGCAGTACACCTTTTGGGCAAGTCCGGGCTGGGCTGGGGCAACGCGGCGCAGGTCGTCGGCTACAAGGCCGGCATGATTGTCGGCGGCGGCGTACTGGTATGGGCGAGTGCCTCTTTGGGCTGGCCGGCAGTGTTTGTCGTCCTGGCCGTTACCTACGCGGTCCTTTTTGTTTTCACAGTGGTCTTCGCGCCGCAGACTGCAGGTCAGGCCGCAGCGCAAAGCATTCTGTCGCTGCGAGAGGTGACGCGCGCGCTGGCCGGCGAACTCAGGCAGCCGGGCGCATTGGCCACCGTTGCCATCATCACCCTGTACAAAAGCGGCGAGACCGTGGTGACCACCATGTTCAAGCCGTTTCTGGTCGATCGCGGGTTTTCGGCGGCGCAAATCGGCCAATGGGTCGGCGTGTACGGCATGATTGCCTCGGTTGTCGGGTCGATCGCGGGCGGATGGTGGGTGCAGCGCAAGGGCCCGCTGGACGCGCTCGTTGCGGTCGTGTGGCTGCGAGCCCTGTCGATGGGTGGCGAAGTTGCGCTTGCTGCTCTCGATCCTGGCCCGGCGGCGGTCATCAGCGCGACCTGCTTGGAGCACCTGTTTGGCGGCGCGCTGACCACCGCGATGTTTGCGTGGATGATGGCGCGCGTGGACCCCAAGGTGGCCGGCAGCCACTACACGCTGCTCGCTAGCCTGGAAGTGCTGGGCAAGATGCCGGCCGGCTGGGCCAGCGGCTGGCTGACCGCACATTCCAGCTATTTCGCGGTGTTTTCGAGCGGGATGGCGCTGTCGCTGGCGTATGCCGTCGCGCTGCCGTGGCTGCAGCGGCGGGCGGGGCCAGGGCGGGGCGCAGCCGCGTCGTGACAGCGAACGCACTCACAATTGCACATGCCTGCCAGCGCCAAAGGTGAGCTGTGTGAAGTCGCACACCTGCAGTTGCTGATCGCCTCGCCGCACCGTTTTCAGGCCGGCGCTTTTGTGGTCCACTGTGGTCCGCGTTCGCCGATCGCGGCGCAAGGTCCACCGCACATGACGACATTGGGTCCTATCGTTCCGGGCGCTGCGGCGCCTGCCACCATGAATGCCATCGTGGTCCCCGAGTTTGGCCGCTGGGACTACCGCAGCGACGTGCCGGTGCCCGAGCCGGGCAAGGGCGAACTGCGGATTGCGGTTCAGGCCTGCGGCATTTGCGGCACTGATGTCCACATCGCCAAAGGCGACGCCAGCTTAAAGCCGCTGCTGGCTCCGCCGTTCGTACAGGGCCACGAATTCTGCGGTCGCGTCGACAAGCTGGGGCCGGAGACGACCGGGCCCGCAATCGGTACGCTGGTTTCGGCCGAGATGCACGAGGTTTGTGGCCATTGCCCGGCGTGCCGCGATGGCAAGGCGCACGCGTGCGCCAATACGCGGTACCGCGGCCTGAACGAGAACGGCAGCTTTGCCGACTACGTAGTGGTGAGCGCCAGCAACGTGGTTGCACTACCGGACGGTGTGCCGCTAAAGGTGGCGGCGTTCTTGGACCCGCTGGGCAACGCGGTGCATACGGCGTGCAAGGTGCCAGTCGAGGGCAAGTCGGTCTTGGTGGCCGGCTACGGGGCGATCGGCGCCATGGTCGTTGAAATCGTGGCGTTCTTGGGTGCGCGCGAGATTCACGTCATGGACGTCAAGGGCAAAGCGCTGCGCAAAGCGGAGGACCGCGCCGCCGAAGCGGGTTTCGCCGACCGGTTGGTCGTGCACCGTGTCGAGTCGGCGCACCGCAATTCGATGTGCGAGAATCTGATTGCGCGCACCGGCGGCGGGGTCGACGTTGCCATGGAGATCAGCGGTCACCCTGACGCCATCAACGACTGCATCCGCTGCACGCGGGCGGCGGGCGATGTCGTGCTGCTGGGCCTGCCCACCGATTCGGCCGTCACGCTGCAAGACTTCGGCCAGAACATCATCTTTCGCGGTCTGACCTTGCACGCCGTCATCGGCCGCGAAATGTACCGGACCTGGGACAAGATGCTGGAGCTGCTGCGTCGCGGCTTGCGGACCGACTTCCTGGTTACCAGCGAATTGCCGCTTTCGCAGCTGGGCGAAGGGTATCGACGACTGGCGTCGGGCACGGAGCAGAAAGTCGTGCTTTACCCTGGCTGGGATCGCGGCGAGGGTCCGGTTGCGGCGACGGCTGGCTAGCGAAAGGCCAACGGCCAAGACAGGCACTGCGAATCTTTTCCGCTTGCCTGACGTCGAAACCTCACCGCTATACAGGATCGCGATGACCCGAGGTCATCGGCAATTGCTGTTCTTGCTGGCTCAGTGGGTCGCAAACTCGCGGCTTTGCAAGCCGACTCGTCGCTCCTTCCTTGCGGTAGGCTTGATCTCACCTCAAGGCGATTCTGTATAGTTGCGGGGCGAGGGTCGGATGAAGTCAGTGGCCTTGGCGTGCATGGTCGTCATCGGCGCCGCGATGGCGGTGGCAAGCCCAGCACAAGCCGACGACTACGCGCTGGATTCTTTGGAGCGCTCGGTTCCGGCGAAAGGCAAGATGCAGTGCCCGCCAGTCGAGCTCGTTACTTGGCGCGGCGACGCCGTCCGCTATCACTCGCCGGTGCGCGTCTACGTTGGTTTTCGCGAGCGGCTGCGCAAGTTTGAAGCGGTGGTCAAGGACGTGGCGATCGAGGTCTACGGCCGTGCGCCGAGCAAGATCGTGCACATCGGCACGCTGAACTGCCGGCGCATCCGGCTGTGGCCGACGCTGCTGAGCGAGCATGGCATCGGCAACGGCATCGACGTCGCTGGTTTTGACTTCGGCGCCGTGCCGCGCAAAGTTGGCGTGCCGCAGGGGCTGCCGCCCGCGTTGCGCAAAGGGTTCTCGGTGCGGGTCAAGGCCCACTGGGAAGGCAATGCCGGCGCCGCGGCCGTCCACGCGCGCTTCCTGCATCGCTTGACGGAGACACTGCTACAGCGCCACGACATCTTCAGGGTTCTGCTAGGGCCTGCGTATCCGGGCCACAAGGACCACTTCCATTTCGACTGCGCGCCCTGGCGGCTGGTCAGCATTTGACACCCGGTAGCTGCGGCCTAATGTCGGCGTCCCGCCCTGGAGCCGACGATGCCGCACGCCCTGCAACTACCCCCTGCGCCCGCCCTGCCCTTTGCGGCCAGCGAATTGACCTTTCCGGTGGGCCGCATCTGGTGTGTGGGGCGCAACTACACGGCGCACACCCGCGAGATGGGCGCCGACCCGGCGCGCGATCCGCCCTTCTTTTTCGCCAAGCCGGCGACCGCACTAGTCCCCGCGGCCTCGGGCGCAGGTGTCGTGCTGCCCTACCCGCGCGCGACCAACAACCTGCACCATGAAGTCGAATTGGTGGTGGCGATCGGCGAGCGCGGCGCGACAGACGCGGCCGATCCGCTGGCTTGGATTGCCGGATTCGCGGTCGGGCTGGATCTGACGCGGCGCGACATCCAGGCGGGCCTCAAAGAAAAGGGCCTGCCGTGGGAGATGGCCAAGGCGTTCGATAGGTCAGCGGTGGTGGGTCCGCTGGCGATCGCCAACGACAGCGTGCGCCTGGATCCCCAGACCCCGATCGGGCTGTGGGTGAATGAAGTCAAGCGCCAGCACGGCACGCTCGCAGAGATGATCTGGCCGGTAGCTGACCTGCTGCAGCACCTGCAGGCACTGGTTGATGTGCTGCCGGGTGATCTGGTGTTCACGGGTACGCCTGCAGGTGTGGGGCCTTTGCTGCCAGGCGACCGGGTGCGTGGCGAGGTTGAGGGTCTGCCAGCGGTCGAGTTCATGGTCGGCGATCGCTGATGGCGCGGTCGCCCCAAGCGAGCTGCACGCGTGCGTCCGCTACATGTTTCGCTCGGTCTGGCGAATTCGGCGCACGACCGCCATCGCCAGTGGCGCACCGTGCAGATACAGCCCGGGCAGCCACATCGGCACGCCCAGCACGTCCGGCGCGCGATAGCTGAACGCGCCGGTCGACGTCAGCGCCATCTCGAACGCCGTGCCGCCCACGGCCAGCCCTGCGGCGTTGACAAGCTGCGCTGCGATGTCGCGTCGGCGGAGCATACGCCGCACCAACAGCACAGCGTACAGCACGCACAGCCACAGCGGCTTTTGCTGCATGCCGGCCGACAGCGCGTACATCGCGACGAACCACAGGAACTGACGCGCGATCTCGCCGTTGCTCACGGCCGCCGGCGACAAGCGCTCGGCATACGGCGCCCAGAGCGACGCCGCGACATACATCAGCAGCGACGCACCGCCAAACAGAGGCGCCACCCACCAGGCTTGACCGGCCAGCGCGGGTATGGCGTACCACAGCACCTGACCCTGAACGTGGATCTGGTCGCATAGCGCGCCACAAAGGCCGCCGATAATAAAGATGGTGAGCCAGGTCTTGGGGTTGCGGCTGAGCTGAATCACGGGGCCGTCACAGGTCGAGCACCGACCCGCGCGGATCGTGGCCCGCGAGCGCGGCTTGCGCAACCGGCTGCAACTCGCCTTCGCCGTGGACTGCCAGGTAGTCGCCGCGCATGCCATGACACCACGGCCGAGCGGCGCAGCCGTCGCACGCCGCCACGTACTGCCCTTGCTCGATCGACGAGGTCTCCAGCCGAAAAGCGCGGCCGCCCGGATTGACGACCAGCAGCCCCATACCCGGGGCATCGAACTGGATCGACCACGCCGCGGGCGGCACCGCGCAGTGCGGCGTGTTCAGCGAGCACAGGGTTGCGCCGTGCGCCTGGGCGACCTGCCAGGCCTCCAGCATCAGCGGCACCAAGCGGTCGAGGCGCGGCACCAGGCGCCGCAGGTCGGCGTCTCCCTGATCTACCAACGAAAACAGCCAGATATTGAAATGCCGCAGGCCGAGCTGGGCGTAGTGGGCGACCAGTTGCGGCAGTTCGTGCACGTTGCGGGTCGTGGCCAGGATGTCGCCTTCCAGGCGCACGTTGCGCGAACGCAGCAGGCCCAGGGCCTCGCCAAGCAACTGGTGCGAGCGCGGCGTGCGGTTCAAGCCGTCGTGCACTTTGGGGTCCAGCGACTTGAGCAGCAAGTTGACTTCGCTCATGCCGGCATCCAGCGCCTTGTCGACGAACTGCGGGTAGCTGAACAGCATGGCGTTGGTCTGGACCTTAATGCGCTGGTAGCCCAGTTGGCGCGCGGCGCGCAGCGTGGCCACAAAGTCCTTGCGCAACGTCGGCTCGCCACCCGACAGCCACAGGTGGCGCGCGCCCAGGCGACGACCCTTTTGCAGCCAGTGCAGCACCTCGCCGGGGGCCATCTGGTCACCGGCGTCGGCGCTGCACGAGTGACAGCCGAGGCACCGGCAGTTGCACGCGAAGCCGGGCGAAAGCTCCAGCCAGCGGATAGGCGTTTCTCCAACGGTTACAGGCCATTGGGCAGACTGGAGCATGGCAGATCCGCGGGGTACGGGGGGATGGCGCCAGTGTGCCAGCCTGCGGGCATGCTGTCGCGTCAACCTTTGCGTTCAGGTCAGGTCATGCGGACTTCGGTGGCATCCGGATCCTGGTCCGGCCGGGTAACGTCTTCGCCGCGCAGCTCGGCCGCTTGAATGGTTGCGCCTTGCGGTCGGGCCCGCCGGTGTGCGGCGATGCGCTCGGCCAGCGCTCGCTGCAAGTGCGTCAGGTCGCCGTGGCCAGCTTGTTCCAAGACACCGCGCAGCAGGTGGGCGACAGCTGCTCCGTCTTGTGGACGCTCGCTCGGCTCTTTGCGCAACAGGGCTTGCAGCACCGCGTCGGCCCGTGCCCACGACAGGGCCAGGGTCGGCCAGCGGGCCGGCTCGGCGGTTTGGATGCGGGCCAGGGTCGCCTCTCGATCCGCTTCGGCAAACGGCGCGCGACCCAGCAGAGCCTCGACGACGACCGACGCCAGCGCGAACAGGTCGGTGCGACCGGTGATGGCCTGGCCGGCGATCTGCTCTGGCGCGGCGTAGGCCCACTTGCCGCGCAGCCCCTGACCGTGGGTCGTCTGCGCCAGCCCGGCCACGCGCGCAATGCCGAAATCGATGAGGTGAACGTCGCCAGTGTCGGACACCAGCACATTGGACGGCGACACGTCGCGGTGCACGACCCCGGTCGCGTGGGCCGCGCCAAGGCCGTCGGCCAGTTCGGCGCCAATATGCAGCGCAAGCTCAGCGGGCAGCGGCGTCTGCGTATCCGAGTCCGCTGTGGCGAGCAACTGCCGCAGGCTCAGCCCCCCCAGCCAAGGCATCGCAACGTAGGGCACGCCGTCGACCTCGCCGGCATCGATCAGCCGCACCACCACCGGGTGGTCGATACGCCGCAAGGCTTCCACCTCGCGCAGGTACAGCCGCGCCAGCGTCGGGTCCTCGGCGATGTGGGGCAGCAGGCGCTTGAGCGCCAGATCGGGATCGCCAGGCCGCCGGTCGCGGCGCTGCGCGCGAAACACCTCGGCCATGCCGCCGATGCCTTCTCTGCGCAACAGCAAGTAGTCGCCAAAGATCGCGGCCGGAGCCTCGACGCGTGGGCGCGACGCCGAATCGGTCATCGCGCCCCCCCGTCGCGGCCAGGATCCACCCCGGCGGCGCGCAGGTAGCGGTACAGCGTGCCACGATCGATGCCCAGTGTCTCCGCGGCCTTGCGCTTGTTGCCGCCGTGCAAGTGCACCCGGCGAACCACGACCTGGGTGGTCACGTCTTCCAGGCGCAGACCGTCAAGAGCGCCATCGACCAGGGCCCGCCGCTCGCCGCTCTGGGCTACGGCTGGCATGCGCTCGCGCGCCAGCAACGGGTCTATGTCCTGCAACTCCAAGGTGCTGCCGTTGGCAAACAGGCACGCGGACTTCAGTAAGGTCTCTAGCTGGCGCACGTTGCCCGGCCATGGCGCCTGACACAGCCGCGCCAGAGCACCAGGCGAAACCGCGACGACGTCGCCTATGCCTTGCTTGCGGTTCTCGGCGATAAAAGTGTCGACGAGCGCGGCGATATCCGTCGGCCGGGTCCGCAACGGCGGAATCTGCAGCTCGACCACCCGCAGCCGGTACAGCAGGTCTTCGCGAAAAGTGCCTGCCTTGACCATCGCCGCCAGATCGCGGTGGGTCGCCGCCAGCACGCGCGTGTCCACTTTGCGAACGCCGGACTCACCGACTCGAGTCACTTCGCCGGTCTGCAGCACGCGCAGCAGCTTG
>SXRM01000289.1 GCA_005792545.1 Pseudomonadota bacterium | reverse complement strand
CCGCGGCGCACCGACGGCGTGCCCGCGACGGTCGCGCCGCAAGTGACCGTCTTGACGCCATAGGTGTCAAACCCTTGGACCGGCAGCGGCTGGCTGGCGGTCTTGGTGTGCAGCTTGACGTCGTTGGTCGTCATGGTCGGCGGGCTGTTCATCACCAGATCAATGATGGCCTGATCGAAACTTGAGGCGTCGAGGAGATTGAGCAGTTGCAGCGTTGACTTGGCGCGCAGCGTAAAAACGGTCTGCGGAAGAACTTCGAATACGCGAGTAGTCACAGCGGCTCCAAAACGAGGCGCGCTTGCGGCGCCCAAGTTGCCGGCTGTCCACGTCGCCGGCTGTCCACGTCGCCGGCTGTCCACGTCGCCGGCTGTCCACGTCGCCGGCTGAAGGGGTCGCAGACAATAAGGTTCGCGCATCTTCCCGCAGGACGCAAACCAGTGCCTAATTTTGCACAGTTGATATCAGAGCCAATGACGGCAACGATTGTGTGATACATTGTAAACAAACGCCAACCAAGAAGGCTGCGTCGGCGGCTGGCGCCAACCAAGACCAAGGCCAGGCCGGCGGATGACCGCACGACCGCTGGTGGGCGCCCCTGCGTCGCCATTGCAGCACCAGTTTCCCGTTTGCCCCGTGAGCGCTGTGCGCGCTACGATCGGGTGCTTTGAGGCCCAGCCGCCGAGCGCGCCGATTTCGATGGTAGCGGGTGGTTCGGCGCGGGCAGGTGTGGCGGCGACGGCGGCGACGACTGCGAGTGCGCAGACGGCCAGAGGGATGTGGTGCGGGTGGTGGTTCAAAGCGGGCATGGTAGGGCTGCGGGCGCGCCGAAAGCAGGGCTGCCGCGCGGGGCGCGATGTTGCCGTAATTGGGGGCCGGGGCAAGGGGTGGGGGCGGGCGCTGCACCAATGCCGCGGCTACTTTCGGCAAACGTGGGCAGCAAGGTCCAAGGCGCACTGGCCAAACTGTTTGCAGTCCTCCGCGTCCGCGCAGTGCGCAGCAAGGGTTGGCACACAGTAGGGAAAACCGGCAACGGTTCCACACTGACCGGACTCCTTGCAGGCCACGGACTTGGCGCAGGCTTGCCCGTCGATCTTGCAGTCGCCGTCGCCGCCCAGCACGCACAGACCCTTGTATTTGCAGCCCAACGAGGCCGCACAAGCGGCCGAACTGCCCGCGGCGCATGCCCGCCCGGCTCCAGCGCGCTGTAGCGCTTTGGAGGCCATCGCGCACTCGCCACGCCACAAGCAGCCCGCTGATTGCGCGCAATCCGCGTCCGACGCAGCCCAGCAACGCGCGCCCGGAAACGCGCCAAGCGGGTCAGGGCAGATGCCGTTCAAGGGGCATGCATGGCACTGGCCGCGCAGAATGCAGTCTTGCGACGTGGCACACCCGGCCTCAGTGGGCCGAAAGCAGCTGCCGCCGTGGTCGCCACATAGCCCCGATTCGCCGCAATGCGACGGCTGGGTCGATGTACATGGCTGTGACGCGGTCGTCGCTTGGCATTCACCGTTGTGGGCGCGGCAAGTGTGCGACAATTTACACTTGAACGACTGCTCACAATCCTGGTCGGTGGCTGCCTTGCAGTAGCAGCCATCCAACGCAACGTTCTGCCCAGCCGGATCGAATGTGCAATGCCCCCAAACGTGGCACTGCCAGGTTGTGGCGCAGTCCACCGCGAGACCCTGTTCCGCGCAGGTCTTGGCCTTGCGTACCAGCGTGGCGTCGGAGTCTGCATCGATAGGAAGTACTGCGGTGTCGACCCTGAAACTTACGTCTTGGCAGGCTACTGCCGCGCCGACGAGCGGCGACATGCTTTCAGTTTGGCGACCGCAAGCGACGGTGCCGAGCGCCGAATTTAGTGCGAGCACCATCAGGCACTTGCGCATGCTAGGCATCTGGTGACTCGCTATTTGCCGCAACATTCAAAGCTATTTTGGGAGAATTTCTGCCCCTTACAGGTGGACCCATCCGTGCCCTTCCAGGTAACTACATTTGCGCTTCCTGGCTCGCCGGCGCTGATGACGCAATAACCTGGGAATAGGCTGCAATTCACCTTTGGCCAACCCCCATTTCCTTCCAGCCTGAACCATCCACATCCTGTTGGCCGGCACGGATTCGCGGGAACGGCCTGGCAGAAGCGCTTGCCCGCACTGTCTGGCGGTCCACAAGACCGCGTGCAGTCCTTTGTACTCGCCTTGCAGCCTTTTGGACACTTTTCGCACGCCTCGCCCACGTTGAGCGTGTGCGCGCCGCAAACGCAAATACCCGCCACGCCACACTTTCGAAACTGTGGCTCCACCGGGTTGTTCTCGCAGTCACCAGGTTTGCAACGCAGATCGTATGGGATCGCCTTTCGCACTGCTGAGACTGACACCGGCTCATACCCGTCCCGGCGTGCGCGCACCGCAAAGCGCACCGACTGTCGAAATTCCTGCGCCCACAATGGGCTGCGTGCAGGTCGTGAATTCGGATCGATAATTGCCATCGCGCCCTCCTACCCGCCGCAGCCGCAGCCGGTGCCGATGACGTTGATCTGGACGTCGAGCGTGATGGCGGCACCGGTAGTGTTTTCAAGCGCAAACGCCAGCAGTGCCAGTAAGGGCTCAGGGTTGTTGGTGGCGTCGTACTCCACCTTCCAAACCGCACCGCGGCGCACCGACGGCGTGCCCGCGACGGTCGCGCCGCAAGTGACCGTCTTGACGCCATAGGTGTCAAACCCTTGGACCGGCAGCGGCTGGCT
>SXRM01000288.1 GCA_005792545.1 Pseudomonadota bacterium | reverse complement strand
CCGCAACCAGGCCGAGAGCACCGTCTACCAGATGGAGAAGATGCTCAAGGAGAACGGCGACAAGCTCGTCGGTGCCGACCGCGCGCGGCTCGACAAGGCGCTCGCCGACGCCAAGGACGCCTTGAAAGATGGCAACATGGATCGCATCCGGGCCACCCAAGAGGAGTTGAAGCAGGCCGCCTTCAAGCTCAGTGAAGCCATGTACGCCAACACCAACCAGGCGGGCCAGGGCCCGGACGGCCAGCAGGGCGGCGCGGCCGGCGGCGGTCCAAAGGCTGGGGCCACCGGCGGCAAGGGTGACGGCGACGTCATCGACGCCGAGTTTGACTAGGCCACGGCCAGCCGCACTCGAACGTGGGAGCGCGGTGGGCGTCGCAGTCCGTCGCGCTCCCCCGTCGCTTTTGGCTATGTGTACCGGTGCAATGCCGCGCACAGCGGAGGTAGGTCGTGAAGCAGGACTACTATACGCTGCTAGGCGTAATGCGCGACGCCACGCCCGACGCCATCCGCAAAGCGTATCGCAAGCAGGCGATGCGCTGGCACCCCGACAAGAATCCCGACAACAAGGATGCTGAAGAGCAGTTCAAGCGTGTGGCTGAGGCCTACGCCGTGCTTTCCGATCCGGCGAAGCGCCGGCAGTACGATTCGTTCGGTAGCGCCGACGAATTCTCGCAGAACGTCTCGGTCGAGGAGATTTTCAAGGACTTCAACTTTGACGACCTGCTCGCACAGTTCGGCCTTAAGAGCAGCGGCTGGGGCAATTTTCGCGCGCGGGCGGGCGGCGGCGGCTCGATTTTTGACGACCTTGTCGGCGCAGTGCGGGGACAGCATTCCCGATCGGCGGCCGATGCGACGGCATCCACACCGAGCGGTGCGCGCCCACGACCGCCAGGTCAGGTCGGCCGGGGCAAGGACGCTGAGGTCCCCATCGTCATCAGCTTTCACGAGGCGATGCACGGTGGCGAGCGGCAGCTTCGCCTTAACATCGACAACGAGGACCGCGAGCTGCACGTGCGGATCCCAGCAGGGGTCACGACCGGCAAGAAGCTACGCGTGCGCGGCCAGGGACACGCTGGCGTCACCGGCAAAGGCGACCTGACGCTCATCGTCACAGTCGAGACGGACCCGCGATTTGACCGCAAGGGCGATGACCTGCACACCGTCGCCGTCGTCAAGCCGAGCACGCTGTTGCTTGGCGGCAGCGCCGAAGTCGAGACCCTGGATGGCAAGAAGACCGTGCGCATCGCCGCTGGGACGTCGTCTGGGGCGCTGGTGCGCGTCCGCAACCACGGCGCGCCTGAGCTTGGCAAGTCCGGCGAGCGCGGCGACCTCTACGTCAAGCTTGAAGTGCAGTTGCCTGGCGTGCTGACGGATGCGCAGCGACAGGCAGCTGAGGCACTTCGCGAGGCCGGACTCTAGTACCTCTGTCCCGAAGTTCGCGGCGGATTCCGCCGTGCGATAAGGGCGAAGTGCGCGCGGCAGCAACTGCGGCTGCTGGCAGGGGTGAGCGCGCCGACGCGCTCGAGGGGGCGGCGGGCCCCCTGAACGAAGCTAACTGTTCGTTGGCGTCAGCGCGTTGCGCCGCAGCCAGTCGATGGTGTCGGCCAGCGTCTGGCGCGGCGGACGTGTCTTGTAGCCCAGCTCGCGTTCGGCGTGCAGCGACGTCAAGCCCCAGTAGTGGCGGCCCATCTCGATGACCACCGGGTCGGGAAGCGGCGACTTGCGGTGCGCCAGCCGCGCCATGCGCTCTGCAGTTGCCGCCAACCGGTGCGCCACGCCAAACGGCAGGACGCGGGCGGGCGGTCGCACGCCGCAGACCTGACGGCACAGCTCAAAGAACTCAACCACACCGCAATCCGTGCCATCCAAGTGATACACGGGGCGCTGCGCGGCATGGCCGAGCGCCCGCAGGATGGCCGGCGCCGCGTCGCGCACATCGACAAAGCTCATGCCGCCTTCGATGAGGAACGGATAAGCGCCGCGCAGGTACTTGAGCACGTGACCGGTGGACCGAAGCCGATGATCGCCGGGCCCAAGTAGGATCGGCGGCCGGACGATGGTCAGCGAGACACCGAGTTGTGCCGCCAGCGCGCGGGCTTTGCGCTCCGCTTGGATCTTGCTGTCGTAGTACGGCCAGCTGCCCACCGTGCGCTCGACGTACGGCGCGTCTTCGTCGGCCTTGTCCTCCGGCGACTCGAAGCAGCCCACCGTGCCTGAGGTGGAGACGAACACCATCGGGCACCGCAGCTGTGCGGCCAAGCGCACCATGCGCAGCGTGCCCTCGATGTTGGTCTCGTACAGGTCCGCGGGCTCGTGCCGGCTGTGGCGGACCACAGCAGCGAGGTGCACGATGCCGGCGCAGTCTTTGAGGCGGCGATCACCGGTCCAACCTTCGGCGCCGGTCACTCCGCCTTCGACGACGTCGACGTTGTCCAGCGGCGTCGCCCATGCCTGCCGGTTCCAGTCGGCGCGACGACGACACAGCGCCAGTGCCTGCGTGTCGGGTTGGCTGGCATGCAGGGCCTGCAGCACATGGCGACCCAGAAAGCCGGTCGCGCCGGTGACGAGCAATTTGCGCGTTTCGCTGGCCATAGTCAGTGTCTTCTCACGACGCGGCGTAGATACCGGTGACAGGCGCTTTGACGGCGCGCAGCTTGGGCTTGGGCGCCACAGGGTCCGGCAGGCGGCACTGCTCGCGGTAGGCGGACAAGTCGGCCGCGCGCGGACCCCAGTCGTGGCGACCGCCCGCGCCGACTACCAGGATCCCGCGCTCGACCATGTCGTCGAATGCGGCCTGGATGGTCGGCAGGTACGCGTCGGGCATCTCGTAGACCGCGGTGCTGGCCAGCGCGTGCCGCGGCGGGAAAGCCGGCGTGCCCAGTGCCTGTGCGACCCGCGCATAGTCGCGCGCGACCGGCTCGAACAGGGCGCGCAGCAGCTTGTGCAGCCGCGGGTCGTGGATCTCGGCGCCCGTCGCCGTGTATTGCTGCCGGTGAAAGCTGTTGCGGGCCACGTGGTGCTGCAGCGCGGGATGCTCGGGCCAGATGGCCAGCGCCTCGTCCATGAACAAGTGCTGCCACTGGTACCGCAGCGAGTGCTCGGTAATCGGATCGAGGTTGTCTTCGCCGCCCAGCGGGCTGTCGATAACCTGACCGCCGCGCCGCTCGATGGCATCGCGCAGCCACGCCAGATCCATGCCGGCGACATCCGCATGGTGCAGGAAGGCGCGCAGGTGGTGCGTCGTCGTCGCCGTGCGGGCTTGCAGTTCTGCAACCACGTGGTGGCTGATTTCGCGCGCGTCGCTGTCCGGACGCATCACCAGTGGGTCGCCGCAGGTGATGTGTACACGCCCGAGCGACACTTCGCCGCGCACCATGCCAGTTGACCACGCCAGCAAGGCCGAGAGCTTCATCTTGGTTTTTGGCGCGCCGGACAGCTCGCGGGCCAGAGCCTGTTCTTCGGGCACCCGGTCGTAGGTGATGGCAATCGGCAGGAGCGTAAACGTCTCGCCGGTGGCCTGCAGGCACCGCAGCATGCCGGTCTTGGGCGGTAGGAACTGCCGCGAGCGCGACCGCGCGCCCTCGATGAAAAACTGGATGGTCTCGCGGTTTTCGACCAGTTTGTGCACGTGGCGCGTCAGCTCCGGATCGGGCTTGCCGCCACCGCGCTTGAGGTAGAACGCCTGCGTCTTCTTGAACAACTGCCCAAGCAGCGGAATGCGCGAGAACTCCTCGGCGGCGGCGATGTGCGGGATCGCAATGCCGAGATCCGGCCGCGCGAAAAAGAGGTACGACACCAGCAGAAAGTCCATATACGAGCGGTGGTTCGGCACCAGCACCAGCAGGCTGCCTGGCGCAGCATTGCTGACTGCGCGCTCAAAGGACGGGCGGTCAAAGGTGATGGCGTGGGTGATCTGGTGCATCGCCTTGCGCACCGTCAGCGCGCTCAAGCGAATGGCCCAGTTGCCGCTAGGCTGGTTCATCGCCCACTGCCAGTCAGTCAGCGAGTCGTCTTTGTATTTGCGGCCAGCGATGACCATTTCGCTGTCGTCTTTCTTGAGCAAGTACCGGTAGATGCCGCGGCAAGACGTCTCCGCATACTCTTCGCGGCGAAAAAGTGGGTCGTCGAGCGGCTCAGTCGCGCGAAAATCGAAGGTCAGCGAGGTGAAGTACGGGAACTGGTCGTTCAGGCTCTGCAGCTTGTCTGCGAGCCTGGTGGCCTGCTTGGCCAGCTTGGGGTTGCCAGACAACGTGGCAAAGGTAGCGGCGAGCCGCGTCGGCACATCGTGGTGCCGCATCGCCACCGCCTTGAACTGGGCGTCGCTGGCTTTGCCAATGTAGTACAGGCCGGGTGTGCGATCGACCGGGTGACTGCGGTAGAAGCGCGCGATGATCTCGGACAACGTGTCGACCCGGCAGGAGTGCTGCAACCCTGCGACCGCATAGCGAATGTGCGGGTGCTGCAGCGGCGCCGCGCCAAAGGTGGTGTCGAGCACGCGGTCCGATACGACGTCACACGGCACCACGTCCAGACGGCTCGCCCGATCACCGACCAGGGCGCGCATGTACCCGGCGCCGATCATCAGCGCAAAGCCGGCAAACGCCGCCGCCGAGTCGATCCACCCCGGAAACGGGTGCCGCCAGGTCGCTGACACCACGCTCGGGCGCACGATCGCCAGTTCGACGTTGCCGCGGCGCTCCATCAGCAGTTGCTCGGCTACGCACTTGGTAAAGGTGTAGGTGTTCGGGTGCCCGGTTTCGGCCAGCAGCGCTTTCTCGTCGGCGGTGCCGTCCAAAATCGACTGGTAGATGGCCAGCGGTGCGCGCGGCAGCGGAACCAGTGTCTCGGTGCACGGCTGCTGGCGCCAGGGCGTGACGTAGGCCGTCGAAACCGAGGTCATGCGCACCAGCTTCTGGCAGCGGCGCGCCACTTCGAGCATGTTCAAAGCGCTGCTGATGTTGGCCGCCGCGGCCTCGGCGATCGGCAGGTCAAACTCCACCGACGCTGCACAGTGCACGATGTGGGTAATGTGACGGGTCAGGTGGTCGAGGTCGTGGGCGGCAAAGCCACAGTCGCGGTGGGTCAGCTCGCCGGTGACCGGGCGCACCGCCGCCGTCCAGCCAGGGGGGAGCAGCTCAAAACAACGCGAGGCCGCGATTTCATCACTGAAGCGCTCTTGCGGTGTTTTGCCCTTCTTGGCGCGAATCAGCACGTACACGCAGTCGATGCCAAGTTCGCCCTTGCGGCGCAGCAGTTCTTCCAAGACCACCTTGCCGACAAAGCCGGTGGCGCCGGTCAAAAGAACTTGTGCTGTCATGGGTTGCGCGACGCGCATGCGGACTCCAATCGTCGGTCAGGCGTAGTCGCCGGCCGGCCGGCCTGCGGTCTGATTGCCGGCCCCAAAAATGTTTTGTGGATCAACGGCTTTCTTGAGTGCGTCGTGCATTTGCAGGGCGGCCGGACTCTGAATTCGCGCCATGAAGTGCTGGCGCAGCTTGCCGACGCCGTGGTGGTGCGACAGCGACCCGCCTGAGCGCAGGATTTCCTCGCGAGCGGCGTTCTCCACTTCGTGAAACGTGTGGGTCGGGTCTGCCAACCCCTTGTAGCTGAAGGCGAAGTAGAAGTAGACGCATGCGCCGGTGTCGTAGATTTGCGTGACTCGCGCGGTGATGAAAGGCAGGCCCGGCAGACCGTGGGCTTTGTGCTCTTCCAGCACCCGTCGCTTGACGTTGTCGACCATGGTGGTCAGCTTGGACCACGGCACGCTGGTCTCGAACGACTCGGCGATGACCCAGTGGTCCATGACGAAGTCGCGGATGTAAGCGATGCCCCAGGTCAACTGGTAGCCGCGCTGCCCGTTTTCAGCGCCGGCAGCAAAGCCACTGTGCTTCTTGGCGATCTCGTAGACCAGCGCTTCCTGTGCGGCGACTTCGCGGCGCGTCCCCTCGAACACCAGCGTGCAGGCCGTCATCTGGTTGACGTCGAAGCCCTGGATCTTGGTGACGAATAGCTTTTCGGCTTTGGACTTGTGGACCTTCCAGCCTTTGGCCGCTGGCTTGAGCGCTTGGCCGAACTGGAACTGCAGGTTGTCCATCAACCGCACACTGGCTGGCCAGTTACCCGCCTGCGCCAACTCGTACATGAAGGCGACACCGGTCTCAAAATCCGGGAACAGGATCGAGCCGTACTTCTGCACCTCGGGCAGCGGGAACAGCTTGACCACGCAACTAGTGATGATCCCTAGCTTGCCTTCCGAGCCGAGCATCCACAGCCGCGGGTCGATGCCGATGCTCTCGCGCGGCGCGATCTCGGCGCGATGCAGCACGCCTTGTGGCGTTACGGCCGTCACGTCAAGCAGCAGATCCTCGATATTGCCGTATTTGTTCTTTTTCATCCCGGAGGCATGCGTCGCCACCCAGCCGCCCATGGTGCTGAACTCGACGCTGTCGGGCTCGTGGCCCATCGTAAAGCCGTGGTTCTTTAGCAACTCCATGATGTGGCGGCCGACCGCGCCGGCCTCAATGCAGGCCATGCGGTTGACCGGGTCGATCCAGCGCACCTTGTTCATGCGCCGCAGGTCCACCGAGACGATGGTGCGCGTCTCGCTGGTGGGGCAGCGCAGCGCGTCGGTGACGTTGGTGCCGCCGCCGTAGGGGATCAGCACCACGTTGTGGGCAAGCGCCGCCTGGGTCAGCCGCACCACCTGGTCTTCGGTGGCCGGATACACCACCAGATCGGGCACCCGCGGCAGCGTGCCGTACTTGATGGCGTACATCTCTTCTTGGGTGTGGCCGTGACCGCGGCGCAGGCGGGCTCGGTCGTCGGTCGAGCACTGGTCTGGCTGCAGAAACTCGGAAATCGTCTGGTTGAACGCTGGGTTCTCGATGGACGCGGGCACCTGCGGCGGAAATGCGTAGGGGTGCTTGTCGTCCGGCCGCAGCTCCAGCTGCATCACGCCGCGGATCCACGGCATCAGTCCCGGCAGCGGTTCGCCGCACAGCAGGTAGCGCCCGCCGGTCAGCACCACCGACGAGTCGGCGCGCGCCTCAAAGCGCGTGTCGGCAAAGCCCCAGGTGGCGTCGCTTTCGTCTTCGTCCTTGGGCTGCGGCAACTGCGGCGGCACGAACCGCGGATCGCTGGCCGACTGCGGCGAACTGACCCTGGGTCCAAGCAAACTGCGCAGGCGGCGTGCCTGCTGGACGGCTTGCGCGCCAGCGGAAACGAGTTTTTCAGGATCGAGCAGGTCGGCAGGTTTCATCGCTATCCGGGGGATTCGGCTCGGGGTGCGCAGGGTTGGGCCGAAAATCGGGGGCGAGGACTCTAGTCGCAACAACCGAAATGCGCAAGGCCTTTTTGAGGCCGGCACCGTTGGACGCAGCAGCCTTTCGCGCGCCGGTGACGCACTGTCGACGCGGCTGTGACGCTACGGTGACATGAATTCGCAAGATGTGCAAGCTCGGAACGGAACCAGCCTTTGTTCAGATCGTTGATTTTCTTTGGTTGTGGACGACGACCAATTCGCGGCGACCGCGCGCTGGCGCGCTTGACACTGAACTAATGTTCAGTACACTCGCCGGTCATGGCCCTGCCGCAGCCCAAGACGCCCAAGGCCCCGCAAAAGCCGCACGTGCCGCTGTGGGTCAAGTCCAACTTCAGCTTTCAGCAGGCGGCGTCGCATCCGGAGGAGCTTGTTGCCGAGGCGCGCGCCCACGGCCTGCCGGCGCTGGCGCTGACCGACGTCGACGGCGTCTATGGCGCCGTGCGGGCTCACCTCGCGGCACGCGAGCAGGGGTTGCGGCTCATCTACGGCGTGCAGTTGACGGTCGCCGATGTCGCGCCGGACAGGCTGGTTGCGGCCGCGGCCAATGCCATGGACCCGTTCGAGCGATCCAGGCCGCTCCGGCCGCCGACGCCGTCTGGTTTGTTGGGCGACGCGCCGCTCGATGCCGCGGCGATCGCGCGGATGCGGCCGCAGACGCCGCTGTTGCTGGCCATGGATCGACAGGGCTGGGGCAACCTGTGTCGGCTGGTCACGCTGGGCCGGCGGCGCTGCCACAAAGGGGCATCGGTGGTCGACTGGCAGCAGTTGGCCGAGCACTCTGGAGGGCTGCTGCTGCTGACGCACCAGGCAGAGTCGCTGACGCACCAGGCTGGGTCGCTGACGCACCAGGCTGGGGCGGAGACGCCGTCGCGCCATCTGCGCCTGGTGGCCGACGCCTTTGGCAACCGCGCCTATGCGCTGCTGACCCGTCACCGTCATGCGCAAGACGCACCGCGCGCGCAGCGGCTGCAGGCAATGGCGCGGGCGCTGGGCTGGCCGCTGGTCGCCGGCACCGAGGTGCTCTACCACAACGCCACCCGCAGGGCGTTACATGATGTACTGACCGCCGTCCGGCACGGCACCAGCCTGGACCAGACCGGCGACCGCTTGCGACCCAACGCCGAACACGACCTGAAGTCGCCCTACGCGATGGCCGAATTGTTCCACGACCACCCCGACGCCTTGCGCCGCACGCTGGAGGTGGCGGGAAGGTGTACGTTCCGGTTGGACGAATTGCGCTACGTGTACCCGGCGGAGCAGCTGCCCGATGGCACCACGCTCGATCAATGGCTGCGGCAGCTGACCGAGCGCGGCGCCTGCGAGCGCTACCAGGCGGGCACATGGTCGGAGGTGCCGGCCGATGTGCGCGCACAAATCGACAAGGAACTCGGGCTCATCCGCCAGTTGGACTACGGTGGGTACTTTTTGACGATGTGGGAGATCGTGCAGTTCTGCCGCCGCAGCCACATCTTGTGCCAGGGTCGGGGCTCGGCGGCCAATAGTACGGTGTGCTACTGCCTGGGCATCACGGCCATCGATCCCGTGCGCATGGGCCTGCTGTTCGAGCGCTTCTTGTCGCTTGAGCGCGCCGAGCCGCCCGACATCGACCTCGACATCGAGCACGACCGCCGCGAAGAGGTCATCCAGTATGTGTACGGTCGCTACGATCCGCTGCACCCGTCGTCGGCCAAGGTCGACAGCGTGGCTTCGTGCGTGACCGAGCGGGACCGGTCACACGCGTCGATGGTAGCCGTGGTGATACGCTACCGGGCCAAAAGCGCGGTGCGCGACGTGGGCAAGGCGTTGGGCATGCCCGAGACGGCGCTCGACCGCCTGAGCAAGCTGGTGTCGCGCTACGGCGACGGCATGGGCGACGACGACTTGCGGCTGGCGGGCCTGGACCCCGAGACGCCGACGCACCAACTGCTGTGCCAGCTGACCACCGAAATCCAGGACTTTCCGCGGCATCTGTCGATCCACCCTGGCGGCTTCTTGCTCGGCCATGAACCCGTAGACAGCATCGTGCCCATCGAGAATGGCGCGATGGACAACCGCACGGTCATCCAGTGGGACAAGGACGACGT
>SXRM01000287.1 GCA_005792545.1 Pseudomonadota bacterium | reverse complement strand
GTCGTGCCGCGGCCCGGCTCGCCTTTGACCAGCAGGGGGCGCCCCAGCGCGACCGCGACATTGACAGTGGCGCACAGGTCGTCTGCGGCGATGTAGCTGGGCGTGCCCCGCCACTTGGGCAGCGGAGGCGTTGTGGGGCGGCTGTCGGGCATGGGCTGGTTCCGTGGTGGGCTGAGCAGGTTGGGCAGTCTACGCGAAACGCGCAGGGTTGGGCAGGGTGGTGCGTGGCTTCACGGCAATTCCTTCGCCGGCCAAAACCCCTTAACCTCCCGCGCCCGCGCAAGTCGGGCTGGTACCCGCGCCATGTCCGACGACACCATCCGCGTCACCCCCAATGACACACCCTCTGCGATCGACCGCGGCCGCGGCCGGCTCGTCGCCTGGCGCGACGCAGGCCCCGGCAATTGGTACAGCGACAATGCCGTGTTGCGTGCGTTGTTCGTGCGACTCTCGCCGCACGCGGACCAGCAGACCCACGCGCGCCTGCACGCATACGGTGCTGAAATTGCAGCGGCCGAACCGCTGGTGCATCGCTGCTCGCACGATCCGTACCTACCGACGCTCGAACGCTTTGACGCCATCGGTCGCCGCCACGAGCGCGTGCGGTTTGACGGCGCATACCACGAGGTCGGCCGGCTGGTGTATGGCTCAGGCGTCATGGGGCTGACTGGCCAGGCCGGGCGGGCAGTGGAGCAGGCGCTGTTGGTGCTGCTGACTTCGCACCACGGCGAGGCAGGGCACACCTGTCCACTGGCTTGCACGGCAGGGCTCATCAAGGCCATCCAGCAGGTCGGACACCCGGCTCTGCAGCGCAACCTGTTGCCCGGGCTTGCCAATCCGGACTACGATCAGCGCCTGCATGGGGCTCAGTTCTTGACCGAGGTCCAGGGCGGCAGTGACGTCGGCGCCAACGCCACGCGCGCACGTCGCATTGCAGAAGAGGCGCCGGACCTGCCGGCGCTGTGGGCGATCGACGGCGAAAAGTGGTTCTGCTCGGTCGTCGACGCGCCGCTCTACGTGGTGACGGCGCGGCCCTACAGCGCGGCCGAGGGCACGCGCGGCTTGGGCTTGTTCGTGGTGCCCCACGATCTGCCGCCCGACGGCAAGGTCGCAGCCCGGCCGCTCTCGCACCGAATCGGCGACACGCCCAATCCAGTCAACCACTTCGGCATTCGGCGCCTCAAGCACAAGCTTGGCACCCGTGCGATGGCGTCGGGCGAGGTCGACTGGCACGGCGCACACGCCTGGCAGTTGGGCTCGCTCGACCGCGGGTTTCACAACACGGTCGAAATCGTCCTCAATACCTCGCGGCTTTTTAACGCGATGGCGTGCGCCGGCATCCTGTGGCGCGCCTACTACGAGGCGTCGGGGTTTGCTTTGCACCGCGAGGCTTTCGGGGTGCCGGTTGCGCGCTTTCCATCCGCCGATCAGGCGCTGGCTCAGCTGTTCGTCGAGGCCGCGGCGGGTTCCGCGAGTACGCTCGACCTGGCGGCGACCGGCGAAACGGCAGACCACGCCGCAGCGCTGCGCATTGGCGTCAACATGAACAAGTACTGGACGAGTGTGCGCGCCACCCAGATGGTGCGGCTGGCGATGGAGGTGCTCGCGGGCAACGCGGCCATCGAGGATTTTACGCCGCTTGGGCGCTTGTACCGTGACTGCATGGTCACCGAAGCCTGGGAGGGCACGCACAACGTGCTCGCAGCCCAGACCTGGCGCGACATGCAGAAGCTGCGCCTGCACGAGGCCTGGCTGGCGTGGCTGGCGCCGCGGGTGCGGCAGTTGCCTGCAGACCTGGCTCATCCGATCCGAACGCGATTGCAGCAACTGAGCGACTCCTCCGTCGTGCTGCTGGCTGCCGCGGATGCGGGTCGCTCGGTGCTCGCCACGCGGGCTTGGATGGAGAATGCAATGATCGCGCATCAAGCCGTCTGCCTGGCGGAGTTGGCGGTCGGCGTCGAAGCGTCGGTGCCAATTGCCGTGTTGGGCCACTGGCTCGAGCTGCATCCGCCGCGCTCGGCCATCGCCGCGCAGGGTTGGTGGCCCGGACGCAGCGCATGAGACAGCTTGAACCTGAATGCGGTATGCAAACGGCGTGATTTTCAGCGCGACCGCGCGCGTGGTATCTTGTCGCCGATGGCCGCCTTCCCCCAGCCGTTGCCCAAAAGCCGCTTGCGCGCGCTGGTTTTGCGGTGCCGCACGCTGCCGGCGATCGCGGTCCTGGTGACGTCAGCAAGTGCGTGTCTGTGGTTAGGCGCGAGCGAGGTCGCATGTGGCGCGGAGGGTGCCGATGGTGGCGCGGTCAGGCGCGCCGAGGCCATCGCGACTGAGGCCAAGCTGTTGTTCCAGCAGAAGGAATTTGCACAGGCGGCGGAGCGCTTCATGGAAGCCTACACGCTGGCGCGCCGGCCGACGCTCATCTACAACGCTGCGCGGGCCTACCAAGAGGCCGGCAACGCCGACAAGGCGCTGGCGCTGTTTCGCGCCTATCGCGGCTTGCCCGATGTCAACGACGCCGGCCGTGCCGATGCCGACGCGCGGATCGCCGTGCTGGAGAAGGCCGTCAATGAGCGCAAGGCTGCCGAAGAGGCCGGCCGGCTTGCCAAAGACAAGCTCGAGCGCGAGCGGCAAGAAGACCTGGCCCGCCAGGCCCAAGACCGCGAGCGCGCCGCACAGCAAGCCAAAGAACGTGAGGCGCGCGAAGACGCGCTGCGGGCCCGCCTCAAAGCCGAAGCGGACAAGCCTGCGCCGCGTCGGCAATTCCCGACCGCGGCAGCGGCGGCAACCGGAGGCTTGGCCGCCGTGGGTGCAGGACTTTACACGGCCGCACTGGTCGAAGCGGGCAATGCGCGCGACCTTGAGTCCAAGCTGCGGACAGAAGCGGACGGCCAACTGCACCGCAACCACGTCGAGCGCGCAACACTGCTGCGCAATGTCGCAATTGGCGCAGGCGTGCTTGCGGCGGGCTGCGCCTCTTGGCTAGTGTGGGAACTGGTCGCGGCGCCGGCGGCGCCGGTCGCGCCCAAGACGACGATTATCCGCCCGGCGGACGCCAGTCCGGCGCGTCCGCAACCTGACATCGCTGTCACACTGGCGCCGCACCACGTCGGCTTTGCGGTGCGCTTTTGAGAGGTTGGGGCATGGTCGTTTGCGCGCGCCAAACCAACCGAGTTGCTGCCAGCGTTGTACTGCGCTGGTCGGCCTGGGTTGGTGTACTGGCCAGCGGCTGCCTGGGCGAGTTCATGTCCGAGGCGCAGGTGGCGGCGCGCATTGAGGCGTTTCAGCTCTCCGTTGACGTGGCGGCGGTCGGCGATGAAAGCGTCGATCCCGGCACCACCGAGACGCCGGTTGCGGACGTCGGCTCGCAAGATGTGAGCAGCGCTGGCGAAGTAGCGGACGGGCTGGAGGTTGTTGAAGCTCCCGACACGCTCGACGTGGTCGACAGCGACGGTGCTGTCGACGGCGACGCGGCGTGCCTGCCCACTTCGGCCACGCTGGACTACTGCAACGGCGCGGACGACGACTGCGACGGCCAGACCGACGAAGACCCGTGCGACGACGGCAGCGCCTGCACCAGCGCCGACGTGTGCGTTGCTGGCATGTGCGCGGGCAAGCCGGCCAATTGCAACGACCAAGATCCGTGTACGCTCGACGGTTGCGCGCAGGGCGGCCCTAGCGCCGGCATCTGCACCCACGCGCCCGCCGACGGCATCCCGTGCGACGACGGTGACCCGTGCAGCATCGGCGACAACTGCAAGGCCGGCGGCTGCGCTGGCGTTGCCAAGAACTGCGTCAACAGCAACTTCTGCTTCAAGGCGTTTTGCTCGCCAACAGATGGCAAGTGCACGTCTTCGAAAAAGTCCTTGGGCACGCCTTGCGACGACGGCAACGCCTGCACAACGGCCGACGCCTGCGACAGCGATGCAGTCTGCTCCGGCGGCGGCGTCAACTGTGACGACGGCAACCCGTGCACGCTGAACGCCTGTAATCTGGCCACCGGTTGCACAGCGACAGAGAGCGGCGCTCCCTGCGACGACGGCAACCTGTGCACCCAAGGTGACCTGTGCAAGTCCGGCAAATGCGACCCCGGCCAAGCCATCGTCTGCAACGACAACAACCCGTGCACGACCGAGTCCTGTGACGCGGGCAAGTGCAAGATCACCAAGAACACCCAGCCCTGCGATGACGGCACGGCCTGCACGAGCGGCGACGCTTGCGCTGACGGACAGTGCGCGGGCACGCCGGTCAATTGCGACGACAAGTTGCCGTGCACCAACGACGCCTGCGACGCCCAGACGGGCTGTCTGCATAACCCGGCATCAATCCTGTGCGACGACGGCAACACCTGCACCAAGCTCGACCAGTGCAAGGAAGGAGCGTGTGCCGGCATCGATCAGACCGCGACGCTTTGCGACGACGGGTTGCCCTGCACCAAGGATACCTGCGACGGCAAAGCAGGCTGCGCCCACGCGAACCAGGAAGGGGCGTGCGACGACGGCAATCCGTGCACCGAAGGCGATCAGTGTGCCAGTGGCAGTTGTGCGCCAGGTGCTGCAGCCAAAGACTGCAACTGCAAAGCCAACGCCGACTGCGCCGCCAAAGAAGACGGCAACCTGTGCAATGGCACCTTGTACTGCGATTTTTCAGCAAGTCAGCCCACTTGTAAGGTCAACCCCGCCACGGTGGTCGTGTGCAACGACAGCGCCGATGGGGACTGCGCCAAGAACACCTGCAACGCCAAATCGGGCAGTTGCGCGATGGTCGCGGTGGCCGACGGCAAGGCCTGCAATGCCGACGATAGCGCCTGTACTAGCGGCGACGTGTGCAAGGCCGGCAAGTGCGCAGCCGGCGCCTCGCTCGACTGCAACGACAAGAACCCGTGCACGGACGACGCCTGCGACCCGGCCATCGGCTGCGTCGGCCTGGCCAATCAGGCGACCTGTGACGCCGACGGCAGCCCTTGCACGGTCGCGGACAACTGCGCAAACAAGGTCTGCGGCCCGGGAGCCACGATGGTGTGCGACGACGCCAACCCGTGTACGGTCGACGCCTGCGATCCCAAGGTTGGGGGGTGCGTCAGCGCCGCGCAGCTCGGCGCCTGCAGCGACGGTGATCCGTGCACGCTATTCGACAGTTGCAAGGCCGGGGCTTGCGCCGGAGGATCCGCGAAAGTGTGCGACGACGGCAACCCTTGCACCGCGGACCTGTGCGACAAGCAAAGTGGCGCATGCACCCAAAGCCCCAAGGCAGGGCCTTGTAGCGACAACAGTGCCTGCACCCTAGGCGACGAGTGCGGCAACGGCGCGTGCGTGGCGGGCAAGCCTGCGACGTGCGATGACGGCAACACCTGCACCATCGACGGTTGCGACGCGGCTAGCGGCAAGTGCACCACGGCAGCCGCGGACGGCCCGTGCAACGATGGGGACGCATGCACCGCTGGCGATTCGTGCCTCGCTACGGGCTGCAAGCCTGGCGTCGCAACTGTTTGCAACGACAACAATTCTTGCACCACCGACAGCTGCAACCCGGCGGACGGCTTGTGCGTGTACGCGCCGACCAGCGCGATTTGCGATGACGGCAACGCCTGCACAGCGGGCGAGGCGTGCTCAGGCGGCGTGTGTAAGGGCGGCCAGTGGACCTGCGCCTGCACCGTGGCCAATGAGGCGCAGAAGTGCAACGACAACAACGCCTGCACCGACGACAAGTGCGTCGCGACCAGCACCAAGCTGGAGTGCAAGAACCTGGCCAAGTCCGGTGGCACCTGCAGTGACAACAACCCGTGCACCTTGAACGACACCTGCAGCGCCGGCCAGTGCCAGGGCAACGGCGCCGTCGACTGCGACGACAAGGAGCCCTGCACCATCGACGCCTGCAATCCGGCCAACGGCGCTTGCACGCACGCGCCAGGCGGCGACGTCTGCAACGACAACAACCCCTGCACCACCATCGACAAGTGCCAGAACGGCGCCTGCGTGGGGTCAGCGCCCAAGGCCTGCGACGACGGCAAGCTGTGCACCACGGACAGTTGCAACACCACCACAGGCGCTTGCCTGGCCGCCGCCAACACAGTTCCGTGCGACGACGGCAGTGCTTGCACGACTGGCGATACTTGCAAAGACGGCGCCTGCGCCGCAGGCGTCGCCAAGGTGTGCAGCGACGGCAACGTGTGCACCGACGACAGCTGTGGGTCCGTCACCGGCCAGTGCACGTTCGCTGCCAATGCGGCACCCTGCGACGATGGCGACAAGTGCACCAGTGCCGACGCCTGCGCGGCCAAAGCATGCAAAGGCAATCCCGTCGCGTGCAACGACAACAACCCGTGCACCAACGACGCCTGCGACTCGGCGACCGGCACCTGCAAGGCCATCGCCAACACCGTCAACTGCGACGACGGCAACAAGTGCACGGTGGGCGACATCTGTGCCGCTGGCGCCTGCAAGGCCGGGTCTGCGAAAAGCTGCGCCGACGGCACGGTTTGTACGGACGACAGCTGCGATTCGGCGACCGGCAACTGCGTCAACGCCGCCAACACCAAGCCTTGCGACGACGGCAGCAAGTGTACGGCCGACGATGTGTGCGCCGCGGGGCAGTGCAAGCCGGGCAAACTACTCATCTGCGACGACGGCAACGCGTGCACCGACGACTTGTGCGACCCCGCGACGGGGGCTTGTGGCTTTACGCCCAACGCCAAGACCTGCGACGACAAGAACGCGTGCACCTCTGGCGATGCTTGCCAGGGCGGGACGTGTGTGCCCGGCAAGTTTACGTGCCAGTGCGCAAAGGACAGCGACTGCGACGACAAGCTGCCGTGCACCCAGGACAATTGCAACGTGACGGCGACTGGCGAGCTGACGTGCAGCAACGCGGCGCTCAACAGCGGATCGTGCGACGACGGCAACGTGTGCACCATCGGCGACACCTGCAGCGCCGGGTCATGCAAGCCGAAGACGACCAAGTCGTGCGACGACGCCAACGTCTGCACCGCGGACTCGTGTGATCCGGCGAAGGGGTGCACCAGTTCTTCGGTCAGCGGCAGTTGCACGGACGGCAACCCCTGTACGCTCGGCGATTTGTGCGCCAATGGCGTCTGCGCCGCCGGCCAGCCCCGCGACTGCAACGACCAGAATCCGTGCACCAATGACGCCTGCGACAAGACGACCGGCAACTGCACCAAGACCAACAATTCGGCCAACTGCAACGACAGCAACCAGTGCACCCTGAACGACTTTTGCGCGGGCGGCGCCTGCACACCGGGCACCAGCAAGCAGTGTACAGACAACAAGCCCTGCACCGACGACGCCTGCCTCAAGGCAAGCGGCGCGTGCGAGTACACGGTGGACAACACCAATACTTGCAGCGATGGCAATTCGTGCACACTGACCGACGTCTGCGACAGCGGCACCTGCGTCGGCAAGAACGCCAAGTCCTGCGACGACAACAATGTATGCACGACGGACGGGCCGTGCAGCCCGAGCACCGGCATCTGTCTGTCCACCCAGAATACCAGCACCTGCAACGACAACAACGCCTGCACCCACAAGGGCGCAGATCGCAGAGAGTGCGCTTGACCACGAAGGCATAGCTAGCAGAATCAACTGGTTGGCGACATGCCTGTTCGGTTATGTGTGGTCGTCATGTAAGGCCGCTGATTTACAGACACTTTGAAGGCAGTCTGGGC
>SXRM01000286.1 GCA_005792545.1 Pseudomonadota bacterium | reverse complement strand
GCTGGCGTACGGGCAAAGCCACCGTCGGCGGTACGTGATATTCGCGTGGGCGACCGGGCCACAGGACGTCCTATGCGCCAGGTGGACTAGGTTGTCAATGACCAGGGTTTGGCCAGCGAGAGCACAAGCGAGATCTACGGACCTGAGGCCGCGGCCACCAGCCGACACCGCTACCCGCCCACCGTCCGCCCGCCCCGCTGCGCAGCCGCCGCCAGCACCTGCCGCCGCCAAATCCCGTACTGCACCGCGGTAAACACCACGGCGAGCACCGCGCCCGCGCCCGGCAGCACTTGCGCCACCAAGACCAGCCAGTGCACCAACCGCAGCAGCCACCGCGTCAGCAGGCGCCGGCCAAGCGGAACGTGCGCGCGCGCAGGCCCCAGCAGGCGCAACTGCGCGACCAGATGCCCGACGATGTAGCCAAGCACTGGAACCAGGCTCAATGCGCCCACCGCAAGCAAGGTCGCTGGCAGCTTGCGGTCCAAGTGCGCAACGTAAGCCGCGCCGTCGGTCGGTTGGGCGAATGCGGCCCGCCCACACGCCGAACAATCTTGCTGCGGGTCGCCCCGGCGCAGTCTTTCCGCACAATTTGGACAACGCAGGCGGCCGAGCAAATCCAAGGCGTGTGACTCCGGGTCGACAACGTACTTGCCAGTGGACTGGCCGAGCACGCCCACAGTCTCGACCCTCGCTGCGTCCGTCGCGCAGTGCGCGCAGGTCGGGGCACAGCGCCACATGGGCCGGGTGCAGTTGCGGCAGGGTAGCCGCGCGGCGGCCTCGCGCTTGCGGGCAAGCGCACGCAGCCCGCCCAACAGGGCGAATGCCCCCAGCAACCCCAGCACCATCAGCGCCGGTAGCAGCACCAGCACGACGGCGCCGACCACCAGCCACATGTCTTCGCCCCAGCGCAAGAGGCGCTGCACGTGCAAGTGGTCGTGTGGATCGGCGTCCTGCAGCCAACCGAGCGCGCCTTGGCGAAGCCACGTCAGCGTCGCCGTACCGGCGGCGGCCACTGCGGGCAGCGCAAGCTCGCCGAACCCGGCTTGATGTAACGCTGAACCGGCGAACGCCGCATCGGAGGCGTGGACGACGCCAAGTGCCGTGGCAGCCGCCAGTGTCGGCTTGGCGTACAACTCGGCGGTCGTCAGTAGTTCGCGCAATTCGGCCACCCGGTCGCCAGCCAGCTCCGCTACCGACAGCGCCAACAGCGCGAGCAAGCACAGGTCAGAGGTGAACCACACGGGATGACCCGACAAGCTGTTGAGCACGCCCAGGTCACCGATCCATGGGATTGCCGGGCCGAAACGCAGAAGGACGGCGGTCAGCAGCGCCGGCAAGAACACGCGCGATGCAAACAGCGAGCAGCTGCCCAAGGCGTGCAGCAGGGCTAGCGTAGACATCGGCGCTCGCTACCGGTCCCAGCCGGCAAGGTCAGTTTGGCGCCGGCGCGCCACGGTGTCGAGCCATCGGCCGGGGCAACCAAGCCAAAGCACCACGCCGGCACCCCAAGCACACAGGTGCCTTTGCGGAGCACATTCGGCGACAATTGGGAAGCACGGCGCCCAGTTGGACGACGCGAGGCCGAACTACAGCGTTGCCGGGCCGGCTGCCCCGCCACTCAGCAGTGCACGCAGCGCCAGGATTTGCGGATCGTTGGGCGGCCGCCCCTCACCTTCCAACGCCAGGATGGCCATGCGAATCGCGGCGTCGGCGGTCCCGGGAGCCGAAGCTTGCGGCCGTGGCATCGCCACATTGCCGGTATCGATGGCTTTCTGAATAGTCTCGTGGTATTCGTCGACCAGTTGCAGCAAACCAGAAATGCAGCGGTGCAGTTGCTTCTCGGTCAACTTGGCGTCTTCAAGAGGGAACTCGACGATGACGCGCAGTTCGCCGTCGGTATCGTCGTACTCGAACTGGATGAGCTTGGTGCGCCATTGAATCATGGTGCACGCCCGCTGAACGGCGTCGGCGTGACCGGGCGCGACTTTCCAGGCATTTGGGCAGTAGACCTGGAAGTACTCGCCATTCTCACTCAGGTAGATCACAAAGAGCAGGCCGTCGTCACCGCGCTCGTTCTTGTACGACTTCATGCCGTACATGAAGCGAATCTTGCCGTCGTCGCTGACGCGGTGTCGAACTCCAATACCGTTGAGAAACTCAATGACTTCTTGGTGCGAAGTGGCCATGGTCAACTCCTTGCGCGGTCCTTGTCCGCGCTGGCAAATCCGTCCGTCGGCCAAGCGTGCGAGCCTTTCGCACAGTCGGCCGGCGACCTAGGTGACGGAATTCGCGTCACCGCATCGCGCGAGCGAACCCAGCGGCGGCTTGCGCGGAAAGGCAAACAGTGGATATCACCGCTTTGGCACGACTGTCAATTCGCAACCGCAACCGTTGACGATGGCGCTGCAGGGTGGGCAACGCACCAGGCGATGTCGGCCAGTTCTGCCCCCTCTATGCGATCCTGCTCCAGCAGACGCTCCGCCATGGTGCGCAGCGCTCCCTGATGCTGGGTGAGCAGGGCGCGAGCCTCATCGCGACCGCGCGCGATCCACGCCGCGACGCGCCGTTGCGCGACCTCGGCGACGGCGGTCTGCATCGCTGCTGGCAATGCGTCAAAGACAGCGGCGCCAAACTCGTCGTCCATCCCAAGGCGCCCGACTGCCACGAGCGCGTCACGCGTGGCGTGCAGCAGGTCGCTCGACGCCCCAGCCCCAGGCTCGCCATGGTGCCCCGGGCGGAGCAATTCGCCCTCACGACCGGCCATGGCGACTGCGATGCCGGCCCGTACGTCTGCGGCGGTGCGCTCTGCGATCGCCTCGTCGGGTTGCCAGGCCATGTAGCCGAGCGAGCCCCGCTCACTGACCACAATCGAGACATGATCAATGGCGATGTGGGGCAACAGCGCCATGTGGACGATGGCGTGGCCAGCCTCATGCCACGCAGTGTTGACGCGGTCGTCGGGACGCACCACCACACCTTGCTTGTCGGCGCCAAAGCACACCAGCCGCCGCGCAGCCTCCAGGTCATCGGCGCTGACCGACGCCCTGCCCTCGCCTGCCGCCTTGTAGATGGCCTCGCGCATGATGCGGTCCAACTCAGCTGGTGAGCGGTTGGCTGTTCCGTTGACCAACGCATCCAGGGAGACGCCGGCGGCGCCAGGTACAACTTTCAGTTTGTACTCAAAGAACTTTCGCCGATCGGACGCCTTGGGCAAGTCGATGGGGATGACCTCGTCAAAGCGCCCGGGCCGACGGATGGCCGGATCCAGGCTGTCGGGGTGATTGGTCGCGGCAAGCACGAACACCCGGCGACCGCGACCGGTGACGCCGTCCATGCTGGCCAGCAGCTGGTTGACTACCCGCCCTTGCGCACCGTTGCTGTCCTCCAGGGATCCGCGGTCGCGGGCAATCGCATCGATCTCGTCCAAAAAGACGATGGCAGGTGCATAGCGACGGGCCTTGTCGAACAGTTCGCGGATGCGTTCTTCGGACTCGCCGAACCACTTGCTTTGCAGTTCGCCGGCCGACAGGGCCAGAAACGGCAGTTTGGCTTCGCCCGCCAGGGCACGCGCCAGCAGCGTCTTGCCAGTGCCG
>SXRM01000285.1 GCA_005792545.1 Pseudomonadota bacterium | reverse complement strand
CGCCGCTGTCACGAATAACGCGGGTATTGTCGCGGCGTGAAACGCCTATCTCTGCGGCCACGTCGGTATCTCCCAGGCGGCTGGACATGTCGTAGCCGAAAACAGGCCGGCGATTGCGCTTGGCCCAGCCTGAAAAAGCCATCTCGGTCCTGCCGGTTAGGAATTCAAATTTCAGGGCGCCGCCCATTTCGTTGTCGTTGATGGCCCCGCCGGTATCCAGGAACCCGTAAATATTGCGCGAGGCGCCGAACGGGATATGCACCTTCAGGCCGTACGCGAAGGGCTTCAAGATGATCTGCAACGGCGAGCTCGACCACATTCCGGAGCAGGCGTTCCTGATGTGCGGCGCGATCGAAGAAGTCATCGAAAAGGCCAAGACGCTCTAGTTCGAGCCGCGGGGTACCCATGCAGGTCACCATCGTCACGCCCGTAGGCGTCAAGTTCGCCGGAGAAGCGGCGTCGGTTATTGCGCCGTCGCAAAGCGGCGACGTCGGCATCCTGGCGGGTCACCAACCGCTGATGGCGGCGCTGCGCACCGGACCCGCGATTGTCACGATTCCGGGCCAGGAGCCACTGCATTTGGTCGTCGATGGCGGCTACGTGCACGTTGTCGATGGCGACAAAGTGTCGATGGTGACCGAGTTGTGCGAGGGCTGGAAGGACATTGATGTCGCCACAGCCAAGGCCGACTACGACGCGGCGCTGGCTCTGCTGCAAAAAGCCACCGAAGAAACGGAATCGGCGACCTGGAAGCTCAAGAAGCACGACGTGGATCTGGCGGATACCCGCATCCGGGTCGCCGCTACTCGCCCGTAGACCGCACACCGACCTGACGCCATGCGTACCGCCGCGGCGTTGGTTGTTGGCGCCGCCTTCCTGTCGGCGTGCACCACGTCGACAGCGGTGCTGACCTGGCATGACGCCTGGAAGGCCGAGCAGGCCGGCGATCTCGACAAGGCTGAGCGCGGCTATACGACGGCGGCTGAACTGAACCCGGGCCTCGTTGGCGCGGAGTGCAACCGCATCCGGCTGATGGCGGCACACCCGGATCGCATTGCGGCGACGCAGGCATCGCTGGACAAGTTGCTGAAAGCCAAAGCAGCTCTGCCCGAGGTTGCGGTGACGGGCACTGTTGCCGCGCTGCAAGACGGCAAAGTCGAGGTTGCCCGCAAGCGCTTGGACGCCGCCCGCAAGCTGACTGACCAGGACCAGCCCGATGTCCACGCGGCGATGCGCGCGGCACAAGTGCGCGTGCTGGCGGCAGAAGGCAAGTTCGCGGAGGCGATAACGACGTCTCGCGCCATGGACCTCTCCGCGCAGGCGACTGCGGACCGCGAGTTGGCGGCGGTGGTCGCGTGGAATGCCCGCGATACGGACACGGCTTCTCGCTTTGCGACTCCGGGCAGTGAAGTCGGCGTATGGCTTGCAGTTTCGAAAGCGGACCATGCAGAGGTCGTGGCACGAGCCGAACGGCTGGATCGCAGCACAGCTTCGGCTGGTGTACTCGCCATGATTGCATGGTCAAGGGTCAGGCTTGGCGACCGGGCGAAAGCGCAGGACTGGCTAGCCCTGGCGCAGACGCGAGATCCGCTGGACGTGGCCGTGGTGCAAGTGACGGCGGCTGTGGCGCTTATCGATGGGCAGCCATCGGTGGCACGGGATGCGCTGGCTGCGTTTGTCGCTCGTTCGCCGGCAGCCCCGTGGTCTGCGTGGTTTGACTTGGGAGTCGCACAGTTGCGCCTGGGGGATGCGCCAGCCGCCCGCCAGAGCTTCGTTCGTGCCGCCGCCCTTTGCCCAGCCTGCGCGGGCGCCGCGCGCAACCGCGATGCACTGGCGTTGCTGCTTGGTGAGGGCCCTTGAGCGGTCGCAGGCTGCAGATCTTCGCGCCGGCCTCGATTGGCAACGTCATCGCAGGCTTCGACGTGCTGGGCGCAGCCATCGAGCCCGTCGACGGGCCACCGCTGGGCGATACTGTCGCGGTCGCTGCCTCCGCCCAGACGGAGTTGGTCGTCCGCGGCGCCTACGCGAAGCGCGTTCCAACCGACCGCGATGCCAACCTGTGCTGGCGTGCCGCCTCCGCAGTGGCCACCAACCGCGGCATTGCGCTGCCGACCGTGCGCATGACTCTGCACAAAGGCATGCCGATCGGCAGCGGCCTCGGCTCGTCGAGCGCGAGCGCGGTGGCCGGAGCTGTAGCAATGGCCGCGTGGCTGGATGGACTGACTGGCGCAGACGAGGATGCGTTCTTCCGCTGGCGGAGCGCGGCGGCTAGCGAGTTGCTGCGCGCCGCCGGCCAGGCCGAAGCCCACGCAGCGGGTGCCGCCCATCTGGACAATGTCGCCCCTTGTTTGTTGGGAGGATTGCAGTTGCTGACGCCGCTCGGGCCGCGCGCGCTGCCAGTTCCGGCTGACTTGTGCTGGATTTTGGCCAGTCCACGCTTGGAGTTGGCGACCAAGACGGCCCGCGCCGTGCTGCCGGCAAGCCTGGAGCGAGCGACGGCCATTGCCCACAGCGCCAACCTCGCCACGGTGGTGCACTCGCTGCACGCGGGTGACCTCGCCCTACTAGCAACGGGGTTGCGCGATCTGGTGGCGGAGCCCTACCGCGCGGCCTTGGTGCCGGGCTTTCGCGAAGCGCAGTCGGGTGCGCTCGCAGCGGGTGCCCTAGCCTGTTCGCTCTCGGGCGCCGGTCCTGCGGTAGTCGCCGTCGCGCAACCCTCTAATGCGGCAGCGATTGTTGCCGCGTTGACCGCGGGTTTTGCCAAAGGCGGCGTGGCCTGTACGGTGAATGTGTGCGCCATCGACGAGCGCGGCGCGCGACCGGGGGCGGGCGATGTGGTGGACCAGTAGCGGCGACCCGTCGCTGCGCGTGCCGTTGCGTGCAGCACTGGCAAGCAATTTCGCGCCAGACGGTGGCCTGTATTGCCTGCTCCCTGAGCCGTGGGACGACTGGGACGACTTGTTGGAGACGCCTTGGCCCGATCGCGGCGCCGAGATTGTGGTGCGGTTTGCCGCGGGGTCCATCGACGAGGTGGCGGTGCGCAAAGCAGCGCGCGCCGCACTGGACATCCCGGCTCCACTGGTGCCGCTTGGCCGGGACAACTTTGTTTTTGAGCTGTTCCACGGGCCGTCGCTCGCATTCAAGGACTTCGGGGCGCGGATGCTGGCGCGGCTACTGCCCCTGGTCGATGACCAGACCCCTTCGCCGCGCACGATTCTGACGGCGACGAGCGGCGATACCGGCGCAGCGGTGGTTTCGGCGTTTCTCGGCGTGCCCGGTACGCGGGTCGTCGTGCTATACCCCAAGGGTCGCGTGTCGGGACTGCAAGAGCGGCAGATTGCGTGCATGGGTGGCAATACCGCGGCGCTGCAGGTCGCCGGTACCTTCGACGACTGTCAGGCCATGATCAAAGCAGCGTTTGCCGACGCCGAACTCTCGCAGCAGCTGCGCTTGACATCGGCCAACTCGATCCACGTGGGACGCCTGATAGCCCAAGTCACCTACTTTTCGGAGATCTGTGCGCAACTACGGCGCCGAGGCATCCGCGACCGGCCGGTCGTCGCTGTGCCGAGCGGCAACTTCGGTCACTTGTGCGCCGGTTTGTACGCCAAGGCTCTGGGTGCGCCACTGGGCCAATTGGTGGCGGCAACCAACCGCAATCGCACTGTCCCAGACCACCTGGACGGCCTGGGTTGGCAGCCGCGGCCAAGCGTCGCCACGCCGTCTAACGCCATGGATGTCGGCGCGCCCAACAACTGGCCGCGCATTGAAGCGCTTTTCAGAAATGATCTACCGCGCTTGCGATCGGAACTGCGCTGGGGCAGCGCGGATGACGAAACAACGCTGGCTACAATCGCCAATGCAACGCAATTGGGCACTGTGCTGGACCCGCACACTGCCGTGGCGCTGGCTGTGCTCGCGCGCGTTCAGCAGCCGGGGGAAGTCGGCGTCACCCTTGCCACCGCCCATCCGGCGAAATTCGCCGGCGTAGTCGAACCGCTGATTGGCCGCACGCTGCCGTTGCCCGAGGCGCTGCGCACTATTGCGACGCGGACGATTCCGCAACGGCCGCTGCCCCGCGATCCGGCTGCGCTTTTGCGGTGGTTGCGCAGGCACGACGTTGGTACTGGGGCGAGGGCATAACCTCTTGGCTTTTTAGCTAGTTAGTGCCTTGCGTTGACACCACAGTCAGCCCCGACGCATCCTACCGGGTCCGCGGTCGGCCGCCGTGACGCTTGGCGGCCGCGCGCGCGCGTCAGGAGCCCGATGGTTGCCCGCTTCGACCCCGTGAAAGAGCCTGTAATCATGAGTCAATCCCGCCGAAACGATCGGCAGCCGTGGCGCGTGCTGGCGGCCGCGGTCGCGATCCTGTCGCTGGCCAGTTGTGGCGCGACCAACTTCGATCGCTTCGCTGGATCCAAGAAATACCGGCAGTTGCCGGTTGGCGCGGTGGTCCGAGTGGTGGAGACGCGCGCGGAGTTGGCGCAGCCGGTCGAGGTGCTCGGCACGCTCAAGACCAGCACCCGGGGTGACCCTGCGGACCGGACCGAAGCTGAAGGGGCATTCAAGCGCAATGCGCCGGTCTACGGTTGCGACGCGGTGGCCGAGCTCAACTCCGTCCGCATCGAGATTCCTGTCAAGCGCAAGAACCGGGTGCTCGGCGCCGACGGCAATCCGCGTTTCATCGAAGAGACCACGATCGTGGCAGAGCACCACTGGACCGGCCTGTGCGTTCGCACGGCAGAGGCGCCCCCCGAGCCCGGCGCGGGCGCCAAAGTGGTCGCCAAGGCCGAGCCGGACCCAGAGCCGATCCCGGAGCCCAAGCCCAAGGCCAAGACAGGAAAGCCAGAGCCCAAAGCAAAGCCCGAGCCCAAAGCGGAGCCCAAGCCCGAGCCGAAGCCCGAACCAAAGCCCGAGCCGAAGCCCGAGCCGAAGCCCGAGCCAAAGCCGGAACCCAAGCCGGAGCCCAAGGCCGAGCCAAAGCCGGAGCCCAAGCCCAAAGTGGAGCCCAAGCCTGAGCCCAAGCCTGAGCCGAAGCCCGAGCCGAAGCCCGAGCCGAAAGCCGAGCCGAAGCCTGAACCCAAGCCCGAGCCCAAACCGGAGCCAAAGGCTGACCCCAAACCGTGGAGTCCGCCAGAGCGCGCGGACACCATGCCGCCGCCCAATCCCAAGATCGCGATTGAAGTCAGTAAGTTCTTTAGACAATGGAGTCGGATGGTGATGCAGGGCAATGCCGACGGGCTGTGCGCAGGGCTCGATGAGAATGTCGCCTTTGATCTGTCGAGCACGCAGCCCAAGTTCAAGGTCAAGCAGCAGATGGCGCTGGCCGAAGCGTGTGAGTCGCTCAAGACTGGCGACCTGAATGCGTATCTCAAGGAGTTTGGCCCTGCCGAGGTGCACGCGGAGGTCGACTACCTGCTGCCGACGCTGTTCGGGCTCAATGGCGGGCCCTTCCTCAAGCTGGAAGAAGCGCAGCAGAAAAAGCTGGCCGAAGAGGTCAACAAGTCGCGCCAAGCCGAGGGCAAGAAGCTGCTGCTGTGTACCCAGTACTCGGCGGCGCCGATGAGCGAGGATACCTTCATGATTCAAATGGGTTGTGATGGCGTCAACGCATTCCGGTTGATTCTGCGGCGGTCAGCGGAGAACCAGTTCAAGGTTATCCGCTACATCCACACGCGGCCATGATGTGCCAGGCAAACTTGCGCAGTACCGGTGCATGCCTTGCGGCGCTGGCGGTGCTGAGCTGCGCTCCCGCGTTCGCAGAAGAGCCGGCGCTGTATGTGCCGTTCCAGACGGTCGCCAACCCGGATGCGGCGCTTAGTGTCCATGCCAATCCTGCCGGGTTTGTGACCGCTGCAGGAACTGACTTGCGCGCGGCCGTCAATTTTGGCGGTGGCGCCGTGGGTAGCGATGCCGCGGTCGACCACAACCGTGCAGCCGGCTTTGGCGGCTATGCGGTCCTCCCACTTTCACTAGTGGCGATCGGCGGCGGTGTCGAGTCGGTGGATGCAGGCAGGTCCGGGCTTGCGGTGCGCAGCCATGTCGGCGCAGCGCTGAACCTGGGTGAGACGCTTGCGGTCGGTGTCACGGGCAAATGGTCGATGCGCGACCAGCTGGAGGCCCGGCGCAGTTGGGACGTCGGCTTGCTGCTACGGCCGGCGCGCTGGGTGTCGCTGGGTACAGCGCTTCGCAACCTGGGCGACGACGCGACGCGGCACACCGGATTTGAGACGCGCTGGGCGGCAGGTCTGGCGGTTCGGCCATGGCCGGGAAGCGACCGGATCACGGCGAGCGCAGAATTGCAGTCGCCGCTCGACCAGGCGCGCATGGCCAGCCTGACCGCAACACTGGCGGTACAGGTCGTCCGCGGGTTCGATGTGGTCGTCGAGCACCTGCGGTTTCGGAGCGATCGGGACGGCGACACCCATCGAACGGCGGTTGGCCTGCAAATTGGGCTGGGGCGAGCCGGTGCTTCGGCAGCAGGTCACCTGGACCAGGCCGTTGGGGCAGAAGCCACGATGGGTCTGGCGATGACCGCGCGCATTTCCACAGACGCGCCCCCGTCGCTGCTGCCCGAAGGCGACCCGGCGGTGTTCGTCGCGTTGCAAGGCGAACTGGTCGAGCGCCGCGGCGCACCGGGGATGCATTTCGGCAGCCTGCTACTGCGACTGGAGCGCATCGCGATGCGCCCAGGCACCCAAGTCGTGGTCCTGCAAACAGAAAGCCTCTCGATGGACTGGGCCCAAGTCGAGGAACTGCGCGGCGCCATCGCCGACTTGCGCAACGCCGGCAAGAAGGTGCTCTGGTACGCCGATCATCTCGGAACGCGCAACTACGGCGCCGCGGTCGCGTGCGACCAGGTGTGGTTGGCGCCCGGTGGCACGCTGCAAGTGCACGGCGTGGGTGCCGATTTCGTGTCGCTGGCCGAGGCGCTGACGCGAGTTGGCGTCGAGGTCCAGGTGGTGCGCTACAGGGCGCACAAGTCGGCTGGCGAGGCGTTCGATCACGTGGCGCCGTCGCCTGAGCTGGCCGAAACACTGCAGCGCTCGGTCGAGCGGCGCTGGCACGATTTGAGCGCATGGGTGCAGGCCGGCCGCGATGTCAGCCCGACGCAACTCGAAGCCGCGCTGCTGCAAGGCGCCGCGTACCCGGAAGACGCCCAGACGGCGCGCCTGGTCGACGCGGTAGTCAAGCCGCGCGATCTCGACGACAAACTGCGCAAGCTCGGTTGGCTGCAGCCAGGGCAGCGAGTGGTGGCGGAGTCGGCGCCGCCCAAGCGCGACACGCGATGGGGCTCCGTGCCCGAAATCGCCGTAGTCGAAATCGACGGTGCCATTGGCGACCATCGTGAGTCGAGCGGTTTTTTTGGCCGGGCGCTTGGCGGCACGACTATCGCCAAAGTCATCGAGCGCGCGCAGAAAGACAGCGATGTGGTCGGCATCGTCGCGCGCATCACCAGCCCGGGCGGCGCCGTCTACGGCAGCGAAGTCATGCGCGAAGCGCTTGCGCACGCCGCGCTGGTCAAGCCGACGATTGCATCAATGGGCGGCGTCGCGGCATCCGGTGGTTACTGGACCTCGCTTGGCGCGGACACCGTATTCGCGGACCGCAGCACGGTGACCGGATCCATCGGCATCTTGTCGGTGCGTCCGAACACGCAGCAGCTTTATGAGCGGTTCGGCGTGCGCACGACGCACTTTGCCGCGGGTCCAGGCGCCGGCGTGCTTGGTACGAGCCGGCCGTTGACGCTCGCAGAACTTGCGCTCATCGATCGGCAGTTGGGTCGGTTTTATGGGCTGTTCCTGGACCGCACGGCCCAGCGCCGCGACTTGGATCGCGACGCCGTGGATGCGATGGCGGGCGGGCGCATCTGGTTTGGCGACGAGGCTGTGGCCAAGCGACTGGTCGACCGCAACGGCGGCTTGCGCGATGCGCTGGCTTTGGCGAAGACGCGTGCGGGCCTGGCGCCAGATGAAGAAGCGCGAATTCGCTTTGTACCCGCGCCGACGCTCAGCCAACAACTCAAGGCCGCCGTCGGGCTGGCCAGCGTAGACGATGCCGTGCAGCAGTGGTCGCAAGCGCTGGCGCGTGCGGCAGGGCCGTGGCTGGATGTCGCAGCGGTTGCAGCCACTGTCGGTCAATTGGCTCCGCTGGCAGTCGGCGACGTCGTCCCCAGCCCGCGGGAGCCGTGACCAACCGTGGCGACCATGAACTTGCGCCACTGGCTGTGCATCCTACCGTGGCGCACGCCGCCGTGCTTCCGTACCATGGCGGGCGGGCGCGCAGCGATTGCGGCCGCCTGGATCACCCGAACATGAATCGCCATCAAGCCCAAGCAGATGCCCCGCTGTGCGCCCTATTGGGCCGCCTGGCACTGGCGTGTGTGCTTGGCGCTTGCAACACGTCGCAGCCCGGAACAGGGAGCACGAGCGGAGTTGCAGACGCTGGCAGCCCCGACTCGGTGACGCTGGCGGACGGGCTAGTCATCCCTGCGCTCAAGCTGTTGTCGGTAACGCCCAAGCAAGGAGACCTGGCCGGTGGCGAAACGCTGGACATCGCGGGTCAGGGCCTGCTGCCGTCGGCGCGCGTCTTCATCGGCAACGAAGAAGCGACGGTCGACTGGCGCGCGGGGACCACCCACATCTACGTCAAAGCACCGCCCGGCAAGCAGCCAGGCGCAGTCGACGTGCGCATCGAGAATAGCAAGGCCGCCAAAGCGACCCTGAACCGCGCGTATGCGTACCTGTCGCAGGTCACGGTCGACAGCTTCGCGCCCGAAGTCGGCTCAATGAACGGCGGCGCTGAAATCACCGTGCGCGGCAGCGGTTTTCGGCAGGGCGACCGCGTGCTGGTGGCCTACCACGAGGCGGCGCAGACCAAGTTCGTCGACGAAAAGACCCTGGTGGCCTTGGTACCGCCCTACCTGGAAGAAGCAGGAGTCGTCAAAACCGACCTCGCCAAGGTTCAGGTGTCGGTGCGGCATGCCAGTGGCGTGACCCACTGCAAACTGCCATTCACCTACGGCCGTCCGCCGCGGGTCGACAGCGTGGCGCCGCCGGTCGTCGGGCTGGACGGGGGCGCAGTTCAGTTGCATGGCGCAGGCCTGGGTAACGCTACGGCGGTGTATGCCAATGCGGCGCTGGGTGTGCTCGCCCCGGGCACTGCGTCTACGGTTCGCGGCGCGCAGATGCCGGCGCTCAAGGCCGTGGACAAGGCCGCTGCGCCGGGCCCAGTCGAGCTGGTCGTGACCAGCCCATACGGAAACCACAAGCTTTTCCCGGCGTTCGCGTACGTCGCCGACGCATCCGCGCAGGTTGCGCTTTACGGCGCCTCGCCGGCTTCGGGTCCGACGAGCGGCGGCAACACCGTTACGCTAATGGCCGCCATCCCCGGCGGCGCCTCGATTTCGGCGGTCACCATCGGCGGCAAGCCCGCGCCGCACAAACTCAAAGGCACCGCTATCGAGGTCACGGCGCCATCGGGCGCGGCCGGCAGCGCAGCCATCGAAATCGCGACTTCGTCGGGCAGCGCCAGCCTGCCAGCAGGTTACCTGTACATCGCCGACCTCAAGGTTGACATGGTCGAACCCGGCCTTGGGCCCACTGCCGGCGGCGGTGAAGTGCAGGTGCGTGGCAAGGGCCTCAGCGCCGCATGCACCGTCCGCATCGGCATGTACGCAGCCAAAGTCCTGACCGCCAACCAAAAAGGCACTAGCCTGAACGTGATTGTGCTGCCGGGCGCACCCGGCGCGGCCGATGTGGTGGTCCGGTGTGGCGGCCTCGAGGCGACGCTGGCCGGCGGCTACGGCTATGTCGACGGCCATGCGCGCATCAACGCGGTCAGTCCGCCATCGGGGTCGACCGGCGGCGGCGCCACCGTCAAGATTTACGGCAGCGGCTTCAAGCCCGGCGTCAAGTTTCTGTTTGGCGGCAAGCCAACGCTTGGCATGACGATCGTGCACAGCGGCCTGTGCGAAGCCAAAACGCCGCCGCACCCGGCCGGCCTGGTCACCGTTGACTTGCTCGACGGCCAGGACACTGACACGCTCATCAATGGCTTCAACTACTATGCCCCTGGCACCCCAGAGGGCGGCACCTGGGGCGAGGGCGTCGGCGGCACGCTCAACGTCACGGTGCTAAACATCTACACGCGCGCGCCCATCGAGGACGCTGTGGTGCAGTTGGGGTCGCCGGGCGAGCCGATGTACGAGAAGTACACGGGCGTGACCGACGCCAAAGGCATGGTGGTGTTCAGCGGACCCGACGTGGTGCCGCCTATCCGCGTGTCGGCCACCAAGCCGGACTTCACCGCCAGTTCCATCATCCACTTTGACGCCAGCAACGCGACACTGCTGCTGTTTCCCTACACGCCGCCGTCCAGCGGTCAAGGCAACGGCAATGGCGCCTCGCTGCCGTTTGCGCTGCTTAAGGGCAAGGTTGTCGATGTCGACAAGTACCTGCTCATCCCGCCGGCCAACTGCCTGGGTTCGACCGATGCCGGCGACTTGACCTGCAAGGCCTGCAGCGTGCCAATCGACTGCACCGGGACCACGGCTGACGGCAGCACTTTCTACTGCGTCAACAACGGCCCTGCGGGTAACCGGTGCTTACAGTCGTGCGGCGAGAGCAACGGCTGCAAGTCTGGCTTTGTCTGCGTCCCTGACGAAGTGGCGCCCGGCGCCAAAGTCTGCAAACCGACCATCGGCATCCGCAAGGTCTATTGCGCGACCACTGTCCGGGACATCGACGCGGACGACCAAAACCCGCCGCCTTCGACCAGCGGCAATGGCGGCGCCCTGCCCTACCCGACCTCACCCGTGGACGAAAAGACCGGCGCATTTGAAATCACCAGCCGCCTGGATGAACTGGCGGTGGTCTGCATCGGCGGCTACATCAGCAACGCCACCAAGAAGTTCGTGCCGTCAGCGATGGGCGTGCGCCGCCACGTGTTCCCCAAGCCCTACACCAAGCCCGAAGACGCCATCACCGGCTTGGAGGTGCGGTTGACCATTGCGCTCAAGCGCGACCTGCAAGTGCGCCTCGACCACCCGCAACCGTATTACGGCGGCCTGGGCGGACAGTTGGCGCTCAAGGCGTGGCTCGACCTCGGCAGCGACGGGCTGGTGCGGCTGCCGTCCCTGCTCAATCCGGGCAATCTGGGCGGCGGCACGACGGTGGTGGACGATGTGACCCTGCCCTACCAGCCCGTGCTGCTACCGGCAGGCATGACCGAAGCGACGTACACTTATTACGCGCACGCTCTATATGGCCAGTCCGACGAAATCGGGCCGGTAACGCTGACGATTCACGATGGCCTCGTGCAACCTGGCGACGGCAATCTGCGCGTCCGCAAACCCGATGGGACCTCGACTGACGACGCGCTTGGTGTCAACCAGACGCTGACCGGCGTGGTCGCAGGCGCAGACGGCAAAGTGCTGGTGCTTGGCAATAACGGCGGCCTGTGGCGCGGCCTCGTCGGTGCGCTGCAGCTGTTCTGGCTGCCACCTGTCATCGACCCCTACGCCAGCCCTCCGGCGGCAATGGCGCTGGCGGGCACGCCAACGGACGCGACCGTAGTCGGAGCCGGCGGCATGGTGCGCCGGGTCACCGGCAACAAAGTACAAACCGAGCAAAGCAACACCAAGGTGGACCTGTTCGGCGTGTGCCACAGTCCATTGGGTCGCGTTGCGGTCGGCGATGCGGGCACGCTGCTGCTGGACACCGTCGGCGCCTGGCAAGTGGCGACAGTGCCGGAGCTTGGCAAGGCCAAGTTGCGGGCTGTGGCCTGCGGGCCGGATTTGGCTGTAGCCGCGGGCGACGACGGGTGGGTCGTGACAGTCGACCTGGCGGCTGGCGGCACGGCGAAGGCCATCAAGATCGCCTCCGTAGCGCTGCACAGCGTGTTGTGGCGCAAGGGCTCGTTCCTGATCGGTGGCGACAAGCCTGCCGGTGATGGCCCGGTCCTGGTCAGTGGCAATGGCAAAGGCCTGTGGCTGAACGCCTGGCCGGCTGGCGCGGTGACGCCGACCTACAAGCCAGTTCGGACGTTGGTAGCGCTGCCGGATGATGCGCTTTTGCTGGCCGATCGCGAGGGCCACGTCTATCGGCTGGACGCCAAAGGCGTGTTCGACGAGTCAACCGAGCGCTTGGACCTGCGGCCACGTGCCGGTGTCGCGCTGCCCGATGGCAGTGCAGTCGTGGTCGGCGAACCAGGCTTGTGGTTGGGGCCATTTCTGACCGTGCCAACCATCGACAAGCCGCTGCCGAACACCGGTCTGTCGGGCGCGGTGCCCGTTGAGTGGTCGGTCGCGCCAGGCCCCACGCCTTCGTTCTCGCGCGTACACCTGGACGGCAACCTCGACCCGAAAAGTGGCTGGGGCTTTCCGTTTTGGTGGATCTATGTTGGCCCGGAAATCAGCAACTTCCTGTTGCCGGACTTTGAGGAAAAGGGCATCCAGGTGTTCATCAACAACCCGCAGGTGCAGTACTGGGTGCGCATCGACCGTGGCTATGTGCCCGGCTTCTCGATCAACGGGTTTTCGACGCTTGACCTGGAATTCGGCCGCTGGCGGTCGCGCGCGACCAACACCGTCAAGCTCGGTCTCAAATAGCCACACGGTATTGCCATGCGTAGTCTGACCGCCCGCGACGAGGCCATCGTCGCAGCCGCGCGCGCCAGTTGCGTGCTGTTCGGCCGCGACGACCTAGTTGCGCTGACCGCTTCGGGCCGCGACACCATCAAGTTCCTGCACGCAATGCTGACCCAGGACGTCAAGGGGCTGCTGCCGTCTGGTGCGGCATCGGCGTGCTTGTGCGATGCCCAGGGCGCCATCATCGCAGTCATGCACCTGGTCGCTAGCGAAGCCCGAGCCGTGCTTTGGACGGACCGCGTCCGCGCCGAGGCGCTTATGGAGGGCCTGGATCGCTTCATCATCGCGGACGACGTGAACCTGGAGCTGGACGACACGATTGCGCTTTGCGAGCTCGTGGGGCCGTCTGCGGCCGAGATGGTGCGGGTGGCGGCCGGCGCGGAAGCGCAAGCGGAACCCAGCCATATCACTGTCGCTGGTCGATCCGCGCTGGCCTGGCGGGCGGATCTAGATGGGGTTGCTAGCCCATGGTGGCCGTCGACGCCGCGCGTGTGGCTGCAAGTCGCCCGCGACGACCTCGGCGACGTGGCGGGCGCATTGTTCGCTGCGGGCGCGCAACCAGGCAGCCACGCGGCGCGTGAGGCCATTCGCGTGTTTGTGGGCGAACCGCGCTTGGGTCTGGATGTCGACGACGGCAGCCTGCCGCTTGAAGTTGGCCTGACCGGCACCGTCAGCTTCCGCAAGGGTTGCTACCTCGGTCAGGAAGCCATCGCGATGATGAAGTACCGCGGCCAGCCGCGCCGCTACCTGTCGTGGGTAGCGGGAGAGGCGGTAGGCGAACTTGCGCCAGCACCTGGCTGGCAGCTTCGGACGGCAGAGGGCAAGCGCGCCGGCCGGCTTGGCACCTGCGTGAAGGCAAGCGACGGCAGCTGGCGTGGCCTCGCCGTTGTCCCGCGCAAAGCCTTGAACCTTGGGGCGACGCTAACGGTTGCGCCGGAGGCCGACGGTGGCGTAGCTGCACTGACGCTGGTGGCCTCGACTGCGCCGGCGGCGCCCGCAGAAGAGGCAAAGGGAGCCACGCCATGATCATCGGGCTGACGGGCCGCAACGCAGCGGGTAAGGGCACGGTCGCACATTGGCTGGTGGCGCGCGGTTACCACTACGCTTCACTGTCGGACGCCATCCGCACCTGGCTCGCGGAGCAAGGGGTAGAACCCACCCGTGACAACTTGACGGCCGCCGGCCGGCAGCTGCGCAGTGAGGGCGGACCGGGAATTCTGGCTGAACGCACTTTGCGTGCGCTGCCAAAGGATCAGCCGTGCGTGGTCGACTCGATTCGCAACCCTGCGGAAGTTGAAGTCTTGCGCACGGCGACCGGCTTCAGACTGGTCGAGATTGCGGCCGATGTGCGCGTCCGCTATGAGCGTTTGCGCAGCCGCGGCCGCGCTGGCGACTCACAGTCGTTTGAAGAGTTTCTTCGGCAGGAACAGGCCGAGTTGACCTCGACCTCGGCCGCTGGCCAGCAGCTACATGCGACGGCCGCCCTTGCCGACGAAGTGCTGCAGAACGATGGCAGTGAAGCGGAACTGATTGCGCTGCTTGAAGGCCGCGAGCCCGACTGGCGCGCCCGCCTGGCCGGCTGAACCGAACCACAAGCGTCGGTCAGCCGGCTAGCCCGTTGCGACTCTGTTAGGGCGGGCAGTCTTTGGCGCAAGTGACCGGCGTCTCGCCCGGGTCGCACTTGCCATTGCCGCAGAAAGGCATATCCATCGGGCAGTCCTTGAGGCAACTCATCGGGCTCTCGCCCTTGTCGACTTCGCATTTGCCGTCGCCGCAGGTCGCGGTGCCCGCAGTGCAGTCCTTGGAGCAGTTGCCAGGCGTTTCGCCCATCTGAATATCGCACTTGCCGTCGCCGCATACTGCGGTGCCGCCGCCAGTCTTGCAGTCGTCCGGACAGTTCGTCGTCGTCTCTTGCTTGTCCGAGTCACACTTGCCGTTTCCACACAGGCACTTGCCGGCGCCGGTACAGTCTTTGGGACAGGTGTCGCAGTCCTCCTTCGCCGCCGCATCACACTTGCCGTCGCCGCACAAGTTCGGCGGCGGCCCGCATGAATTGATGCAATCGAGCGGACAGGACGTGCAGGTTTCGCCGCCGGCAGAATCGCACTTGCCGTCGCCACATTGCACCGACGGGCAGTTACCGCAGTCCGCTTGGCATTGCTTACAGGTCTCGCCCAACGTCGCTTCGCACTTGCCGTCGCCACACGGCGGGCCGCAGTCCTTGTAGCAGTTGGTGGCGTTCTCGCCGGCGTCGCACTTGAAGTTGCCGCACACAACTCCGCCCGCGCCGCAATCGGACGGGCAGTTGGTCGAGGTTTCGCCCGTTTCGCACTTCAAGTTACCGCAACTGCCGCCGCCGCCACCGCTGCAATCGCCGGGGCAATTGGTCGCGGTCTCGGTCTTGGTGTCGCAGAAGCCGTCGCCGCACTTGCTTTGGCAGTCTTTGAGGCAACTAGTTGGATTCTCGCCTTTGTCGAACTCGCATTTGCCGTCGCCACACACCGGCGGATTGGTGATTGCGCAGTCCTTGGCGCAGCTGCCCGCAGTCTCGCCGCCCGCGATGTCGCATTTGCCGTCACCGCAGACAGGCTTGCAGTCTTGCGGACACTTGAAGGTGTCTTCGCCGTTTTCGCACTTACCGTCGCCGCAACCGCCGCCGGTGGAGGTGCAGGCGCAGTCGAGTGCGCCGGCTTCGACGATGCTGATTGAACTGTTGGCGAGCGTGTCGACCAAGATGCGCTGTGCCTGGTCTTTGACCCCATCAAAGGTGACCAGCCACTCGGCCGCGCACATCGCGGGGGCCGGACCGCCCGACGTACCGCATTTCTGTTGCTTGAGGGTCAAGTCGGTGCACGTCAACGGTGAAGTACACGCCTGCGCCGAACCGGCGGCCGAAACCAGGTAGACGTGTGCGGTCTGCTTGTCGAGCGTGGCAGTGCCGAAGGTGCCGGTGCCGCTGACCCGGAGCAATACCTTGACCGTGCCGCTGCAAGTCGGCTTGATGGTGAACGACCACTCTTTGCCACCGGTGGTGACGCCGCCAGCACAGCCGCTGGTCGTCAAGGCACTGGTCACGTTGGGGTCGTCGGCAAGCAGGAACTTGCCGGACTGGCCACACTGAATGGCCGTGTCCTTGCACGACCCGGCGCAGGTGTTGGCGCCCGCTTTGCAGGCACCGCCAGTGCACACGTCGTTTTGGGTACACGTCGAGCCGTCGTCGCAGGTCACCCCGTCGGGGGAGGCAATGTTCTTGCAGCCTGCCTTCGGATCGCAGCTGTCGCTAGTGCACGAGTTGGCATCGTCGCAGTTTTTCTTGGCGCCGGCGACGCACTGACCGGTCTTGCAGGCATCGTTGGCGGTACACAGGTCACCGTCATCACAAGCAGAGCCGTCGGCCTTGCCCTGACAATTGGCCGCCGGCGCGCAGTCGATGGCGCAAGTCGTACCGTTCTCGCCGGTGATCGAGTCACACTTGCCGTCGCCGCACTTGGGATCCAGGCCCTTGCAGTCTTGCAGGCAGGTCGCCTCGTACTCGCCCTTGAATTGCTCGCAGATGCCGTCGCCGCAAACGGCCTTTGCGCAGTCTTTGGCGCAGGTGCTGGCCGTTTCGCCCGCGTCGCACTTGTTATCGCCGCAAACAATGTTGCCTGGCTTGCAGTCTACGTTGCAGTTCTTGTCGGTTTCGCCCTTGGGAATTTCGCACTGACCGTTGCCGCACGAGCACTTGCCGGGGGCAATGCAGTCGGCAGGACACGTTGTGCAGTCTTCCTTCTTGACTGCGTCGCAGACGCCGTCGCCGCAGGTCTGGTTGCAAGTTGACAGGCAGTCTTGCTGGCAAGTGCTGCACGTCTCGCCCAGGTCCTTCTCGCAGACACTGTTGCCGCAGACAGCCTTGCACTGGCCACAATCGGCCTGGCAGTTCTTGCAGGTCTCACCGGCGTTGCCCTCGCACTTGCTGTCACCGCAAGGCGGGCCACAATCGTCGTAGCAGCTGGTCGCGGTCTCGGGCAGTTGACACTTGTCGTCGCCGCAAACAGGCCCGCTGCCACCCGAGCAGTCCTTGGCGCAATTGGTTGCGGTCTCCGTGGTAGGATCACACATGCCGTCACCGCAGACGCTGACGCACTCTTTGGGGCAGGTCTTTGCTGACTCGCCGTTGGCCCAGTCGCACTTGCCGTCGCCACAGACAGGCGGCGGGCAGTCCTTGGCACAGCTGGTCGAGGTCTCGCCCGGCTCGCACTTGCCGTCGCCGCAGACGGCGCAAGTGTTGGCTACGACCATGCAAGAACCCGCGAAGCACTTTTCGCCAGTCGTACACACCTGGCCGTCGTCGCAAGCGCTGCCGTCGGCCGCCTTGACGTTCTTGCAGCCCGCCACGGGATCGCAGCTATCGATGGTACAGGCGTTGCCGTCGTTGCAGTTCTTGGCGGCGCCAGGCGCGCACTTGCCGGCTTTGCACACGTCTTTGTCCGTACAGGAGTTGCCGTCCTGGCACGGTCCGCCATCGGGAGCCGAGGGCGCAACACAGCCCGTGGAAGGCGCACAGCCGTCGCTGGTGCAGGGGTTGCCATCGTCGCAGACCTTGGGTGCGCCGGGCGCGCACTTGCCGGCCGCACAAGTCTCGGTGGTGCAAGCGTTCTTGTCGTCGCAATCGGACGGGACCTTGCAGGCGGGCGGCGGCGGCAAGTCAGCCATGGCGCTGTCTGGTGGCGGCTGCACCACATCCGGCGGAGGTACGACCACGTCTGGTGGGGGCGGTGGCACATCTGCTGGGGGCACATCCGCTGGGGGCACAACCACGTCTGGTGGGGGCGGTGGCACATCCGCTGGCGGCACAACCACGTCCGGCGGGGGAACGGCAACGTCCGGCGGCGGCACCACGACGTCCGGCGGCGGCACCACGACGTCCGGCGGCGGCACCACGACGTCCGGCGGCGGCACCACGACATCCGGCGGCGGCACCACGACATCCGGCGGCGGCACCACGACATCCGGCGGCGGCACCACAACATCCGGTGGCGGCGCAACCGCGTCCGGTGGCGGCGTAACCGCGTCCGGTGGCGGCGTAACCGCGTCCGGTGGCGGCGCAACCGCGTCTGGAGGCGGCGCAACCGCGTCTGGAGGCGGCGCAACCGCGTCCGGTGGCGGCGCAACCGCGTCCGGTGGCGGCGTAACCGCGTCCGGTGGCGGCACGGCGGTGTCTGGAGGCGGCTGAACGGTGTCCGGCTCGACGTCGCCGATCTGGACGTCCGGGATCGTGACTTCGCTGGGACTGGTCACGTCGGTGCCGTCGCCTGTGTCTGCCACATCGTCAGCGGTTTCCGCCGCATTGCCGGCATCCGTGGCACCGCCGGTATCGCCCCCACCGCCTGCATCGGGCGCCGAGGCGTCACCAGACCCGCTGTCGCCGCCCGCGGTGTCGGTCGCGATCGCGTCGTCGTTGACGACGGCCACGTCTTCCGGTTCACCGGTGTCGGCGCCAGCAGACGTCGCCGCGGGCGGGGCCTCTGCCTCACACGCAGCAAGCGCGAATAATGCGATCAGCGGCCAGCCGACCCAAGCGGCTAGGCGACGAACGGGACCGCGAACTTGGCGGACGGCTGCCGCGCTGTCGATGCTCATGTGCCTCATGCTTGCCCCCAGTGAGCCGGCGCGCCCTGAGAGGCGCGCGTGCTTGACTTGCGCATCGACCACCAGCGGAGCACCCCGATCGGGCGGTGCACGGTGTCCGACGGTGCGCGGTGACGGTCGCCCAGCAACTGCCGCGCGTGCCCACATGGCTGTGTGGCGCGCCTGGCGGTTTCTGCGCGGCGCGACGGCCCATTGGACCGCCGGGTCCCGGCGTCGCGCACGCTGCGCCGAGACAGCGGCAATCCCACCATTTTCCGGCCCCCGGGTGCAAGCCGATCCAACCGTCCGCGGCATAGAAGGCAATTGTTGCGCGGCGGCCGAAAAAATTTGCGCCTACTGAACATTTGTTTAGTATGAGCCACACGGGGCCGACGTGGATGGCCCTGCCGAGGACACATGCCACACCGTACCGTCTCCGCCGCAACCATTCCGACCCCGGCGCTCCCGGCGCGCGGGCAAGCGCAGGCAGCGTGTGGCCAGTCCGGCTACAGCGCACCGGCCTACGTCGCCACTTGGTGCGAGTGGCGCGACGCCTACGCTGAACCCGCTGCAGTTGCGCGCGGCGAACGCGACCGCGCCGAAGAGCGCTCCCTGGCTGGAGCGATGGCGGGGCTGTGCCTGGGCTGGTTTGTAGCGGGGCCAGCTGGCGCCCTTTGTGGTCTGCTGGCTGGCGCCTGGTTTGGCGTCCGTTGATCGCTGCGCGCCATCAAAGGTGCTACCCGCGCCCGGCAAAACCGGGTACAACGCGCCACGTTGCGCGCTCCGCCCAGCCATTGGCGGCCCCTTGCGCGCGGAGGCGTCATGCGACCGTTGTTCTGTACAGCACGAATCGGACTCGCCCCACTGGCCGCGCTTGCGGCGCTGGCAATGGGCGCCGGATGCGGCAAAGAGGCGGCGCCGGCTGCAGCGGACGCCACCGCCGCAGACGCGACCAAGACCGCCGACGCCGCCGACTCCGTTGCAGCTGACAGCGGCGCGGATGCGCCAGTGGACGCGCCCCTCGCGGGCAACCCCGACAAGCAGAAGTTGATTGTCGGCGTGCCGCTCAAGGCTGAGTTTGATCTGCCGCTGTCCGCCGAAGCCCATGTGGTGCGCACCGAAGGCGACGTCGCCAACATCTATGCGAAAAACCGGAAAGATCTGAGCGTGGTCGCCGGCTTCGTGCTGGCTAGGCATCGCTACTTCCAGATGGAGCTGACGCGACGGCTAGGTTTGGGCGAGATCTCGGCGCTGCTGGGCGACGCCGCGTTGGACCAGGACTTGGAGTCGCGGTTGGCGGGCAGTCTGTACGTCGCCGAGTCGGTTCAGGAGCGGCTGACGCCGGAACTGGCCGATGTCTATGACGGCTTTGCCGCAGGCATCAATGCGTACATTGATCTGGTTGTCGCCGGCAAAGAACCGGAGCCGTCAGAAATCAAGCTGGCCAAAGGCATGCTCGGCGGCACCGCGGAGACGCTGATGAAGAAGTGGGACCGCCGCTCGGTCGCCGGCGCATCCGCCGCCATCGTCTACAACCTGGGCTACGAAACCGATGACGTCGGCCGCACCCAAGCGATCGCGACATTGCCCGCCAAGTTCAAGGACAAGCCGCTGGCGGACCTGCGGCTGGCCGGCGCGCTCGCCGATATCGAGTACCTGGTCAAGCCGATTAAGCCCGTCTCATCGGCAGCGGGATCGGGCCTCGATCTCAATGGCAAAGCGGTGGACAGTACTGAACCGGGCAAGGTGCCGGCCGGCAAGGACCTGCAACAGTGGCTTCAGGTGGTGCTCAAGGATGCGCCGCGACCGTTGCCGGCGGCGCTCTGGCAACGCCACAAGGTACGCGATGCGCGGTGGCAGCAACGCAGCGGACACGATCGCGGCAATGGCTTTGGCAGCAATGCGTGGGCGGTCGCTGGCAAAGGAGCGATGGACGGTGCGGGTCTGCTGGCAGGCGACGGCCACCTACCACTGTCGGTGCCTTCACTCTTCTACCAGATCGGCCTGGACACCGCGGTTTTTGGCGGCGGTCCTACCCACCAGAAAGGCTTGATGATTCCCGGCTTGCCGCTGATGGCGGTGGGTACCAACGGCGGCGTGGCCTGGTCACAGACGCAGCTGGTGGGCGATATCACCGACTGGTATCGCGATCAGGTGGTGCTCGACAAAGCCGGCAAGCCAGTCGCGACGCGCTTCGTGGAGGGCGGCAAACTGGTCGACAAGCCGCTCAAGGCCGTCGAAGAGACGGTGGTCGTCGCCGAGGTCAAGCTGCTTGGCAGCAAGGGTCGCACCGAGAAGTGGACGCGCTACGTGACCTGGGACGGCCGCTGGCTCACCGACTTTGAGGGCCCGACGGTCAATCCTGCCAAGTACACGCCGCAACCAGGTGAGACCATTGTCGCCGTCGCGGGCGGCTTTGTGGTGCCCAAGGATCAGGACGGCAACGGGCTGGTCGACGGCGTCGCGTTTGACTTCACGGGTTTGGACAAACCGAACATCGTGGCGGCCGTCGACGGTTTCGGGCACTCGGCCGACGTCTGGCAGCTACGCGACCACACCCGCAAGCTGGTGGCGTATTCGCAGAACATTATCGCCGCCGACAGCAAGGGTAATGCGCTCTACACCGGCTACCAGGCGGTGCCGTGCCGCAAGCACCTGCCGCGTGACGCCAGCGGCAAGTGGAAGGCCGGCGCCGACCCCAAGCAACTGATCGACGGCACGCTGTACACCGGCTTTGAGATTCCGACGTTGCCAGACGGTACCGTCGATGAGAGCAAGGCCGCGGAAGCGACGCGCTGCGTAGTGCCCTTCGATGCGTATCCGCAGTCGGTCAATCCGCCGCAGGGCTTTGTGGTGACGGGCAACAACGACCCCGGCAACCTGAGCACCGACAACAACCTGTGGAACGACAAGCACTACATCGGTGGCCCATGGGCCAATGGCTACCGCGCGGACTCGATCGCCGAGGCGCTCAAGCCCATGATCGCCGCCAAAAGCGCGGATGTGGCCAAGATGGGCGAGGTGCAGGCGCACAACCAGAGCCGCTTGGGCCAGGACTTCGGGCCGATCTTTCTCAAAGCAGTGGCCGATACCAAGGCCAAGCTGACCAAAAGCGACTTGGACGAAGACCAGGTGCGGGCTGTGCAGTTGTACATGTCGATTACCCCGGCCGCGCTCGACGACGCGGTCAAGCGGCTGGACGCGTGGATCAAGGCCGGCGCACCGGCCCTGTCGGGGGTCGAGACCTTCTACCACAAGGTGGCGCCGGGCGAAGTCGAGCACGCGATCGCCACCTCCATCTTCAACGCCTGGATGGATCGCGCGGTGGCGCTGACCGTGGACGACGAAAATCTGGACCTTTGGGAGCCGTGGGGCGCCGATGCGCGCACGCGCGCGATGTGGTTCTTGTGGCAAGGCCGCGGTCCGGGCAATCCCAGCAAGCTCTTGTCCTGGAACCCGAAAACCGAAGAGTCGGCCTATTTTGACATCCTCGGCACGGCCCCCATTGAGCGGTCAGACGAGGTAGTGCTGATGGCGCTCAAGCAAGGCTTGGATGCATTGGCCAGCAAGGAGAAGGGCTTTGGCACCTCCGACCCCAGCAAGTGGCTGTGGGGCATCCGCCATGGTGTGCGTTTCGACTCGATTCTTGCCAAATTCCTCAGTGGCAATGGCCAGTTCGCTTCCATCGCCAACCTGTTTTCGATTACGCCGTCGGTTCTGCCGCTGGCCGAAAAGCTCGCTCCGGGCGATCCGCGCGCAGACCTGGAGCAGTTTCCCCGCGGCGGCGATGCGTTTGCCGTAGACGCAGCCGGCGGCATCTTCAACAACGGTTACGGGTCTGGTCCGGTTTTCCGCATGGCAATTGCACTGTTGCCTGGCAAGACCACCGGCATCAACGTCATTCCGGGCGGCCAGTCGGGCCTGACGGACAGCCCGTTTTTCGCCGATCAGGTCAAGGCGTGGCTCGGCAACACCGCGTGGCCGCTGCGCTATGAGGTCCAAGACGTGGTCGCTGGCGCCGTGGGACGCGAACTGTACAAGTGACCGTCGCAGCAGCGTCGTGACAACCCTGCAACACCGGCGCACTGGTCGACATCGGCCGCTTGCGCGCAGCTTGAGTCGCGCGTAACGTCCGCGCCCTTTGCCGCCGGGTCGGCGCGATCGAGTCCGCCATGCCAGCAACCATCGTCATCGGCGCGCAGTGGGGCGACGAAGGCAAAGGCAAGATCGTCGATGTGCTGTCGGCGGACGCCGAGTTGGTGGTGCGCTTTGGCGGCGGAGCCAACGCCGGACACACGATCTGGGTCGGCGGCGACAAGTTCGTGCTGCACTTGATCCCTTCGGGCATTTTGCGTCCGGGCTGCACCAACCTCATCGGCGGCGGCTGCGTCATCGATGTGACGTCGCTTTTGCACGAAATTCACACCTTGCGCGGCGCTGGCATTGCCGTAGAGCCTGAGCGCCTGTTGCTTGCCGACAACGCCCATGTGGTCACGGCCTGGCACCGCACGCTGGACCAGTTGTCCGGTGCCAAGATCGGCACCACTGGG
>SXRM01000284.1 GCA_005792545.1 Pseudomonadota bacterium | reverse complement strand
CCGCGGCGCACCGACGGCGTGCCCGCGACGGTCGCGCCGCAAGTGACCGTCTTGACGCCATAGGTGTCAAACCCTTGGACCGGCAGCGGCTGGCTGGCGGTCTTGGTGTGCAGCTTGACGTCGTTGGTCGTCATGGTCGGCTGGCTGTTCATCACCAGCTCAATGATGGCCTGATCGAAACTTGAGGCGTCGAGGAGATTGAGCAGTTGCAGCGTTGAATTGGCGCGCAGCGTAAAAACGGTCTGCGGAAGAACTTCGAATACGCGAGTAGTCACAGCGGCTCCAAAACGAGGCGCGCTTGCGGCTGTCCACGTCGCCGGCTGTCCACGTCGCCGGCTGTCCACGTCGCCGGCTGTCCACGTCGCCGGCTGAAGGGGTCGCAGGTTGGGACGATCTCGTTTTCGCCCAGCGCAGCGCAAGTGCGTGCTACAACTTGCATAGTTGACGCTAAAGCCCCTTTCAACGGACATGTGGTGAATAAATGTAAAGCATCCCCTGCCAGAGGCGGCCCGCGGGCGGCTAACGCCGCCAAGACCAAGGCCAGGCCGGCGGGCGCCCGTACTGTGCCAAAGCCAGATCGGGTCCCGGTCTGCCCGCCGCGCACCCAATGGGCTACGCTGACCAACGCGGCGCCCGACCCCCGCGCAAAGCCGCAGCACACCATGCCCGACGCCGTGCCCGACAGTGACTTCGATGCCCTGGACCGCAGCGCGTGGATGCGTCAGGCGCTGCCAGACTTCGGCCCAGACTGGCAGGCAGCGATCGAAATGGGCGTCGATGTGGTTGAACTCGACCGGCGCCTGCGTTGGACGCCCGACGGACGCGTGCGCGCGTTGTGCGCCATGCAGGTCATGTGCACAGGGCTGCGTCCGCACGACGATGGCGATCCTGCATGAACCTGACGCCCTGTTGACCGCGCTGATGGATGCCGCCCCAGCGACAAGCCCATGACAAACCCGCGCCCCGCCACGACAAACCCATGACGCAACCGCTGGACCCAACCGCCCAAAAGCGTTGAAGTTGCGCGTGCGGGCGGCGGGCACACCGCCCAGGCGACGACCGGCCGAATCCACGGCGCGTGTCCGACGCCAACGCAGCAGGGCGGGCCATGGACTACCTGTACGTGCTGGTTTTCGTGGGTTTTGCCGCAGCGATGACGCTGGGTGGCCTCGGCATTTCGCGCCTGGTCGCCCCGCACGCGCCAGGTGGGCTGAAAAACCAACCCTACGAATGCGGCGAAACCCCGGTCGGCCCGAGTTGGCTACAGTTCAACGTCGGCTACTACATCTTCGGTCTGTTGTTCCTGGTGTTCGACGTCGAGGCCGCGTTTTTGCTGCCTTGGGCGACGGTCTTGCGCGAGTTTGGCGTGGCAGGCCTGGTCGAAGCCGCGATTTTCGGCGCGGTGCTGCTGGTCGGACTGCTCTACGCCTGGAAAAAGGGGGCACTGCAGTGGGTCTAGTCACCGACAACCTGCCCGGCGCGCTATTGCCCCTGCCCGGCGGCGGGGCGCTGCTGACCGCCATCGATCAGGTGGTCAACTGGAGCCGCGCCAACAGCCTGTGGCCGCTGACCTTTGGCACCAGCTGCTGCGCTATTGAAGTCATGATGGCGACCGGTGCCGCCCGCCATGACCTTGCGCGCTTTGGCGCCGAAGTCGCCCGGCCGTCGCCACGCCAGGCCGACCTGCTGATTATCGCCGGCACCATCGTCAAGAAGATGGCCCCGCGGCTGCGCACGTTGTGGGAGCAGATGGCCGAACCGCGCTACGTCATCGCCACTGGCAGTTGTGCCATTTCGGGCGGACCGTTTCTGTACCACAGCTACACCACCATCCGCGGCGCCGACGAGGTAATTCCGGTCGATGTCTACGTGCCCGGCTGCCCGCCGCGGCCCGAGGCGCTGCTGTATGGCCTGCTAACCCTGCAAAAGATGATCCGCGAAGGCACCACGCTCGCTCGGCCGGGTGAGGTCCGCAAACCGGTGCTGGCCGCGCTGCCCGATGGCATGACGCTGCACCAGGTGCGCGCCGAAATCGCGGAGTTGGTGCAAGAAACCGCAACCGTGGACCGCGCGGCCGCCGCAACCGTCGGCGCCAGCTACGCCAGTGCGAGCCGAGTCTGACCATGGCGACGTCGCTGCTACCCGTATCCGGACAGGCGCTGGATGCGCAATCGCTGGTGGCGAAGATCCAAAAGTTGTGTCCAGCCGCGCAACTGCGCCCCGACTGCGATCGGCCCGCGGTCAAAGTACCGTTGGCGCACTGGCCGGTCCTGGCCCAACAACTGTTTGCCAGCGCCGACCTGCTTTTCGACCTGTTGGAAACCCACACCGCCATCGATTGGGTGCAGACTGGCCAAATCGAGCTGGTGTACGTGCTGACCTCGCTGCAGTGTGGGCACCACCTGACGGTGTTTGTCGACGTCGCGCGCGATAATCCGGTTGCGCCCAGCCTGTGCGCCGTCTGGCCAATTGCCCAGTGGCAAGAGCGCGAAGTGTTCGACCTGTTCGGCGTACACTACACTGACCACCCGGACTTGCGGCGCCTGTTCCTGGACGACGACTGGCAGGGCTTTCCGCTGCGCAAGGACTACGCCGACGACTTCATGCTGGAGCGGCCGTCGTGAACGCCACCGTTGCCACCACCCTGCGCGCTCGTCTGGACGCGCTCCCAAGCCAGAGCCTGCTCGGCACCCAAGAGTACTTCGTCAACATGGGGCCCCAGCACCCGAGCACCCACGGCGTGCTGCGGTTGGTGCTCAAACTCGATGGCGAGACGGTACACCAGGTCATTCCGGTGCTCGGCTACATCCACCGCGGCATCGAAAAGATCTGCGAACACAGCAACTACCGGCAGCTGGTGCACCTGACCGACAGAATGGACTACCTGTCGGCGCTGGCCAACAACTGGGCGGCGACGATGGTGGTCGAGAAAGCCGCGGCGATGGAGACCAACAGCCGCATCGAAGCCATCCGCACGCTGGTGACCGAGCTGCAGCGCATCCACAGCCACCAGCTGTGGTGGGGCGTGTTTGGCATGGATCTGGGGGCGTTCACGCCGTTCTTTTACGGCTTTCGCGACCGCGAGATCTTGACCGACGTGTTCGAGCGCACCATCGGCGGCCGGCTGACCATGAACTACATCCAGCCGGGGGGCGTGATGCACGACATCCACCCTGAGCTCGTGGCCGACGTCAAAGCGTTTCTGGCGGTGTTCAAGCCGCGCTTGGACGAATACGAGGCACTGCTGAGCGAAAACGTCATCGTGCAAGAACGCCTGCGCGGCGTCGGGGTTCTGACTGCGCAGGACGCGGTTGCGCTCGGTGCGACGGGTCCGGTGCTGCGTGCCAGTGGCGTCGCTCACGACCTGCGCAAAGCAGAGCCCTATGGCCTGTACGGCCAGGTGGCGTTCGACGTGCCTGTCGGCAGCCGCGGCGACTGTTGGGACCGCTATGCCGTGCGCATGCAAGAGATGCGGCAGTCGATCCGCATCGTGGAACAACTGCTCGACAACATTCCAGAAGGCAAACACTTTCTGGTCAAGCCGGCGGCCAAGATCAAGGTCAAGCCGGGCGTGTGGTACAGCCACCTCGAAACCGCCCGCGGCGTGCTCGGCGCCATGCTGGTGTCGACCGGCGGCGAAGCCCCGTACCGCGTGCACTTTCGCACCCCCAACTTCAACAACCTGTGGGCAGTCACGACCACGGCGACCGGCGGCCGAGTGGCAGACCTGGTGGCCATCTTGAGCAGCCTGGACCTGGTCATCCCCGATATCGACCGCTAGGAGAAATGCCGGTGCATTTCGACCCGCAAAGCCTGGCCAGCCGCGCCGCCCATCTGGCGCCGACCGATCCGTGGCCGGCGCTCGGTGTGGTTGTGGGCAGTGTGCTGGGCGTGGCGGCGTTTGTGACGGTGCTGGGGTTGGTGCTGATCTACGCTGAACGCAAGATAGCGGCGCATTTCCAGTGTCGCGTCGGCCCGTACCGGGTGGGGCCGCACGGCACGCTGCAGGCGGTAGCTGACGCCGTCAAACTGTTGCTCAAAGAAGACGTGGTACCGACCGGCTCGGACCACCTGTTGCACATCCTGGCGCCGGTGCTGTCGTTTGCGGGGATGGTGTTGTGCATCATTGCCCTGCCCATGGGTCCGCACGCCCAGGTCGTCGATTTGGACATCGGGGTGCTCTACATCACCGCGGTCGCGGGGCTGGGCGTGCTCGGCATCCTGCTCGGCGGCTGGTCGAGCCACAACAAGTGGAGCCTGCTCGGCGCCATGCGCGCGGGGGCCCAGATCATCAGCTACGAGCTGTCAGCGATGCTGGCGCTGCTGGTGGCTGTGTTGTTTTCGGGGACGTTGCAGCTGTCGGGCATCGTGCTGGCCCAGCAGGAAGGCTGGTGGATCTGGCGCGCGCACGGCGCCGGCCTGGTCGCCTTTGTGCTGTTCGTGGTCGCGGGCACGGCAGAAATCAACCGCACGCCGTTTGATCTGGCCGAAGGCGAAAGTGAGCTGACCGCCGGCTTTCACACCGAGTATTCCGGGCTGCGCTTCGCGTTCTTCTTTCTGGCCGAGTTCTTGAACCTGTTCGTGCTGGCGGCGATGGCGACCACGCTGTTCTTGGGCGGCTGGATGCCACTGCACATCGGGTCGTGGAGCGCGTGGAACGCGGCGATGGACATGCTGCCGCCGGGCCTGTGGTTTGCGGGCAAGGCGGCGGCCGTGGTGTTTCTGCTGATGTGGTTCCGCTGGACTTTTCCACGCCTGCGGGTCGACCAACTGATGCGCTTGGAGTGGAAGGTGCTGCTGCCGATTGGCTTTGCCAACCTGTTTTTTGCGGCGGTGCTGGTGGTGAGCGGTTGGTACTTCTTTCCGACCGTGGCGGCGGCGCCGGTCCCGCAATTGCCGGCGGCCGGCTCAAGCGACGACGCAGGGGGTGCGCCGTGAGCGACGACCTCGTCCATCCTGCCGCGACGCCAGCAGGCACCGCGGCGCTGCTACCCGGTCCAAGCGGCGGGGCGGTCGCCGTAGCTGGCCCATGGCTCGACACCGCCGGCTCCGTTGGCGCCGTGCGCAAAGGCATCGCGTCACTGCTCGGCGGCATGCGCGTCACCGGCCGCTACGTGGCGCGACCGAGCACCGTCGTCACCCAGCACTACCCCGAAAACCGCGAAACGCTGCGCGTGCCCGAGCGCTTTCGCGGCGCCCTGCGCTTCCACCACGACGCCGACGGCTACCACGGCTGCACGGTGTGCCGGATCTGCGAAGACCAGTGCCCCAACCGCAGCATCGTCATCACCCAGCGCGAAAAGGGCGCGCTGACCAAGAAAGAGCTCGACACCTTTATCTGGCGCCTGGACGCCTGCACCTTTTGCAATACCTGCGTGATGGTGTGCCCGTTCAACGTGCTGCACTTCGGCCCGGGCTTTGAGTCGGCGGTCTACGACCGGCGGCTGCTGGTCTACACGCTCAACGGCTACGCCGGTCCGACGGCGGCGCTGCTGAACAAGCAGGCGGATCCCGACGCCCGCAAGGCCGCGTGCGAGCCGCGCGATCCCTTCTGTGGGCCGACCGTGTTGCAGGCGCTGGCGGAGAAGCGGGCGGCGCGGCGCAAGGCCGCTGAGGCTGAGGCTGCGCAGGGCGTGGGACTGAAGTCCCCCGCTGCGTTCGAGAAGTCCGCTGCGCGGACTGCCCCCGATCCTGTCCCTGTGCCTGGGCCTGTGCCTGTCCCTGCGCCTGTGCCTGTGCCCACCCAGCCTGGGTCGGTGGAGGCTGCAGATGTCGGCTGAAACCCTACGCAGTGCGCTATTCTGGGTGTTTGCGACCCTGTCCCTCAGCCTGGCGTGGTCGGTGGTCGGCAACCGTCGACTGCTGCGCGCGGCGGTGGCGTTGATGGGTGTGCTTGGCTGTAGCGCCGCCTTCTACGCGCTTTTGGGCTTCGGGTTCCTGGCCGGCATCCAGATCCTGGTCTACGTCGGCGGTATCGTGGTCCTACTGGTGTTCCTGGTCATGCTGACCCGCACCCAGGCTTTGCTCGAGGATGAACCGACGCCCTGGCGCCATAAAGTCGGCGTGGTCGCAGCGGTCGGCTTTTTCGTCGTGAACCTGTGGGCCCTGGCAAGCCTGCCCGACGCTGCAGTGCAAGGCCCAGTGTTGGGTGGCGACACCCGCGCCATCGGTCGGGCGCTGCTCGACGCCGGCCCGCAGGGCTATGTGTTGCCGTTCGAGGCGGTGTCGGTGCTGCTGCTGGCGGCGCTGGTGGGCGGCATCGCGGTTGCCCGCAAGGTCGACGTCGCCGCCCTGCCGCCCGCGGAGGCAAACCATGGCTGAACTGTTGCACGCCGGCGGCAGCGGCTTGCACGCGTGGCTTTTGGTCACGTCGGCGCTGTTCTCGCTCGGCATCTATGGCCTGCTGACCCGCCGCAATGCTGTGGGGATTCTGTTGTCACTGGAGCTGTGCCTGAACGCCGCCGCGGTGCAGTTCGCCGTGTTCAATGCGCTACGCGCGCCTGGCCGGGTCGATGGCGCGGTGATGGCGCTGTTCGTGGTCGCTGTCGCCGCCGCCGAGGTGGTGGTCGGCATGGCGTTGTTCGTGTTGCTGTACAGCCAGCGCCGCACTGTGGATGTCACCGAACTAACTGGCGACGGCCGCGATAGCGCCGGAGGGCCGCCGTGAGCTACGCCGCCAGCGCCATCGTCCAGCACGCCTGGGTCATCCCGGCCCTGCCGCTGCTGTCGTTTCTGGCGGTGGGCTTGCTGGTGCGGCCGTTCAGCACGCGCTGGGCCGGCGGTGTGGCGGCGGCCTCAGTGGCGCTGTCGGCGGCGCTCAGCTGGTGGCTGGCGTTCGACTACTTGCAGTTCGCATCGCCGCCCGGGCCACTGCCGACGCTTCTGCCCTGGCAAACCGAGTGGCTGCGCTTCCAAGAAGGTCTGCGCATCGACGCTGGAACCCTGCTCGACCCCGCCAGCGTGCTCTTGGTGGTGGTGGTCACGACGGTGTCGGCGCTGGTGCACCTGTATTCGCTGGCCTACATGGACGGCGAAGCGGGCTACGGTCGCTACTTCGCGATCCTCAACCTGTTCACGTTCAGCATGTTGGGCCTGGTGCTGGCCCCCAACCTGGTGCAGATGTTCGTGTGCTGGGAGCTGGTCGGCGCCTCGTCGTTTTTCCTCATCGGCTTCTGGTTCGACCGGCCAGCGGCGGTAGCGGCGAGCAAGAAGGCATTCGTCGTCACGCGTTTTGCCGATCTGGGCTTTCTGGTGGCGATCCTGCTGCTGGGTCATGCCGCGTTCGACGTGCGGCAACAGCTCGGCGCTGCGGCAGGCGATTTGCAGGCGCTGGACTTCGCATTCTTGGGTCGGTCCGATGTGTTGGCAGCCCTGGCCAGCCAAGCGCCGGTGCTCGGCGGCATGACCGCGCTCACGCTGGGCTGTCTCTTGCTGTTCATGGGTGGCGCCGGCAAAAGCGCCATGTTTCCGCTACATATCTGGCTGCCTGACGCCATGGAGGGTCCGACGCCGGTGTCCGCGCTCATCCACGCGGCGACGATGGTGGTGGCCGGCGTCTATCTGGTGGCGCGGGCGTTGCCGCTGTTTGCCGCGGCGGACGGCGCGCTGACTGTGGTGCTGTTGGTGGGCACGTTCACGGCGTTGTTTGCCGCCGCCATTGCGTGCACGCAAGACGACTTGAAGCGGGTGCTGGCGTTCTCGACGCTCTCGCAGCTGGGCTACATGATGCTGGCGCTCGGCACCTGCGACGGCGGCGACCCGACCGGCCACTCGGCGGCGCTTTTCCACCTGTTCACCCACGCGTTTTTCAAGGCGCTGCTTTTCCTTGGCGCAGGCGCGGTGTTGCACGCGGCGCACACCGGCGATGTGTGGCACCTGGGCGGGCTGCGCAAGCCGATGCCGTTGACCCACGCGCTTTTCCTGCTTGCGACGCTGGCCATCGCCGGCATCTGGCCACTGTCGGGGTTCTTTTCGAAGGACGAAATCCTGGCGGCGGCGCTGCACGGTGGCCACCCGCTGGTGTTCACAGTCGGCCTGGGTGTCGCGGGCCTCACTGCCTTCTACATGGCGCGGGTCTACCTGCTGACGTTCTGGGGGCAACCGCGCCGCGAAGCCACCGCGCATGCCCACGAGGCGCCGCTGACCATGGTGCTGCCGATGGGGGCGTTGGCCGTGCTCGCCGCGGTCGCCGGCTTTGTTCCGGTGTCGCGGTGGGTCGCGCTGCCGGGCGCGGCTGTGCACACCGGCATCGACTGGGCGGTGGCCGTGCCAACGACGGTGGTGGCGTTGGTCGGGTTCGCCGCGGCGGGCTGGCTGTACGCTGGCGATCTGGGGCGGTCCGAAGCGGCAGCGGCGCGGCTGGGTCGCCTGTACCGAGCACTGCGCCACAAGTTCTGGATCGACGAAGTCTACCTGTGGGTGACGCGCAAGCTGATCTTTCGCCTGGTTGCCGCGCCGATCGCCTGGTTCGACCGCATGGTGGTCGACGGCAGCATGCACGGGGTAGGGGTGCTGACGCGGTTGGCTGGCGCTGGGGTGCAGGCAGCGCAGACCGGGCAGGCGCAGGCGTACGCGGCGTGGGCGCTGACCGGTGTGGCGTTGGTGGTGGGCCTGCTGTGGGCCGCGGCGCGGGCGGGGTAGGCGATGCCTTGGGCCACCGCCATTGTCGTTTTGCCACTGGCCACCGCCCTGGTGGTGCTGGCCGTGCCAGCCGGGCGCGCACACCTGATTCGGTGGGTGGCGTTGGCTGGTACGGGCGCGCACCTGTTCGTCGCCGGCCTCGCAACCTGGGCCTATTGGCAAGCGGCAACGCCTGACGCGGCCGTGGCGCGCACCGCGACGACCACAAAGTTGTATCTGGTCGAACGGCACAGCTGGTTCCCGTCGCTGGGCATCGCGTATCTGGTCGGCGTGGACGGCGTGTCGATGGCGATGGTGCTGCTGACCAGCCTGGTGATCTTTTGTGGGGTGCTTGCGAGTTGGCAAGTCCAAGACCGCGCCAAAGAGTTCTTTGCGCTGCTGCTGCTGCTGGTCACCGGCGTGTTTGGGGTGTTCGTCAGCTTCGATTTGTTCCTGTTCTTCGTGTTCTACGAAATCGCCGTGTTGCCCATGTACCTGCTCATCGGCATTTGGGGTACCGGTCGCAAGGAAATGGCGGCGATGAAGCTGACGCTGATGCTGATGGTCGGCTCCGCGCTCATCCTGGTCGGTTTTCTGGCGTTGTGGTGGGCGGCCGGCGGCAAGACTTTTGACCTGACGCAGCTGGCGCAGTTCCGCTACGACCCGGCGCTGCAGCACTGGGTGTTTCCCGTCGTGTTCATCGGTTTTGGCGTGCTCGGTGCGCTCTACCCGTTTCACACCTGGTCGCCCGATGGCCACGCGTCGGCGCCGACCGCGGTGTCGATGTTGCATGCGGGTGTGTTGATGAAGCTCGGCGGCTATGGCGCGCTGCGGATCGGCGTGTATCTGCTGCCCGAAGGCGCCCGCGACTGGGGCCTTTTCTTCATGGCCCTGACCACCGTCAACATCCTGTACGGCGCCTTCGGGGCGATTCGCCAGACCGATCTCAAGTACTTCACCGCCTACTCGTCGGTCAGCCACTGCGGCTTTGTGCTTTTCGGCGTCGCCAGCTGCAACCTGCTCGGTGCCAAGGGCGCGGTGTTGCAGATGGTCAGCCACGGGGTGATGACGGCGCTTTTCTTTGCGCTAATCGGCATGGTCTACGGCCGCACCCACACCCGCACGATCCCGGAGCTGGGCGGTCTGGGCAGAGTCATGCCGTGGCTGGCCACCTGTTTTTACATCGGCGGCATGGCGTCGCTGGGCCTGCCAGGGCTTTCGGGGTTCGTGGCTGAGGCGCATGTATTCTTGGGTGGCTTCTTTGGCAATGCGTGGACGCCGCCCGTCTACACCCGGACGCTGACCATCGTGGCGACCCTGTCGGTGGTGGTGACCGCGGTCTATGTGCTGCGCGGCCTGGGCGCTGCGTTTCAAGGTCCGGTGCGCGACCCCCACTACCTGCATCTGAACGACGCGACGCTGACCGAACGCCTAAGCACAGGCCTTTTGGTCGCGGCCTTGGTGGTCGCAGGCGTGTTGCCCGGCCTGCTGATTGATCTGGTGGAACCGCCGCTTTTCGCCGTCGTCAACCGGCTGAACGCCCTGCCCGGGGGGCTCTAGGCCATGCCGACGCTCGCCCTGCCTGAATTGCTGGTGCTGGCCACGGCCCTGCTGGTGCTGGTGGCCGACCTTTTCGTCGACGACACCGGGCGCAAGCGCCTGCTGCCCATCGCGCTGGTCGGCGTGGTCGGTGCGCTAGTGGCCCTGGTCGCCCTCGTGCCCGACAGCGGTGAGCTGCTCGGCGGCCGCTTTGCCATGGACCCGCTTGGCTGGTGGTTCAAGCTGGCGCTGCTGGTGGCGGCGGCGGGCGTGCTGTGCCTGGCGCAACCGGCCTGGCAAGGCCAAGGCACCGTGGACGCGACGCTGCCCAACCGCGGCGAGTTCCTGGCGATCCTGCTTTTCAACCTCGCCGGCATGCTGCTGGTGCCCTCGGCGCGCGATGCGGTGACCTTCTACCTCGCGCTCGAAACCGCAACCATGCCGCTGTTCTTGCTGGTGGCGTGGCGGCGCGACGCGGTGGGGGCCGAGGCGGCGCTCAAATACTTCGTGGTCGGTGCCCTGGCTTCGGCGCTGCTGCTGTATGGCCTGGGCTGGCTGTATGGCCTGACCGGCACCCTCGACCTTGCCTTGATGGCGGCGCGCTTGCCCACGACGCCAGCCGCGTACCTGGCTATGGGTCTGGTGCTGGGTGGTCTGGGTTTCAAGCTGACCTTGGCGCCGCTGCATACCTGGGCGCCGCAGGTCTACACGGGTGCGCCGTTGCCGGTGGCGGCGTGGCTGGGCACCGCGAGCAAAGCGGCGGCAGTCGCGGCGCTGGCCGTGGTGCTGTACCGGGTGGCGGGTCCGCACGCGGCTGCTTGGACGCCCGCGGTGGCACTTTTGGCCGCGCTGACCATGACCGTCGGCAACCTGGGCGCCGTCGTGCAGACCAACGTGCTGCGGCTGCTGGCATTTTCGGCAGTGTCGCAGGCAGGCTACTTGTTGGTGGGCCTGTGCGGCGCGACCCGCGACGGCGCAGCGGCCGTGACGTATTACCTGGTGGTCTACGTCGTCACCAACCTGGGCGCGTTTGCTGCTGCCGCTGTGGTGCACCACCACACCGGCAGCCAGGAGCTTTCGGCGTTTCGCGGGCTGTCGCGCCGCCACCCACTGCTGGCATTGGCGATGATGCTGGCGCTTTTCGGCCTGGCCGGCATTCCGCCGCTGGGCGGTTTTACCGGCAAGTTCTTGTTGTTCTCGGTCGCGGCCCAGGCCGAGTTGCACTGGCTGGTGGCGGTGGCGGCCGTCAACTCGACCGTGTCGCTGTACTACTACCTGCGCATCGTGCGGCAGATGTACATCGAACCGGCCGATGCCGCCGCACCGCAAACACCGACCGCCTTCTTGCCTGGCGTGGCGTTGGCGGTGGCAACCGTCGGCGGCGTCGTTTTGGGCGTAGTCCCCTGGTTCTACGAAACCGTGCGCGTGGCGGCGGCCCGTTGGCCGTAGGCGCGCGTTGACCGTCCGGCGCTCCGCCGGCAAGTGAGGAAGCCATGGCCTTCAAAATCACCGAAGACTGCAACAGCTGCGGCGCGTGCGAGCCCGAGTGCCCGAACGACGCCATCCACCAGGGCGACGACCGCTACGAGGTCGACCCGGCGGCGTGCACCGAGTGCGTGGGGTTTCACCCCGAGCCGCAGTGCCTGGCCGCGTGCCCGGTCGAGGCGTGCGCGGTGGATGAGGAGCGCGTGGAGAGCGACGCGCAGTTGATTGCGCGGGCGCAGGCGCTGCATCCCGAGAAGAAGTTTGGGTGTGGGTATCCGAGCCGGTTTGGGTAGGGGATGAGGCTGCGTTCGGGCGGTGCGCTATCGCGATTGCGCGACCGCTTCGTGCGCCAAACGACGGCCGGATCTTCGGCGCGATGCCAACGAACTCAGGTCGGCCCTGCCAGCCCGCGACCGGCGGCAAACACCGCTCGTCATCGCCTAAAACCGCGCAGGTTGACTGACATAGCGCCGCAAAAACGCGGTTTGCTCCGCAGTTCGCTCTGCAATCGTATTGCGAATCTGCCACGCCACAAGCTCTGCGCTCGCCGCGTACTGGTCACACAGCGTTTCAAATGCCCGCTCGCATGAGGTGGCCGCAGACCAGACGCGGGCCACAGCCGCCTTGGGCACCAGGAACTCTGCCGCGAACGCGCGCGCCCTGCGTTCGACCCCGGGTGGCGCAGCCCCGCCCAGCACTTCCGCAAGGGGCAACGCGCCCTCACGATCCAGCAGCAGGTGGCACAGTTCATGCGCTAGGGTCGTGCGCCGGCCCTTGTCGTCTTTGGCATGGG
>SXRM01000283.1 GCA_005792545.1 Pseudomonadota bacterium | reverse complement strand
CGCGCGAGGTGGTGGCGCGCTGCAAGGTCATCCTCAAACGTGCGCGCTTGACCCCTAGCGCCGAGGCCGTCGCCCCAAGCCAGCATGGCGTCGTCGAGGTGGACGAGGGCAGGGCACGCATCCTGTGGCGCGGCGTGCCGCTTGACCTCACCCACGCGGAATTCCAGCTGCTGCGTTTTCTGGTCGGTCGGCCGCGGCGGGTGTTCTCGCGCGGACAGCTGCTGGAGCTGGTGTGGAACAACGCGCAAACGACCACCGAGCGCACCGTCGACGCGCACGTCAAGGGGCTGCGCCAGCGCATCAAGGCCGTGGCGGCGCACGACGACCCGATCGCCACCCACCGCGGCTTCGGCTACAGCTTTGAGCCGCCGCCGTGACGCTGGGCCTGCGCATCTTCTTGGGCTACCTCGCGATTGTGGCGCTCGGCGGCTGGTTTTTGCTGCAGGTGTTCGCGCAAGAACTTAAGCCCGGTGTGCGGCGCAGCACCGAAGACACCCTCAACGACATCGCCAACCTGCTGGCTGAGCTGGTCCGCGACGAGCTGCAAGCGGGCACCCTCGCCAACGGGCGCTTTCGCCGGGCCGCCGACGCCTACTTGCAGCGCAAGCTCGACGCCCGCATCGGGGGCTTTGCCAAAGAGATGGCCACCATCCGCATCTACGTGACCAACGCGCACGGCATCGTCGCCTTTGACTCGCACCGCAAAGAAATCGGCGCCGACTACAGCCGCTGGAACGACGTGGCCCGCACGCTGCAAGGCAAGTACGGAGCGCGGTCCACCCGCTCGGACCCCAACGACGAACTGAGCTCGGTCATGCACGTCGCCGCCGCGGTCAAGGACGGCGAGCGCATCCTTGGTGTCGTAACGGTCAGCAAGCCCAACCGCAGCTTTCAGCCGTTCATCGACGCTGGCAGGTCGCGGCTCATCAAGGCGGGCGCGGTGCTCACGCTGCTGTCGCTGGCCATCGGCCTGGGCGTCTCGCTGTGGCTGTCGCGCGGCGTCGGTCGCATCGTGCGCTACGCGGGCGAACTGAGCCGCGGTCAACGCGCCGAAATGCCGGTGGCGCTGGGTGAATTGGCGGAGCTGGCCCGAGCAGTTGCGAACTTGCGCGCGCAGATCGACGGCAAGGCCTACGTCAGCGACTACGTGCACGCGCTGACCCACGAGCTGAAAAGTCCGCTCAGCGCCATCGCCGGTTCGGCGGAGCTGTTGCAAGAGGACCTGCCGGCGGCAGACCGCGCGCGCTTTGCTCGCCATGTGGCCGAACAGACCGCGCGGCTACACCAGCTGATTGAGCGCATGCTGCTGCTGGCCAAGCTTGAGCAGCTGCGCGGCATGGAAGCTCCAGCGGTGGTGCCCCTGGATGCGCTGATTGCCGAGCAGGTGGGCTCGCGGCAGACCCAGTTGGCCGCGACGCGCTTGCAGGTCCAAACCTCCGTGGCCAGTGGTCTTTGCGTGCGCGGCGACCGGCTGTTGCTCGGCCAGGCCATCGGCAACTTGCTGGACAACGCGGTCGCCTTTGCCCAGCCCGACACGGTCATCGTCTTGGACGCCGCGCGCGAACAGGCGACGGCGACGGTGCGCATCGTCAATCGCGGCCCGGCCATCCCCGATTTCGCATTGCCGCGGCTTTTCGAGCGGTTCTATTCGCTGCCGCCACCCGGCCAGGATAAGAAAGGCACCGGTCTCGGCCTGCCGTTGGTGCGCGAAATCGCCGCGTTGCACGGCGGTGCGGTGACGGTTGGCAACGTCGAGGGCGGCGTGCAGGCGCGGTTGAGCTTGCCAGTCGCGTAGCTTCACCGCCTTTTCACCGCCAATTCACAGTCGCAGCATCGGCGCTTCACACACCTGTCGCACATTGTCCCTGCGCACCACCGCGCGGAGGCAGTGATGAATCGCAATTTCCTAGTCAAGTCCATGGTTGTCGCCATGCTGGCGTTTTTGGTCAACATTGGCGTCGGCGACGTCCGGGAGCTCGTCGGCACGCGCATGGAGACAGCGGCGACCGTCGTCCGCGAAGTACAAGCGACCGGCGTCGGTCAGCAAACCGTGGTAGGGCCGCTGCTGGTGGTGCCGTACAAGCGGACCGAGCGCATCCACAGCGTCGATGCCAAGACGGGCGCCGAGCGGCTCGATTTCAGCTACTTTCACGGCACACAAGTGTTCTTGCCGCAGGCACTCGATGTGCAAGCGCAAGTGACCACCGAGTTTCGCTACCGCGGCATCTACCCGGCGCTGCTGTACACGGCCCGCAACAAGCTGACCGGCAGCTTCACCTTGCCGGCGGCCTACGGGCTGCCGGACGACCCGACCGTCACCTACACCTTTGGTCAGCCGGAGCTAGTGCTTGGGCTTGGCGATACGCGTGGCGTGCGCGGGGCGCCGAAGTTGCTGTGGGCGGGCAGGGCGGTCGAACTGCTGGGTGGCAGCGGCAACTCTGGCTTGGTGTCGGCCATCCACGCCAAGGTGGTGGCGCCGGCCGGCAATCTCGCGTTTGCGCTGGACCTCGATTTGCAAGGCGGCGAGCGGCTGGCCTTCACGCCGGTCGGCAAGCACACCAAGGTTCAGATGCAGTCGCCGTGGCCGCATCCGAGCTTTGATGGCCAGTTTCTGCCCGACGCCAAGGACATCACCGAGGCGGGCTTTGCAGCGACCTGGCAGACCAGCCACCTGGCGTCGGGGGTCGAGAAGCGGGTACAGGCGCACCTCAAGAACGTCAACGAGCCGGTCAACGCGCTCGGCGTGCGCTTTGTCGAACCGGTCAACCTGTACGTGCAAACGGACCGCGCGACCAAGTACGGGTTCTTGTTCGTGGCGTTCACGTTTGCGGTGTTCGCGCTTTTTGAGCTCCTGCGGCGCATGCAGATCCACCCGTTGCAATACCTGTTGGTGGGCATGTCGCTGGCGATGTTCTTCCTGTTGCTGGTGGCGCTGGCCGAGCACATTGAGTTCTGGGCGGCGTACGCCATCTCGGCGGTGGCCTGCGTGGCGCTGCTGGCATTCTATGTGCGGCATGTGTTGCGCAGTAGCCGCTTGGGCGCTGGCTTCGCGGGGCTGATTGGGGCGCTGTATGGCGCGCTGTTCGTGCTTTTGCAGTCCGAGGACCACGCGCTGCTGCTTGGCGCTTTGCTGTGCTTTGGCTTGCTCGGGCTGGTGATGGCGTTGACGCGCAAGGTGGACTGGTACGCGGTGACGGCGACGGCCGCGGTGACGGTGGTTCCGGACGGAGGCGGCGAGGGGGCGGAACTGTGAATGCCGATCTCGCCAGCGACCTTTTGCATCTCGGGTTCGGCTCCGTGTGGGCGGCTTTGCCGGCATTGGTACCTGCGGAGTGGTTCTTTTTCATGCGGGCTGGAACGAGCCTGTCCACCTTGCCCACTCAGTGGCGGTGGCCACCTGGGGTACTTCATGCGGTCAAGTGCGCGTTCGTACTTGGCTGGGCATTCCTAGCGACCGGACCCGATCCGATGGACCACGATTGCACGCCGGGGCTTGAGTGTCCGCCTGATTCGCCGCCGTCGCGCGGTCAGTTGCTGGTGGCTGCCGTCATCTGCGCTACCCCACTGTGGGTCCACCTGGCCCTGGTCTGGCGTCGCCGCAGCAACGACAACGGCCTGGCGGTGGCCATGGGGCCCGCGGCGTTCCTCTCCATGGGTGGCGACCACGCTGCATTGGGCCCGGCACTCCTCACGTTCTGCGCCTACCTCGTCCCGGCGGAGTCGCCGCTGCGGGCGCGCGCGCAGATTGGCCTGGTGACGGCGGCGGCGGTCGCATTCCTTGGCCTGCGCGCGCGTTTCGATGACCTCGGCTTGGCGACGGCGGCGACGGTCGTGCTGGTGTGGCTGCCGCTGGTGGCGGTTTTGAGGCGGCGGTGACAACCAAAGGGCCCAAGGCGCGCGCCATCGGTCTGGTCATCGTCGCCGCCAAACGCCCAGGCCGGCCGGGCGCCCAGCCGCGGACGAGCTTTCAATTCCAGCACCGCCGCCACCGAAAATCGTCGATTTTCAGCGACGGCACCGCTGAAAATCAGAACTCGACCCGCCGCCCTGCTTTCAAGCATCGCTGCCGCCCGTACCATTGACACCCCCGCACCGCGCACCGCACGATCCGCAGGCGCCCCCTAGCGGCAATGTGCCCGCCGAAGCGCCGCAAGATGCCCCGTTGGTTGCTGATCTGCCTCGCCGTGCTCATCGCTGTCGGCTGCGTCACCGCGACAGCAAAGCGGCGGTTTTTTGCGACCTGCACTGCCGACAACGAGTGCAGCTCCAGCCTGTGCTACGTCGGCATCTGCACGGCCAGCTGTGGAGCGACCAAGGCCTGCGCGCAAGGCGTCTGCCTCGACGCCACCTGCGCCCCGCCATGCGGCGCCACCTTGGCGTGTCCGACGGGTTGGACCTGTACACCGCAGGGCTGTTCAGCCAAAGGCAACCTCGCCGACGTCAGTGTGACCGACGTCCAACCTGACGCCGCAGAGACCACGCCCTTGCCCGACGTCGATGCCGCCGAGCTGGCGAACGACGCACTGCAGGCCGACGCGACGGTGACGCCAACCGTGTACGGCAAGCTCGCAGCCGGCGAAGTGTTTTCGTGCGCACTTCGCCCCGATGGCAAAACGCAATGCTGGGGCGTCAACTACAACGGCCAGTTGGCGACCGGCGATGGTGTTACGCAGCATGCGCCGACGCTTGCCAAGATTGTGCCTGCGGCCACAGCCATCGCCGCCTACCTCGACCACGGCTGCGCCATCATCGCCGGCGGCAAGGTTGTTTGTTGGGGCGGCAGTGGCACCGGGGCGGCCAACGGCCAACCAGCCATCACGGCGGTCATCGCGGTCGACATCGCCAAGCCGGTTCAGCGCCTCGCGTTGGGCAAGGCCTTCAGTTGCGCGCTAGACAGCGACGGCGGGGTGTGGTGTTGGGGCGACAACCAACTCGGCCAACTCGGCGACGGCACCAAGACCAGCCGCCCTGGGGCGCAAATTGTCGCGGGCTTGGGCAAGGTCACCTCGCTCGCGGCCGGTGACGAACACGTCTGTGTCGCCACCGCTGACCAGAAAATGGCTTGCTGGGGTCAATTCGCTGCGGCATGGGACAGCATGGCCGCCGCGCAGCCTTATGCCAGTCCGAAAACGCTGCCCGGCCTTGCCAACGTGGCGCAGGTCGCAGCTGGCGGCCTGAACACCTGTGCCATCGCCACCGACGGCGCGGCCACCTGCTGGGGCGACAACACTGCTGGCTTTCTCGGGGTCGGCGACGATGTCTACCACGACGGCCCGACGGCGGCGACCGCGCTCGGCAAGATCAAGCAGATGGCCCTTTCGTCAGGCGGTTACGGGTGCGCCATCGGCAGCGACAACGGCTTGCGTTGCTGGGGCGCGGGCGCGCAGGGCCAACTCGGCAACAGCCAGGCTGGCCCCAGCATTCAGCCCGTCACGGTCACTGGCGTCAGCGGGGCCGTCGAGGTCGCTGTCGGCACCAACCACGCGTGCGCCGCGAGCGCGGCCGGTAGCGTGTGGTGTTGGGGTGGCAACGACCAGGGCCAGGTCGGCAACGGCATGACCGACCACGAACCCTTGCCCACCCAGATGGCCGGGGTCAGCGACGCCAGTCAGGTCGCGGTCGGCCACGGCCACGTCTGCGTCTTGCGCGCCGGCGGCGCCGTGTCGTGCTCGGGCTACAACGGCCACGGCAGTGCAGGTACCGGCGACCTCGCCACCCAGCTCAAGACCGCGACGGTCAAAGGCATCAGCGGTGCCACCCAGTTGAGCGCCGGCCAGAATCAGACCTGCGCCATCTTGACCGGCGACCAGTTGCGCTGCTGGGGCGGCGACCTGCTCATCGAAGCGCTTACGCCCAAAGCGCTGCCAGGCCTGCCAACCGCACAGGCGACGGCCTGCGGCGCCGGCACGACCTGCGTGCTAACCGGCGGCGCCGTTTCGTGCTTCGGGGGCGACGACCACGGCAGCCTGGGCAACGGCGCGCTCAATGGCCCCAATGACAAGGTGGTCTCCGTACTTGGCCTCTCCGACGCGACTGCGGTGGTGGGACCGCATTTCACGTTTTGCGCCATCCGCAAGAACGGCAGCGTGGTCTGCTGGGGCCGCAATGACATGGCCCAAGCCGGCGTGGCCAATGGCAACCAGACCGTCCATGAGCCGGCCGCGGTCACCTTGCCCGGCGCTCCGGCAACCGCCTTGCAGCTGGCCATTGCTTACGACGGCGCCTGCGCCCGCCTGAGCACGGGTGCAGTCGCGTGTTGGGGCGAAAAGGGCCAGCAGTACAGCAGTGCGGCAACGGCGCTGCCCGCGACCTTGGTCGCCGACGTGGGCACCGTCACCGACCTCGCCATGAGCGACGCGATGCTATGCGGCCTCAACGCCGGCAAAGTCGCGTGCATGGGTAGCGAAGTGCCCGGCGGCTGGCAGCCGGGCCAGAAAGCGACTGTCGTCACGTTGCCCGCATTGGCCGTGGACATCGGCGCGGGTCCGCACGATGTGTGCGCTGTGCTGCAGAACGGCCAGGTGTGGTGCTGGGGCTACAATGAATATGGGCAGCTGGGCAACGGCAAGGGCCCGGTGGTCGTGCCAGTAGCGGCCATTCCATAGCGCCTTGCTAGTGCGACGATGACCGAATGAACGCGGGCGGCCCCCGTGGCGGAGGTGGCCATGCAAATCGGCGATCGAATCAGCAGCTACGAAATCGTCAGGGTCCACGTCGAGGCCGCCTCGCCGCGTGCCTATGCCGCCGTGCACACCATTCTCGGTACGCGGCACATCCTTGAAGTGTTTGTCCGTGGCGAAGACGGCGACGACGCTGCGTACGACGCCTGGCTTGCGGCCGCGACTCGGCGGGCCATGCCGTCCACCGGTGATGCGCCGCGCGTGACCGATGTGGTCGCGTCATCGCGGTTTTCTGCCGTGGTATCTGACGATCGGGACGGTGCGCAATTGGCGATGGTGCGCGCTGACCTGCTGACGGTCTTGCACCTACGGCACAGGGCTTTCCTGCTGCGCGCTAGCGTTCCGGTGCCGCCGCGAACTGAGCCTCGCCGTCATGAGCCGCAGCGCTTGGCGCCGCGAGGCGGTCGTCAAGTCACCTTGGATTCTCAGACGAACCCGCCCGGTATCGCAAAAACGCTGGTGTGGTCGATCAGCCTGGCCCGCATTGGCAAGGTGTTGCGGACGGTGCTTGGCTATCTGGTGGCGGGCCTGGCGCTCAAGCTATGTATCAGCTATGTGGTCGAATCGCCCAAGCAGCCGCCTCAGTATGCCTACTTGCCCCCACCATTGCCCGCGGTGCCCATGACAACCGCCAAGCCAAGGCCATTTGAAGTGAGCATGGGTGACCGCCTGGTCACCGACACACGTAGCGGCCTGGTTTGGCGCAAGCAACCGCTGATGGGCGTGGTCACACGCACCCAGGCCGAACAATCGTGTCGCGCCTTGGACAATGGTACTGCCGGGTGGCGCCTACCACGGCCGGAAGAACTCGGCCAACTGTTCGACGCGGACTGGAAGTTTCGTGCAGAGTCGCCGGCCATCGACAGGTACTTCGAGATGCCGCCGGTAGACGCACAAAACGTCAAGACCGCGGCTTGGATTATGTGGACGGATGCGCCCAGTGATGCCGCGGGCAACGGTCAGTGCGTCGACTTCAATTCGGACGGCCTGGTCGCGTGCCCCGTTGCGGAGCCCCATGGGGCGCGCTGTGTGCGTACTGTGCCAGTGGCGCCGCCGTCGTTGGCGCCGCCGTAAGCGTTAGGGCCCCGCCAAGAACTACTCGTTTTTGTCGGTGCCCGTTTGCTGGCTGGGTGGGTCGCAAGCTCGCGTCTTTGCAAGCCGACTCGCCGCTCCCGTGCATCCACAGCGATCGCGTAATATTGGACAGGCTCCTTAGAGGGTGTGGCCAAAATTCCACCCAGCTACGGCCAAAGATCCTGGACATCTCGCGGCTTACGTCCTCACTCCCTCGGTCGGCGCACTTCAAGTGCGCCTCGGTCGGTCGCTCCGGGCGCGCTCGCGATCTGCCTGCAGGCTCTTCGACCTCGCCGCGGG
>SXRM01000282.1 GCA_005792545.1 Pseudomonadota bacterium | reverse complement strand
CGAGGTCGAAGAGCCTGCAGGCAGATCGCGAGCGCGCCCGGAGCGACCGACCGAGGCGCACTTGAAGTGCGCCGACCGAGCCAGTATCCAATTAACCCGGGCAGGGAGGACGTAAGCCGCGAGATGTCCAGGATCTTTGGCCGTAGCTGGGTGCGATTTTGGCCACACCCTCTTAGCCGCCGGCAGTATTTAGCAGGACCGCGTGGATACTATGCCGGCGATCGCCCCCATTTCAGGAACCGCACCCGCCTGGCGGCGATGACCTACCCCCAGAGCTTGACCCCGCCCAGCAACCCCGCGACGTTGTCCGTGGTCTTGACGTTGTCCGGCAGCGCCACCGAAAGCTTCTTGGCGTTGCCGCCGCCCACGTAGATAACCCGCGGGTTGAAGATCGGGTTGATCTGCTCCAGCACTTTCTGCACCCGCTTGTTCCAGCGCTTTTTGCCCACTTTTTCCAGGGCTTTGGCGCCCACATACTCTTCGTACGACTTGCCTTTGCGAAACGGATGGTGCGCCAGTTCGAGGTTCGGCACGTAGTGGCCATCGACAAAAAGCGCGCAGCCCATGCCGGTGCCAAGCGTCAGCACCATCTCGACGCCCTCGCCCGCGACCACGCCGTGACCTTGCACACCGGCGTCGTTCAGCACCTTGATGGGTTTACCGTCCAGCAGTTCACCGAGTTCCTTGCCGAGCGGAAACCCGGCCCAGCTAGGGTCCAGATTGGGCGCGGTCTGGGTGGTACCCGCCACCACCACGCCGGGAAAGCCGACCGAGATGCGGTCAAACGCGCCGAGCGGCTCGACCAGGTGCACCAGCGTGCGCAGGATGGCCTCAGTGGTCGCGGGCTTGGGCGTCTCGATGCGGGCGCGCTCGGTCAGTTGCCGACCTTTGGCGTCGAGCACCATGGCCTTGAGCCCGGTGCCACCGATGTCGATGCACAGCGTGAGCGGCGGCTCCGCCGCGGCGGCGACCACGTTGGCGATATCGGCCGGGTCGTCGTGGGTGGCGCCTTGCGCCGGTGCGGCGGCGGCCACGTCGGGGGCTGGAGCCTCGGCGGCGGCGGGTTCAGCGGGAGCGAATTCGGGCTTGGCGGAACGGGGCGACATCGGCGGCCTCGGGCGCCTGCGAAGGGCGCGTGGTTGGGTCGATTGTGGACCACGCGCCGGCGGTTGTCGATACGGCGTTGGCTTGTCGCGCAGGGCGGCAAGGGGCACACTGGGCGGAAGCGGACGCCCCATCTGGCGCCCACGCGAGGCTTGCATGGAACTACGCACCCACAACACGCCAGCGACGAGCAGCGGGTGGCCGGCCGGTAGCGGGGCGCGGGTACCTGAGCCGCCGAAGCCGCATCGCTTCACCCGAGACGAGTACCACAATCTGGTCGAGTCGGGCGCTCTTGGCGACCGGCCGCGCGTGGAACTCATTTTTGGGGAGATCGTGGACAGGAGCCCGCACAACGAGGAACACGCCAACCTGGTTGCCAACGTGACTGAACTCTTGATAGTCGCACTTGGGCGCAAATTCACGGTGCGACCGCAACTGCCGATGGCGCTCGCCGACGATCGCGAGCCGGAGCCAGACCTTTGTGTCACGCCGCGGGTCAATCAGGCGGGTGCGCCGCACCCAAGCGTCGCCCCGCTGGTGGTCGAGGTGGCCGATTCTTCGCTTTCACTCGATCGCGGGACCAAGCTGCGCATGTACGCACTGGCCGACGTGCCTGAATACTGGATCGTCGATGTGCGCGCGCGTGCCATCGAGGTCTACACCGAACCGCTGGGCGACGGCTATGCCAACAAGCGAACGGCGCGACTGGACGACCATGTCACGGCGACCGCGGTGCCCAACCTGACCATCGCCGTGCGCGAGGTCTTTTTCGAGTAGCGCCTGCCCGTGCGCAAAATCATCCACATCGACATGGACGCCTCGTACGCGGCGGTCGAAATCCGCGACGACCCGAGGCTGCGCGGCCGGCCCGTCGTGGTCGGCGGTTCACCGCAATCGCGCGCCGTGGTGTGCTCAGCGTCGTACGAGGCCCGCCGCTACGGCGTCAAAAGTGCCATGAGCTGCGCGCGCGCAGCCCGGCTATGCCCGTCCGCCGTGTTCTTGCCGCCGCGGTTCTCGGCCTACGTCGCGGCAAGTCGGCAGATCCGCGAGATCTTCCTGTCGTGCACGCCGCTGGTCGAACCACTGTCGCTGGACGAAGCCTACCTCGACGTTACTGAGAACCTCTTGGGTGAACCGAGCGCAACCCGCATCGCCCAGCACTGCAAAGCGCGCATCCGAGACGAATTGCAGCTGACCGCTTCGGCTGGCGTGGGACCGAACAAGTTCATCGCCAAAGTGGCGAGCGACCTGCGCAAGCCCGACGGCCTGGTGGTGGTGCCGCCCGACAAGGTCGCCGCGTTCGTCGAGCGCCTGGAGGTCGAGCGCCTGTGGGGCGTCGGACCCAAGACGGCCAAGCGGCTGCGCGAGCGCGGTTTTGCGACGACGGCCGATATCCGCGGCGCCGGACTTGCCCCGCTGGAGGCCGCGGTCGGTTCGTTTGCGCCGTGGCTGTGGGAACTGGCGCACGGCCGCGACGACCGCCCGGTGACACCGCACCACGAACGCAAAAGTCTTGGCAGCGAGACCACGCTGTCCGAAGACTCGCTCGACGTGGCCATGTTGGCGCGACTGGTGGCGCAATTGGCTTGGGAAGTCGCTGACGGCCTGGACCGCGCCGATGCGCCCGCGCGGACGGTCACGCTCAAGGTCAAGTACGCCGATTTCAAGCTGTGCACCCGCAGCCGCACCCCGGCGGCACCGGTGCGCGAAGCCCGCGAGATTGCCGAGATTGCGGTGGATCTGCTGCAAACGGCGACCGAGGCCGGGCGGCGACCCGTGCGGCTCGTGGGCGTTTCATTGCACGGGTTTGGCGAGAAGGCGCAGGGGCGGCAATTGCCGTTGCCGTGGTAGGCGGTGGGCAAGTCCGCGTGGGTTCAGTGCCGCACCGTCACGCCGTTTGCGGCGAAGCGCCCCACACCGCGCCGGCAAAATGCCTACGAATCCGGTCGTCGGCTGTGCACAGCGGTGCGCCGCCGGCGATGGCTTGGGCCACAATCAGGCGGTCGAAGGGGTCGCGCGTCCACGACAGCTTGGCCGCGTGATGGACAACGTCATCGAATGGGTGCTGGGAAATGGCGAGGCCAACATCAGCCGCAAGGTGCCCAATTACAACTGCGGGCAGCGTTTTGAGTCTGCCGATTTCGTGCAAAAGCTGAAGTTCAAGCTCAACCATTGGCGAGATCAGCAAGGCGCGCCCGCTGATGTGGGGCTGCGCGCCGCCGAGCCTGCCCATGTCCCTGATATGCAACCACATCACCACGTGGGTATCAAGGAAAATCATAGTTCCAATCGCTCGACCAATCGATGTGCACAAGGTCATCGGGGTCGCCGACAATCGCACCCGGGTGCGGCCGCAGATTGGCGATGTTGAACACCTTGCGCTCGGGCACCAGCTTGAGCCTGCGCCCTTGGTATTCGATGTCCACCGGCTCGCCGGTCTGTAACGCCTTCTCCAAGGTCTTGTAAAGGTTGGCGCGAAGCTGGGTTGCGGTCATGGGCCACCTCCGGCTGGCAGTATGCGTACGGGTGGGGCGTACGTCAAGCCAGTCTTCCGCATTGCCCACAAGAATGCATCAGGCGACCTCGGCGAGGTTCGCGGCCAGGCATTCGCGGCATCCCGGCGCACACCGACTGGCTTTGCTCGATGACTTCACTGTTGATAACAAATACTTGTGCGTCTAGGCCATCATTTTGAGCGTCCGACAGGCTCCGCGCGATCACGGCCGCTGTGGCAAAATTTTTGGCGGGGCGGGGCGGGGCGGGGCAATGATACTAGTAATCAGCAGTTATCGTCAATCAGCAATCTCGCGCCCGGGCAGCCGCAACCGCGTTTTGGCGCGTCGCAGGGTCTTGTCAACGCATCACCGTCGACCACAGCATCCACGAGGTTCACAATCGCCAGTAACCCAGCGGCACAGCCCGCACAAAAGGAGTCCGCCAATGGCTGAACTGCATACCGCGGCGTTCTATGAGTCCATCACCCCGGCTGTCACCGCTAACGCCGTCAACATCGTCGCCGACGGCGTGTTCAGCCGCGCGTCAGACACAGGGCTGTATGTGCCCGCCGGCATGCAGCTGGTCGGTGCACATGGCGCGATCACTGGCGGTGCGACGAGCTACCCAAGGCTGCAGGTCAATGCGCCGTCGCTGTTGCGTATTGGCTATCCCAACATTCGCCCACTTGACGCAGCGCCAGGCGCAGGCAACCCGAACTTCCAGTCCTTGCTTGACCGCCCGATCGTGTTTCCGAACAACGAGGTATTGGGATTGGACGCAACCTGGAGCGCGGCCGTCGGCGGAGCAACAGGCGTTTACGGCCTGCTGTTCTTTCGTGGCAAGCAGCATCCGCTGCCGCCTGGTGATGCATTCTGGATTCGCGCATCCGCGACGCCGTCGATTACGACGGCCAACGTGTGGGTGCAAGTCAACCCATCCTGGGACATTACGCTGCCCGAGGGCACTTACGCCGTCGTCGGGTTTGAGCACATCAACGCCACTGCGCCGGCCGCCGCACGGCTGGTCTTTCCAGGGTCGCCGTGGCGCCCCGGTACAGTCAGCGTGAACGTGGGGCAGCGTACCCACGCAGCATTCTACGAGGGCCAGTTCGGCGTGTTCGGGACTTTCGCCGCGTTTGCCCCGCCCTCCATGGAGGTGCTGGTGTCGGCGGCAACGTCGAACCTGCACGAATTCTACCTCCGCGTCGTCAAGCTTTAGGAGGCCGTGCATGCCGCCCATTCACAGCGCGATCCGCCAGGTGGCGATCACCAACACAGTTGCGGCCGATCTGGCCCTGCCGTCGGAAACCCGTCAGACCATTTTGTTTTCCCCGCATGCAACCCAGGCATACAGCGTCACCAATGGCGATCAGCCGGGCTTGTTCGGCCAGGGCATCGTGGTGATGCCCGACGGTGGCCAGGGCTATCGCTAGGTCGCCGCGCGGCAGCAGCGCAGCACCGATCAACTTGTGAGAGGTCTGGGCGCGTCCCGGCAGGGCCGGGACCGAGCCCTAGTCCGGCCGCGCTGCCGACGCGGCCGGACCGGAGCCCCGTTT